>NZ_JAEBDZ010000019.1:0-160403 GCF_046548675.1 Amycolatopsis sp. cmx-8-4
GTCGGGGGTGTTCATCCGTGTCGCGCAGCGTCTGCTGGCGATGGCAGCCGGCATCTGGCACAACTGGCAGACCGGTCTGACCAGCAAAAGGTCACTGATCGCCTACGATCACTAACACCAACTTCACAGAATCAATCATCTAGGAGGGCTGCCCGCCCGGCTGCCACAGCACGTCACCCTCGGGGTTGGCCAGCCGGGCGAGGATGAACAGCAGGTCCGACAGCCGGTTCAGGTACTTCACCGCGATCGGGTTCGTCGTCTCCGGCTCGGCTTCGTACAGCTCCCACGCCGAGCGCTCCGCCCGCCGCGACACCGTGCGCGCCTGGTGCAGGAACGCCGCGCCCGGGGTGCCGCCGGGCAGGATGAACGACGTCAGCTTGGGCAGGCGGTCGTTGAAGTCGTCGCACCAGCCTTCGAGCCGTTCGAGGTACTTCTCGGTGATGCGCAGCGGCGGGTAGGGCGGGTCGTCCTGGATCGGCAGGCACAGGTCGGCGCCGACGTCGAAGAGGTCGTTCTGCAGCACGAGCAGGACATCCGTGATCTCGGCCGGCAGCGCGCCCATCGCGACGGCCAGCCCGATGACGGAGTTCGCCTCGTCGGTGTCGGCGTAGGCGCCCAGCCGGGGCGATGTCTTGGGCACGCGCGACCCGTCGCCGAGCGCCGTCGTGCCGTTGTCGCCGACCTTGGTGTACACGCGGTTGATGCGAACGACCATGAAGCCACCATAGCGGCCCCCGCCCGGGTCGAATCCGGGCGAGAGGGCATGATTGGCGGCCATGAGCGAGCACTTCGACGTGCATGGCGGAGCCCGGCTGGTCGGCGAGGTCGACGTGGTCGGGGCCAAGAACAGCGTGCTGAAGCTGATGGCCGCGGCCCTCCTCGCGGAGGGCACCACGACCATCACGAACTGCCCGCAGATCCTCGACGTCCCGCTGATGGGCGACGTGCTGCGGAGCGTCGGCTGCGAGGTCGTCATCGAGGGCGACACGGCCACGATCACCACGCCGGCCGAGCTGTCCTACCGCGCCGACTCGGCGGCGATGGGCAAGCTGCGCGCGTCCGTCTGCGTGCTGGGACCGCTGGTCGGCCGGCTGAAGCGGGCCGTCGTGGCGCTGCCGGGCGGTGACGCGATCGGCTCGCGGCCGCTGGACATGCACCAGAACGGCCTGCGCAAGCTGGGCGCGACGAGCACCATCGAGCACGGCTGCGTCGTCGCGAAGGCCGAGACGCTGGTCGGCGCGCAGATCTGGCTGGACTTCCCGAGTGTCGGCGCGACCGAGAACATCCTGATGGCCGCTGTCCTCGCCGAGGGCACCACGGTGATCGACAACTGCGCGCGCGAGCCCGAGATCGTCGACATCTGCACGATGCTCGTGGAGATGGGCGCGAAGGTCGAAGGCGCCGGGACGTCGACGCTGACCGTGCACGGCGTGGAGCAGCTGCACCCCACCGAGCACAGCGTGATCGGCGACCGGATCGTGGGCGCCACCTGGGCGTTCGCGGCGTCGATGACCCGCGGCGACCTGACCGTGCGCGGGGTCAACCCGCACCACCTCGACCTGGTGCTGGACAAGCTCCAGCTGGCCGGCGCCGAGGTCACCACGTTCGGCGACAAGGGCTTCCGCATCGTGCAGGCCGAGCGGCCGCAGGCGGTCGACTGGGTGACGCTGCCCTACCCCGGCTTCGCGACCGACCTGCAGCCGTTCGCGGTCGCGCTGTCGGCGGTGTCCGAGGGCACGTCGATGATCACGGAGAACGTCTACGAGGCCCGGTTCCGGTTCATCGAGGAGATGATCCGGCTCTCCGGCGACACCCGCACGGACGGCCACCACGCGGTGGTCCGCGGCGTCGAACGGCTCTCCAGCGCGCCGGTCTGGGCGTCGGACATCCGCGCGGGCGCCGGGCTGGTGCTGGCCGGGCTGTGCGCGGACGGCGTCACCGAGGTCTGGGACGTCTTCCACATCGACCGCGGCTACCCGCACTTCGTCGAGAACCTGAACCGCCTCGGGGCGCGCATCGAGCGCGTCAGCGGCGAACCCGCCCGCACGTAGCCCGTCAGACGTCCTGCGCGCCCAGCGCGCGCAGGACGTACTCCACCAGCCGGTCCAGGTAGTCCGGCTCCACCGGGGCCCGGCGGACCACCATGCGCCAGTAGATCGGCGCGCCCAGGACGTCCATCGCCATCTCGACGTCGAGATCCGCCGGCAGCTCGCCGCGGTCCATCGCGCGGCGCAGCATCACCTCCGCGCGGTCGCGGCGCGGGCCGCCGATGCTGGTGCGCGCGCTTTCGGCCATCTCGGGGTTTCGCGCGCCCTCGGCGACGAGGTCCGGCAGGATCCGCGAGAACACCGGGTGCGTGAGCCAGTCGATCATCGCCTGCAGCGTCACGCGCAGGTCGCCGCGCAGTGAGCCGGTGTCTTCGAGCACCGCGCGCGACACGCTGAACTCCGCGACGACCGCGGTGATCATCTCGTGCTTCGACGTCCACCGCCGGTACAGCGCGCTCTTGCCGACGCCGGCCCGTTTCGCCACCGCTTCCATCGACAGCCGCCCGTAGCCCTGCTCGGCGAGCTCGTGCAGCACCGCGTCCGTGATGGCCTGCGTGACTTCGGGCTGGAGGACCGCGGCGCCGGTCGGGGTGCGTGCCATGACGCGCAGTGTATCGGGTGGACGGAACGGTACCGTCCCGTCTACAGTGACGTCGGGACGGTACCGTATCGTCCAAACGCTGAAGGAGGCATCCGTGCGACCGAGCGAACTCGTCGAGCACGCGCTCGACCTGCTGGTGAAGCACGACATGGCCGGGTTCGCCGGGCTGTGGGCCGAGGACGGCGTCCTCGAGTTCCCGTTCGCCGCGGCGGGCTACCCGGCCCGCGTCGAGGGCCGGGACGCCATCGCCGACTACCTGCGGGGCTACCCGGACCTGCTCGACGTCCGCGCGATCACCGCGAAGACCGTGCACGAGACCGCCGACCCGGGCGTGGTGGTCGTGGAGATGACCGCGGCCGGTGTTGTCGTCGCGTCGCAGAAGCCGTACGAGCTGTCCTACATCGCCGTGCTGACGGTCGAAGACGGCGAGATCCGGCGCTACCGCGACTACTGGAGCCCGCTCGCCGCGGCCGAGCTGATGGGCGGCGTCGACGAGCTGACCGCGGCGTTCGCCGGGAGCGACCGTGGCTGACGTCCTGGTCCTCGGCGGCACCGGCACCACCGGCGGCCGGGTCGTCGCGGGCCTGCGCGCCCTCGGCGTCACGGCGCGGGCCGCCACGCGCAAGGTGAGCGAACCCGGCCAGGTGCGCTTCGACTGGACCGACCGCACCACCCACGCCGCCGCGCTGCACGACGTTTCCGCCGTGTACCTGCTCGCCCCGATCGGCGAGGCCGAGCCCGCGCGGCTCGTCGAACCGTTCCTGGCGGACGCGCTCGACGCCGGCGTCCGGCGGGTCGTGCTGCTCAGCTCGTCGGCCGTCACCGCGGACTCGCCCGGCCTCGGCGAGCTGCAGCGCCTGGTGCGCGCCGCGCCGGAGTACGCCGTGTTGAAGCCGTCGTGGTTCATGCAGAACTTCACCGGCGAGCACCTGGTCGCCCAAGGCGTGCGGGACGGCGAGATCGTCACCGCCACCGGGGACGGCCGGGTGGCGTTCGTCGACGCCGGCGACATCGCGGCGGTCGCCGTCCGCGCGCTGACCGACGCCGAACCGCACAACACCGAACACGTGCTCACCGGCCCTTCGGCGGTGAGCTACGCCGAAGCCGCCGAGATCGTCGCCGCGCACACCGGACGTCCGGTGCGGCACCGCGCGGTGAGCACCGCCGAGTTCGCCGCTTTGGTTACCGCGTCCGGGATTCCCGCCGAGTTCGCCGCCGTTCTCGCCGCGCTCGACGAGGACATCCGCCGCGGCACCGAAGACCGCGTCACCCCGGCCGTCGAAGAGGTCACCGGCCGGCCCGCTCGTTCGTTCCGCACGTTCGTGGAGGAGGAAATCCGATGAAGCAGCTCATGTTCACCGAGGACCCGCAGTTCTGGTTCGAGACCCTGCGCCTGTTCGGCCACGCGGCCTACGGCGGTTCGGACTTCGGCGAGGTGCTCGCGGCGGCGTCGACCGTGACGCCGGGGGACTACGACAGCTGGCACGACGCCTACCGCGCCCTGGCCGACCGGTTGTACGCCGAAGCGGCCGACGCGAGCCCGGTCACCGCGCGGGACCTGCTGCTGCGCGCGTCGACGTACTACTTCTCGGCGGACTTCTTCCTGCACGGCGACCCGGCGGACCCGCGGATCGCGGCGGCGTACGAGCGCAGCGTCGAGTGCTTCCGGCGCGCGGGCGTCGCCGAGCCGGTCGAAATCCCGTACGACGGCACGGTGTTGCAGGGCTACTTCTACCGCGCGCCCGGCGCCGGGCCGAAGCCGGTCCTGGTGATGCACAGTGGTTTCGACGGCAGCGCCGAGGAACTCCACTTCTTCGGCGCGGCGTCCGGCGCCGAGCGCGGCTACCACGTCCTGACCTTCGACGGCCCCGGCCAGCCGGGCGCGATGCACCGCGACAAGCTCGTGTTCCGTCCGGACTGGGAGCACGTCGTCACGCCGGTGGTGGACTTCGTGCTCGGCCTCGACGGCGTCGACCCGGCGCGGATCGCGTTGCTGGGCGTCAGTTTGGGCGGCGAGCTCGCGCCGCGCGCGGCGGCGTTCGAGCCGCGGCTGGCGGCGGTGATCGCGGTCGACGGCGTCTACGACGCGGGCTCCGCGGTGACGTCGATGCTGCCGTGGGACCGCGACGAGATCGTCCGCCGCGCGAACGCCGAGCACGACGAGGAGTTCGACGCGCTGCTCGCGGCCGGACGGCAGGCCAGCTCGACGCTGCGCTGGGCGTGCGACCACGGCCGGTACGTCCTGGGCGCGGCGACGGACCGCGAGTTCGTCGCGAAGTACCTCGAGTACACCCTCGACGGCGGCATCGCCGAGAAGATCGCGTGCCCGACGCTGATCTGCGAAGCGGCGGACGACCTGTTCTTCGCCGGTGAGACGGAAACCGAGCCGCGCCGGCTGTACGAGCACGTGACGGCGCCGAAGACGTTGCTGACGTTCACGGCGGAGGAAGGCGCGGACGCCCACTGCCACGTCGGCGCCCAGCGGCTCGCGACCGGCCGCGTCTACGACTGGCTGGACCGCACGCTCTAGCTTTCGACGGCGAGCGCGGCCCCGAAACCAAGCAGCGCGGCGCCGGTGACACCGTCGAGGGTGCGGCGGACCCGGCGCCGCAGCAGCCACGCGCGAATCCGGTGCACCCCGGCGACGATGACGAGCTGCCACAGCGTCGCGAGCACCCCGACGGTCCCGGCGAGCACCAGCGATTCGGCGACGGTCGAGTCCGGTGTGAGGAACTGCGGCAGCATCGAGAGGTAGAAGACGAGGACCTTCGGATTGGTGAGGTTGCAGAGAAAGCCCTCACGCCACCGCCGCTCACCGCGGGGCGTGCCGGCGGCGAGCGCCCGGTAGTCCCCACGCCACGCGGCGACGAGCGCCTTGACGCCGAGATAACCGAGGTAGCCGGCACCGGCCCAGCGCAGAGCTTCGAAAACGGGTTCGGACCGGACGATCACGGCACTCAACCCGAGCGCGGCGGCCAGGCCTTGCGCGAGGTTCCCGGACCCGATGCCGAGAGCGGTCAGCACCCCGCCCCGCCGCCCGCCGGCGAGCGAGTTCTTGAGCACCAGCGCGGTATCCGGCCCGGGCACGACGAGCATGAGAAAGACGAAGAGCAGGTAGGTGCCGTAGGTTCCCCAGGTCATGCCGTCGAGGCTAGGACGCACGGCGGCCGTTGTCGCCGGATCCCGGGATGCGGTCCCGCCGGGCGCTGCCGAGGCTGTCACGACGCCCCGTGGAGCAGTGGCCGCCCGGGCCCCGCCCCCACCCTCCTCCAGGGGGGCGTGCCCAAGTCCAGTCTATCGGCGTGGACCGACCGGACCGGCCGTGAAGCGGTTTTCGCGCCGAGTTGTCCACATCGGGCGAGGCCTGTGGACAAGACGTGGACCCGGCTCGCGCGGTGGCCGGACGGGTCTCGGAAAGCGTCGCTCCGGGAGCGGGCGACGTCAGCCTTCGAGGGCCAGCGCCGCGCCGAAGCCGAGCAACGCCGTTCCGGTGACGCCGTCCATGGCGCGGCGCACCTTCCGCTGCCGCAACCAGCTGCGGACCCGGTGCACGAACAGGAGAAGCAGCACCTGCCACACCACGCCGAGGGCGGCGACGGTGTACGCCAGCAGCAGCGCGTCGCCCTGGTCCGTCACGCCCGGGGTCAGGAACTGCGGCAGCACCGACAGGTACAGCACGATCACCTTGGGGTTGGTGATGTTGGAGAGGAACCCTTCGCGGAACCGCCGGGCGTGGGACGCGCGGGCCCGGCGGACGTCGTCGAGCGCTTCGTAGTCCCCGCGCCAGGCGCCGCGCAGGGCCTGGACGCCCAGGTACACCAGGTAGGCCGCGCCGAGCCACTTCACCGTCACGAACACCGGCTGGTAGCGGGTGATCACCGCGCCCAGCCCGAGCGCGGCCGCCGTGCCCTGCAGGAAGTTCGCGACGCTGATGCCGCCGCACGCCCAGCCGCCGCCCCGCGCGCCGCCGGTGAGCGCGTTCTTCAGCACCACCATGGTGTCCGGGCCCGGCATCATCGCCAGCAACGCCATCATCGCCGCGAACCCGGCGTAGGTGCTCCACGTCATCAGGACTCCAGGGCGAGGGCGGCGCCGAACCCGACCAGCGCGGTGCCGGTGACGCCGTCCAGCGTCCGGCGGACCCGGCGACGGCCCAGCCACGCGCGCACGCGGTGCACGAACACCAGCAGTACCAGCAGCCACAGCCCGCCGATCACGGCGGTGGTGTAGGCCAGCGCGAGCGCGTCCCACGTCGTCGTGTGCCCGGGGTCGAGGAACTGCGGCAGGACCGACAGGTACAGCACCAGCACCTTCGGGTTGGTGACGTTGGAGAGGATTCCCTCGCGGAACCGCCGGAAACCCCCGCCGCGACGGCGTTGCTGCGTCTGCTCGACGACGTCGTAGTGCCCGCGGAAGGCGCCGCGCAACGCCTGGAAGCCGAGGAAGACGAGGTAGGCCGCGCCGACCCACTTGAGGGCGAGGAACACCGGCTGCGACTTCGCGATGAGCACGCCGAGCCCGAGCGCGGCGGCGCTGCCCTGCACGACGTTCCCGGTGAGGATCCCGAGCGACGCGAGCAGCCCGCCCCGGAAGCCGCCGGACAGCGCGTTCTTCAGCATCACCATCGTGTCCGGCCCCGGCGCGAGCACGATCAGGACCACGATGAGCAGGTAACTCCCGTACACACTCCACGTCACGGCTATGCACGCTAATCGACGGATCTCGCTCCGGTCTCGCGGATTTCCGTCACAGCGACAGCCCTTCGGAACCGGGCGCGCACAGAGGGTGCGCGGGCCCGCACGGCGCGCGCGGCATTCGGCGCCGGACACCTCGGCAGAGTAGTGTTCGGCCATGTCAGCAGGGGAAATCGATCTTCTACCCGGTGAGCGCGTGCTCTGGGCGGGCGAGCCGGTCCAGCGCCCGTTCTACGTCGCCGCGGACGGGGTGATCGCCCCCGCCGGGCTCGTGGTAGCCGCGGTCGCACTCTGGTTCCTGCTCACCAAAGAACCCACCGGTCTCGCCATGGGCGGTGGCGTCGTCGTGCTGGTGGCCGGCTTGTACGGCGCGGTCGGCCGGTCCGCCGTCCGCTACCTCGCGCTCGGCCGGACGACCTACGCCGTGACGGACAGCCGGATCATCGCGCGCTCGGGCCTGTTCCGGCAGAAGGAACGGTCCAGCGAACTGGCCGGCCTGTCGGCGCCGGTCCTCAAGCCCGGCCGATCGAGCACGGGCACCTTCGCCTTCCCCGAGCCCGGTTCGGTGACGCTGATGGGCGTCGGCGAACCCAAGCGCGTCCGCGACCTGCTGACCAAGGCCATCGACGAGGCGAAGAGCCGCCAGGCCCCGCCGGAACCGGACAGTTCGGCCGCCTGAAGGGCAACCCGGACACCCGCCGGAGCGTGCCTCAGGTATGGAGGCCTACACCGGTGAACAGGTGCTGTGGACGGGAAAGCCGGTCCACCGGCCGCTCTTGAACCGCCACGACCACAACGCCGTGCTGATCGGGGCCGTGGTGCTCGCGGTCGTGGGTACTTCGCGGCGGACAAGGCCGCCGCCGAAAGACCGCACGCGCTCCTGGCGATGATCGGGTGCGGTGGCCTGCTGCTCTTCCAGCTCGGCTCGCGGGCCGTGCAGCTCAGGCGCCTGACCTACGTGCTCACCGACCGCCGGCTGGTCGTCGACGCCGGTGCCGTGTGGCGGCGCACGCGGACCCAGCCCCTCACGGAGCTGGACGTGCCGGTCGTCGTGCCGGAGCGCGGCGGCGCGGGGACGATCACCTTCGGCCCGGTCGACCCGCGTCTCGTGGCCGCGGCGCGGTACGGCGCCCACCGGATCAAGGCCGTGCCCCTCCCGATCGTGCTGACGGGCATCGCCGAACCGGAGCGAGTACGCGCCCTGTTCGTCGAGGCGATCGGCGAGGCCCGGCGCAAGCAGGCGGCCGGCGAACCGGGCGACTCGCTCTTCTGACCCGAACCAGGCAACCACCCGGTCCACACGTGCGTGTTCCCACTGCTTACTGGGGAGTGGAGGCCACGGTGGACCTGCCGATGAACGTGCTGATGCCGGGAGAACGCCTGCTGTGGTCGGGCCGGCCGCAGCGCGTCGTGTTCGACGGCCAAGACTGGTACCGCCTGGTCTTCGGTCTGGTCTGGGGGTCGCTGGCACTGGGGACCCCGCTGTCCGCGCACGGGCGGCTCTTGCTCGTCTCGCCGATCTTCGCCGCGTTCGGGCTCGCGGTCGCCTGGGGCCCGATCGTCATCCGGCAACGGCTCTGCGCCGCGCGGTGTACGCCGTGACCGACCGGCGGGTCGTGGTGGCCGATCGTGTCTCGGGCCGGATTCGCGCCTCGGCGTACCTGGGCGCGCTGCCGCCGCCGGCGGTGCGGGCCGGGCGCGACGGCGTCGGCGCCGTCACCTTCGGGAGCACCGACGGCCTGCTGGGGTCGTTGACCGGGGCCGCGAACCCGGCGGCGTTCCTGGCTCGGTCCGTGCGGCTGGTCGGCCTGCCCGACGCCGAGTACGTCCGTGACCTGATCGCGCAGGTCCAGGCCCGGCCGTGGGCCGCCGGCTGAGCGCGGGTCGTCACCCGGACGTGTCCGATTCCACTCCGCCGCTTAAGTTACCGGCCGGTACACTTCATGGGTCGACCAGCGCCGGAGGTGCACAGTGCCGTACCCATCCGACCACGAGCGGGATCGCCCGTGGGTGATGCGCACGTACGCGGGGCACTCCTCCGCGGCCGCGTCGAACGAGCTCTACCGGCGCAACCTCGCGAAGGGGCAGACCGGGCTCTCCGTCGCCTTCGACCTCCCGACCCAGACGGGCTACGACCCGGACCACCAGCTCAGCCGCGGTGAGGTCGGCAAGGTCGGCGTGCCCGTGTCGCACATCGGCGACATGCGGCGGCTCTTCGATGGCATCCCGCTCGCCGAGGCCAACACGTCGATGACCATCAACGCGCCGGCCATGTGGCTGCTCGCGCTGTACGTCTCCGTCGCGCGCGAGCAGGCCGAAGCCGAGGGCCGGGACGTCGACGAGGTGCTCGCGAAGCTCACCGGCACCACGCAGAACGACATCATCAAGGAGTACCTGTCCCGCGGGACCTACATCTTCCCGCCGGGCCCGAGCCTGCGGCTGATCACGGACATGATCGCGTGGACCGTGCACCACGTGCCGAAGTGGAACCCGATCAACATCTGCAGCTACCACCTGCAGGAGGCCGGCGCGACGCCGACGCAGGAGGTCGCGTACGCGCTGTGCACCGCGATCGCCGTGCTCGACGCCGTCCGCGACTCCGGGCAGGTCGACCCGGCCGACATGGGCAAGGTCGTCGCGCGGATCTCGTTCTTCGTCAACGCCGGTGTCCGGTTCGTCGAGGAGATGTCCAAGATGCGCGCGTTCACCGCGCTCTGGGACGAGATCACGCGGGATCGTTACGGCGTAACGGATCCGAAGGCCCGCCGGCTGCGTTACGGCGTCCAGGTCAACTCGCTCGGGCTCACCGAAGCCCAGCCCGAGAACAACGTCCAGCGGATCGTGCTGGAGATGCTCGCGGTGTCGCTCTCCCGCGGCGCGCGGGCCCGCGCGATCCAGCTGCCGGCGTGGAACGAGGCGCTCGGCCTGCCCCGGCCGTGGGACCAGCAGTGGGCGCTGCGGATGCAGCAGGTGCTCGCCTTCGAGACGGACTTGCTGGAGTACGAAGACATCTTCGACGGCTCGCACGTCATCCAGGCCAAGGTCGACGAGATCATGGCCGGCGCGCGCGAGGAGATCGCCCGCGTCCAGGACGTCGGTGGCGCGGTCGCCGCGGTCGAGAGCGGCTACATGAAGTCGCAGCTGGTCGGGTCGCTGGCCGAGTACCGCCGCGGGATGGAGAACGGCGAGCGGGTGCTGGTCGGGGTCAACAAGTTCGCGACGACCGAGCCGTCGCCGCTGCAGGCCGAGGGCGCGAAAGCGATCGAGACGATCGACCCGGCCGTCGAGAAGGAAGCCGTCGCGGCGCTCGAGGAGTGGCGCGGCCGGCGGGACAGCGACGCCGTCGAGCGGTCGCTGGCCACCTTGAAGGAAACTGCGCGGACGTCCGAAAACCTCTTCGAGGCCACTGTGGACTGTGCGCGGGCCGGCGTGACCACCGGCGAGTGGTCCGGCGCGCTGCGCGAGGTGTTCGGCGAATACCGGGCGCCCACCGGGGTTTCCGCGACCGCCGCGGGTGGCGGCGACCCGGGGATCGAGCGGGTGCGCGCCCGCGTCCGCGCCACCGAGGCGGAACTGGGCGAGCGGCTGCGGATCCTGGTCGGCAAGCCGGGGCTCGACGGGCACTCCAACGGCGCCGAGCAGGTCGCCGTCCGCGCCCGCGACGTCGGCTTCGAGGTCGTCTACCAGGGCATCCGGCTGACGCCCGAGCAGATCACCGCGGCCGCCGTGCAGGAAGGCGTGCACGTCGTCGGGCTGTCGGTGCTGTCCGGCTCGCACCTCGAGGTCGTGCCGCACGTCGTCGACGGCCTGCGGGCCGCGGGCGCGGGTGACGTGCCGGTGATCGTCGGCGGGATCATCCCGCCCGACGATGCCGCGTTGCTCACCGAACGCGGCATCGCGCGGGTGTTCACGCCCAAGGACTACGAGCTGACCGGCATCATGGACGGCATCGTCTCGCTCATCCGGGAGCGCCACGGCCTCAGCTGAGGCCCGCCAGGATGTCCTTCGTGGACTTGACGGTGGCGAACTGGTTGTGCAGGTTCGCCGCCGTGACGCGGTACAGCTCGTCGGCGGTGACGACGTCGCCGTCCACGCCCGGCAGGTCGAACGTGAACGTCGCGTCGAGCGCGAAAGTCACGTCATAGCCGAGGTTCCCGCCCATCCGCGCGGTGGTCTCGCAGCAGAAGTTCGTCTGGATGCCGGCGAGCACGAAGCTCGTGATGCCGCGCTTGCGCAGCCACGCGTCGAGGTCGACGTCGCCGATGAACGCCGAGTTGACCCGCTTGCCGAACACCAGGTCGGGGCGCGCGCCGTCGAGCTCGGGCTTGAAGTCGTTGCCCGGCTGGCCGGGCCGCAGCGACGACTTCGGCCCCGTCGAGTCGTGGTGCACCAGCACCACCGGCAGCCGCCGCTCCTGCCACGCGTCGAGCAGGGCCTTGATGTTCGCTTCGGCGCCGGGGTTGTTGCGCGGTCCCCAGACGGGCTCGTCGAACCCGCGCTGGACGTCGATCAGGATGAGTGCCGTTTCGGTCATGACGTCGAGTTTCGCCGTTCCGTGACGTCCAGGGGAGTGGCAGAAGACGCGCGATGCGGTACTTTTCTGCCATGCGCACGATCGGCGTCCTGCTCCTGCCCGGCACCCGGATGTTCGACCTGGCGGTGATCGGCGAGGTCTGGGGCCAGGACCGCACCGACAGCGGGATCGGCCCGTTCACCCTGCGGCTGTGCAGCCCGGGCCGGGTCCGCACGGCCGTCTCGCCGTTCGGCGACGTCGCGGCCACGCACGGCCTGGCCGGGCTCGACGGCTGCGACCTCGTCCTGGCGCCGGGCCGCGACGACCCGCTCGCTCCGGTGCCTTCTGCCGCCGGCGCGGCCCTGCGGCGGGCGCACCGCGCGGGGACGACGGTGGCGGCGCTGTGCTCGGGTGCGTTCACGCTGGCCGCCGCCGGCCTGCTCGACGGCCGCGCGGCGACCACGCACTGGCGCGACTTCGACGCCCTGACCGTCGCCGCGCCGCGCGCCGACCTGCAGCGCGACGTGCTCTACACCGACGACAGCGGCGTCCTGACCTCGGCGGGCGTCGTCGGTGGCCTCGACCTCTGCCTGTACCTGGTCCGCCGGGACCACGGCGCGGACGTCGCCGCCGCGCTCGCGCGCCGGCTGGTGATGCCGCCGGCGCGCGAAGGCGGGCAGCGCCAGTACGTCGACAACCCGCTGCCGCCGGCGACCGCCCAGCCGGGTATGGCGTCCACAATGGACTGGGCGCTGGCCCGGATCGGCGACGACATCGGCGTCGAGGACCTGGTCGGGCACGCGCGGATGAGCGAGCGGACGTTCCACCGGGAGTTCGCCGCGGCCACCGGCGTGACGCCGGGACGCTGGCTGCGCGTCCAGCGCGTCCGGTACGCGCGGCGATTGCTGGAAACGACCGAGCTGCCGGTCGAACGGGTCGCGCAGCGCTCCGGCCTGGGCACCGCGGCGAACCTGCGGCGCCGGATGCGGGCCGAGGTCGGCGTCGGCCCGGACAGTTACCGGCGCACGTTCCGAAGGGTTACCGTCGGGGCATGACCGAGTACGAGCACATCCTGGTCAAGCGCGACGGCGACACCGTCACGATCACCATGAACCGCGCGGCACGGCGCAACTCGCTGTCCGCGGACCACCTCGCCGAGCTGCTGGCCGCGTTCCGCGAGGCCGGGACGTCCGACGCGACGGGTATCGTGCTGGCCGGCGCCGGCCCGGTGTTCTCCGCCGGCCACGACTTCGGCGACGTCGCCGCGCGCGACCTGATGGGCGCGCGCGAGCTGCTGACGTTGTGCACGGACCTGATGCGCACGATGCAGTCGGTGCCGCAGGTCGTCATCGCGCGGGTGCACGGCCTGGCCACCGCCGCGGGCTGCCAGCTGGTGGCCTCGTGCGACCTCGCCATCGCCGCCGAATCGGCGGGCTTCGCGCTCCCGGGCGGCAAGGGCGGCTGGTTCTGCCACACCCCGGCGGTCCCGGTGGCGCGCTCGATCGGCCGCAAGCGCCTGATGGAGCTGGCGCTGACCGGCGACGTCGTCGACGCGCCGACCGCGCTCGACTGGGGCCTGGTCAACCGCGTCGTGCCGGACGAGCAGCTGGACGACGCCGTCGCGGAGCTGCTCGCGCGGGCGACGCGGGGCAGCCGGGCGAGCAAGGCGATGGGCAAGGTGACGCTGTACGCCCAGCTGGACCGGCCCGAGGCCGACGCGTACGCGATCGCGCTGGAGGTCATGGCCTCGGCGTCGCAGCTGCCCGGCGCCCGCGAAGGCATGGCCGCGTTCCTGGAGAAGCGCAAGCCCTCCTGGCCCGACTGAGCACGCCTTTCGGCGAGAGTCACCTGATCGGGTACCGCTCGGCGAGCATGAGCTGGGCCCACGCGGCCAGCGACTGCGCGTCGGTCATCTCCCCGGTGAGGATCATCTTCTCGACGTCGGCGCGGGTGAACCAGGCGCTGCGCATGTCCTGCTCTTCGATCTCGCGCTCCGGCTCGCCCTCGGTGAGCTCGGTGGCGAGGAACACCCAGCCGCGCTGGCTGCTCATCCCGGCCGCGACGTCGAGCCGGCCGAGCGTCACCATCGAGCCGGCGCGCAGCCCGGTCTCCTCGCGCAGCTCACGGGCCGCGAGCTCGCCGGGCGGCACGTCGGCCAGGTCGGGTGCGGTGCCCTGCGGGAACTCCCAGCGGCGCTCGCCGAGCGGGTAGCGGAACTGCTCGACCAGCCGGAACCGGTCGCCGTCCTGGGCGATGACGAGCGCGTACGCCGGTTTGTCGATCACGCCGTAGATGCCGGCCGAGCCGTCGAGACGGCGGATTTCGTCCTCCCGGACGGTCATCCAGTTGTTCCGGTACACCTCGCGGGACGCGACACGCTGAATGGGGTCCACCAGACCAGTATCCCGGACCTGTCCTACCCTCCTCGGGTGCGTCTCGTGATCGCGCGGTGCCAGGTCGACTACGCCGGCCGGCTGACCGCCCACCTGCCGATGGCTACCCGGCTGCTGCTCGTGAAGTCCGACGGCTCGGTGTCGGTCCACTCCGATGACCGCGCGTACAAGCCGTTGAACTGGATGAGCCCGCCCTGCTGGCTGATCGAGGACGGCAAGATCTGGATCGTGGAGAACAAGCAGGGCGAGAAGCTGGTGATCTCGATCGAGGAGATCTTCCACGACTACTCCCAGGCTCTGGGCGCGGAACCGGGCCTGCAGAAGGACGGCGTCGAAGCGCACCTGCAGGCACTGCTGGCCGAGCACATCAAGACCCTCGGCGACGGCTACACCCTGGTCCGCCGCGAGTTCCCCACGCCGATCGGCCCGGTCGACATCATGGCCCGCGACGCCGACGGCAAGTCGGTGGCGGTGGAGATCAAGCGCCGCGGTGAGATCGACGGCGTCGAGCAGCTGACGCGCTACCTGGAGCTGCTGAACCGCGACCCGCTGCTGGCCCCGGTGCAGGGCGTGTTCGCGGCCCAGGTCATCAAGCCGCAGGCGCGCACGCTGGCGGAGGACCGCGGGATCCGCTGCCTGACCCTGGACTACGACGAGCTGCGCGGCATCGAGTCCGACGAGTTCCGGCTGTTCTGAGTGGTGCAGCCCGGCCGCTACGTCCACTACAAGGGCAACGAGTACGAGGTGCTCGGCGTCGCGTCGCACAGCGAGACCGAGGAACAACTGGTCGTGTACCGCGCGCTCTACGGCGAGCGGGGCCTGTGGGTGCGCCCGGAAGCGATGTTCACCGAGACGGTCGGGACTCCGGGCGGCCCGGTGCCGCGCTTCCGCCGGGTGACTTCCTGAGCCACCTTCACCACAGTTCGACGGTCGCTCCGGCGCTCTCGAGTGCCCGCCGCGCCGCTTCGGCTTGTTCCGCCGGCACCTGCTGAAGCAGGATCGACGGTGTACCGGTGACCAGCTCCTTGGCGTCCACGACGCCGAGTCCCCGAACCAGCTGCCGCACCGCCCGGACGACCTCCACCTGCCGGCCGCCGGCGTCGACCAGCGCCACGTCGAGCCGCGTGGAGCCGTTCGAGTGCCGGTCGTTCTTGGCCTTTGCGGGCCGAGGGCCGGTGCCGGCTTGTTCGTTCAGCAGATCGGCGAACTCGCGTGCCTCGCGCATGGCCCGCGGGTTCTTCCGCAAGGAGACCGCGCGGATGATCGCGGTTTCCGGTCCTTCGATGATCAGCAGGACTTCGCCGTCGTACTCCTTCTTCCTCGCGGCCAGCGCGAGCACACCGAGGAACAGCACACGCGGGACGGTCACCCGGTCGTTGCGCCCGTACCGGGTTTCCACGCGGGCGGACAGGCCGTGAAGGGGGTGCCGCAGAACAGTGGATCCGGCGGTTTCGACGAGGGCGGACGCCGTCAGGCGCAGGCCCTGGTGGATCCCGACGACATCATCGGTGTCGTCGGCCGGGTTCGCGAAGAGGTGTTTCACGGCCACGGCGCACAGGAAGATCACGAAGAGGATGACGACGACGGCCAGTGGTGGTGACACAGGATTCCTCCGGGCGCTCCGGTGGCGGGAAGACGCACCTGAGTCGCTTCACTCGTCGCCGCTGTTACGGTGATGCCGAATCGATGCCGTATTCGTGTATCTGATTCGGCTGCCATTACTCCGGCCGGGGAATTGTTGACCGGATAGCACGCGTTGCGGTGGGCCGATCATTTCATCCGACTTATCTTAATGCGCTGTTCGGGTGAGGTGCGGATCCATTGAGTCCGGCTCGTGGGATACTCGATTCGAGGGGTTCCGCCGGTACGTCCGGCGTGGCCGGAGGGTGGTGCGCTCGGCCGTCTTTCTTCGTCGTGCCAACGTTTGTTTCCGCCTTTGAGCTCGGTGTGCGCATGCCCTCCGGCCGATGTGCGCGCGTTTTCGCCTGCACGGAGGAGGAAGTCATGCGTTATCGCCCGCTCGGTTCCGATCCGCTCGACCCGCGGCTGGGCCGGTTCATTCCGGACGACTGGGAGCACGTCGAACGGTATCCGTTGTCGGCGCTCGCCGATGACGACCGGCCGACGCGGTCGCCCGTCGTCATCGGGGTCAACTGGTACTCCGCTTTCGACACGCCGGAGCAGGACGAGAAGTCCGGCGAATTCTTCATCGCGAAGGCGGGCGCCGACGCGCTCGGCCGGATCCGCGGCGGGCACTGCGTCTGCCTCGAACCGGGCGGCACCCCGGACACCGACGCCAACTACGCCTTCTACGACCAGGGCGCGGAAGGCGCCTGCGTCGGCTTCGGCTGGTCGCGGTGCATGTCGCTGTTCAACGGCGGCGAGTACACCGCCCGCTGGCTCTGGGACGCGGCCAAGAAGGGCGACGAGTGGCCCGAGACCAACCCCGGTGACGACAACGGCACCTCCGTCCGCGCCGGCGCCGAGGTGCTCAAGGACGCCGGGCACGTCCTCTGGGACGACTCGTACAAGAACGACGACTGGGAGGCGCGGGAGAAGTACGTCCCCGACGCCAAGCAGGGCATCGCGGCCTTCCGCTGGGCCAAGTCGGTCGACGACGTGCACGCCGTCCTCGGCAACCCGCGGGCCGACGAGCTCGGCGCGGTGCCGCTGCTCAACTCGTGGGGTCCGGAGTACCCGCACCGCACCTACCTGCCCGACGACGTGCTCGCCCGGCTGATCGACGAGGAGGGCGAGATCGCCGTTCCGACCGATCGATGATCGGCAACTGAGCCGCTCCCGCGGCGCAGAGGGCGCGTTTCCGCTGGTCGCTGACCCGGAAACGCGTCCTCTGTGCACAGTGGACACGTCAGCGTGCCGACCCTGAATCCATGCAGTACTGTCCGGATCCGACAGGACAGTGGTGATTCCTGTCGGTTGTTGTCCAGTTTGAAATGACAGCCGGGAGGTGGGTCGGGTGCTCGTCCTAGCGGATGCGAACCTGCGACTCGACGCCAACGCGATCGACTACATCGAGCTGGCGTTCTATTTCGTCCTGGTGCTCGGCATCGGGTACCTGGCACGAAGGCAGGTGTCGAGCAGTCTCGACTTCTTCCTGTCGGGCCGTTCGCTCCCCGCCTGGGTCACCGGCCTGGCGTTCATCTCCGCGAACCTCGGCGCGGTCGAGGTCATGGGCATGTCGGCCAACGGCGCCCAGTACGGCCTGCCGACCGTGCACTACTTCTGGATCGGCGCGATCCCGGCGATGCTGTTCCTCGGCATCGTGATGATGCCGTTCTACTACGGCTCGAAGGTCCGCAGCGTCCCGGAGTTCATGCGCCGCCGCTTCGGCAAGCCGGCTCACCTGCTCAACGGCATCAGCTTCGCCGCCGCTCAGATCCTGATCGCGGGCGCGAACCTGTTCCTGCTGGCCAGTGTCGTGAACCTGCTGCTGGGCTGGCCGATCTGGGTGTCGATCATCATCGCCGCCGTGATCGTGCTCTCCTACACCGCGCTCGGCGGGCTCTCCGCCGCGATCTACAACGAGGTCCTGCAGTTCTTCGTGATCGTGATCGCGCTGGTCCCGCTGACGATCATCGGCCTGGTGAAGGTCGGCGGCTGGCAGGGCCTGGTCGACAAGGTCACCGGCAGCCCGGGCGGCACCGCGCAGCTGCACTCGTGGCCCGGTGACAACCTGACGGGCTTCGGCAACAACATCCTCTCGATCCTCGGCATCGTGTTCGGTCTGGGCTTCGTGCTCTCGTTCGGCTACTGGACGACGAACTTCGTCGAGGTCCAGCGCGCGATGGCGTCGAAGAGCATGTCCGCCGCGCGGCGGACGCCGATCATCGGCGCGTTCCCGAAGATGCTGGTCCCGTTCATCGTGATCATCCCCGGCATGATCGCCGCGGTCACCGTGTCCGAGTACGTCAAGGACAAGCAGGTCCTGCTCGACGGCGGCACCGCGGAAAGCGGCGTCACCTTCAACAACGCGCTCCTGCTGCTGATGCGCGACCTGCTGCCCAACGGCATGCTCGGCATCGCGATCGCCGGCCTGCTGGCCTCGTTCATGGCCGGCATGGCCGCGAACCTCAGCTCGTTCAACACGGTCTTCACGTACGACATCTGGCAGACGTACGTCAAGAAGGACAAGCCGGACGGCTACTACCTGCGCCTCGGGCGCATCGTGACGTCGGTCGGCACGGTCCTCGCGATCGGCACCGCGTTCATCGCCTCGAACTCCGGCAACATCCTGGACTACCTGCAGGACCTGTTCTCGTTCTTCAACGCACCGCTGTTCGCGACGTTCATCCTGGGCATGTTCTGGAAGCGGATGACGCCGCACGCCGGCTGGAGCGGCCTGCTGCTCGGCACCGCGTCCGCGATCACCGTCTGGGGCCTGTCGCAGGCCGGGGTGATCGGCCTGAGCGGCCAGGGCACCAGCTTCGTGGCCGCCGGTACGGCGTTCGTCGTCGACATCGTGGTGAGCGTCGTGGTCTCGCTGGCGACCAAGCCGAAGCCGGACGAAGAACTGGTCGGGCTCGTCTACTCGCTGACCCCGAAGAGCACGCGGCAGCACGACAACACCGGCGAGAACGCGGGCTGGTACCGCAAGCCGGGCCTGCTCGCGGGCATCGTGCTCATCCTGACCATCGCCCTCAACGTCATCTTCTAGGAGGTCCCCGTTATGGCTACCGAGTCCGGCGCGCGGCCGAAGAAGGCGGGCGCTTTCGACATCCGGCTGATCATCGCCCTGCTGATCGGCGTCTACGGCGTCATCCTCACGGTGCTGGGCATCGGCTTCACGTCCGACGCCGACCTGCAGAAGGCGGCCAGGGTGAACATCAACCTGTGGGCCGGGATCGGCATGCTGGTGGTCGCCGCGCTGTTCTTCACCTGGTCGCAGGTCCGGCCGCTGGTCGTGCCGGCGCCGACCGAGGCCGAAGAGACCACCGGCACCACCCCGGCGGCGGGGGAATAGCCGGGTTGTCCGGACAGCGGCGCGCTGGTGCCGCTACCGTGCATCGCGTGCTCCCTGATGTTCGACGCCGCCGTCTCCCGAAGCTGTTCCTGCTGGTCACCGCCCTCACGCTGACGCTGACCGCGTGCGGGCAGGACCTCGGCAGGTCCAACTTCGCGCGGACGACGGTGCCCGCCGGGGCCGGCTCGGGGCCGGCCACCGACGGCCCGATCACCGACGCCGCGGTGGCCACCGGCGCCCTGCGCACGGTCAAGCCGTGCCAGTTCCTGACCAAGGACGCCCTCGGCGCGCTCGGCCTCGGCACGGTCGAGGAGGACCCGACGCCGTCGTCGATCGCCTACGACCGCTGCACCAACAAGGTGAAGGACCCCGGCGGCAAGGAGATCCGGCTCGACTTCGAGATCGGCAACACCCTGCTGCCCCACGCGGACAAGACGACCGGCCTGGTCGGCGGGCTGCCGCTGCGCGTCGACAAGACCGACGACGCGGACTGCACGGTCGCGGCGATGACGGCGCTGAACCCGGACACCGCCGTCACCCTCACGGTCGCCTACGCGGGTGACCCCTGCCGTCCCGGGCAGACGCTGATGGACGCCGTCGTGCAGAAGCTGCACAACTCGCCGGAGAAGTACTCCACGCCGCCGGGCACCCTGCTGACCGCCGACCCGTGCGCGATGGCGGAGTCCTCTGTGGTCGCCTCGGCCGCGCCGTCCGCGAAGCCGGCGGCGTCGGGCCTGCACGCCTGCGACTGGAAGGCCTCTGCCGCCGCCGCGACGGTGACGGTCCAGTTCCTGCCGGGCCTGCCCCCGATCGTGGGCGACGGCTACTCCAAGGTGGACCTCGGTGGCGGGATCACCGGCTTCCAGAAGAAGGGCACGTCGGGCTCGTCGAAGTGCGACGTGGAGTGGCAGCACCGGCCGTGGCAGGGCGACGACGTCGAACTGGCCCAGGTGCGCTACGAGAACTACAACGCCCAGCCGGACACGGACGACCCGTGCGGCAAAGCCGTCACCGTCGCGAAGAACGTCGCCACCTTGCTCCCCAAACCCTGACCTGGCGTCCGGCCGCGCGGAGATGTAGGAAGAGGGCATCCACCCGCCGATGTTGCCGGAGGTTGCCGTGAAGAAGATCATCAACGATCCGGCGAACGTGGTCGTGGAGTCGCTGCGGGGCCTCGCCGCCGCGCACGCCGACATCCTCCGCGTCCAGGAGGACCCGGACGTCGTGGTCCGGGCCGACGCCCCGGTGGCGGGCAAGGTCGCCGTCATCTCCGGCGGCGGGTCCGGGCACGAACCGCTGCACGGCGGCTTCGTCGGCCAGGGCATGCTCGCCGCCGCCGTCCCCGGCGCGGTGTTCACCTCGCCCACCCCGGACGCCGTGCAGGCCGCCGTCACCGCGACCACGGGTGACGCCGGGGCCCTGCTGATCGTGAAGAACTACACCGGTGACGTGC
Organism: Amycolatopsis sp. cmx-8-4; assembly: GCF_046548675.1. Lineage (NCBI taxonomy): Bacteria > Bacillati > Actinomycetota > Actinomycetes > Pseudonocardiales > Pseudonocardiaceae > Amycolatopsis > Amycolatopsis sp. cmx-8-4. The sequence goes on from NZ_JAEBDZ010000019.1 coordinate 20,684, forward strand.
TCAACTTCGAGACCGCCGCCGAGCTGGCCGCCGCCGAAGGGCTCGAGGTGCGCAGCGTCGTGATCGACGACGACGTCGCGGTCAAGGACTCGACGTTCACCGCCGGGCGCCGCGGGGTCGGCGGCACGGTGCTGCTGGAGAAGATCACCGGCGCCGCCGCCGAGCGCGGCGACTCGCTCGACGCGGTGACCGCGCTGGCGGAGAAGGTGATCGGCCAGGTGCGGTCGATCGGCGTCGCGCTGACCGCGCCGACCGTGCCGCACGCCGGCACCCCCAGCTTCGAGCTCGCCGACGACGAGATCGAGTTCGGCATCGGCATCCACGGCGAGCCCGGCCGCGAACGGATCCCGCTCGAACCGGCCGACGCGCTGGTCGCGCGCCTGGTCGAGGCCGTCGTGTCCGACCTGCCGTTCGCCTCCGGGGACCGCGTGCTGCTGTTCACCAACTCGATGGGTGGCACCCCGCTGGTCGAGCTCTACCTGGCCCACGGCATCGCCGAGCGGCTGCTGGCCGAGCGTGGGATCGTGGTCGAACGCCGGCTGGTCGGCCCGTACATCACCAGCCTCGAGATGCAGGGGATGAGTCTGACGTTGCTCAAACTGGACGACGAGCTGACCGAGCTCTGGGACGCGCCGGTCAACACCGCGGCCCTGCGGTGGGGGCTCTGATGACCTGCAAGTCCGAAGGGGTCGCGGCGGCCATGCGTGCCGCCGCGGTGGTCGTGGCCGAGCACCGGGCCGAGCTGATCGAGCTCGACCGCGCGATCGGCGACGGCGACCACGGCGAGAACCTGAACCGCGGCTTCACGGCCGTCGTCGCGGCCCTCGACGCCGCCGAGCCGGACACCCCGGGCGGGGTGCTGAAGCTCGTCGCGACGACGCTGATCTCCAAGGTCGGCGGGGCGGCCGGCCCGTTGTACGGCACGGCTTTCCTGCGTGCTTCGGCCAAGCTGGGCACGGCCGCCGAGCTCGACGTCCCGGCACTGCTGGACGCGCTGCGCGCCGGGCTCGAAGGCGTCCAGGCCCGCGGGAAGGCCGTGGCCGGCGACGCGACGATGGTCGACGCCCTGATCCCCGCCCTTTCGGCCGCGGAGAAGGCGGCCGAGGACGGCGGGGACGTCGCCGCGGTGCTGACCGCGGCCGCCGACGCCGCCGACCGCGGCGCCGAGTCCACAGTGGACCTGGTGCCGCGCAAGGGCCGGGCGTCCTACCTCGGCGAGCGGGCGGTGGGCCACCTGGACCCGGGCGCGCGCTCGTCGGCCCTGCTGCTGCGGGCGTTCGCGGGAGCCGCCCGGTGAGCGTCGGCATCGTGCTCGTGTCGCACAGCGGGAAGCTCGCGGAAGGCCTCGCCGAACTGGCCGCCCAGATGGCCCCGGACGTCACGATCCTGCCGGCCGGCGGCCTCGCCGACGGCGGGATCGGCACGGACTACGACGAGGTCGTCGCGGCCACCCAGCGCGCCGACTCCGGCGCCGGGGTGGTGCTGCTCTACGACCTCGGCAGCGCCCAGATGACGGCGGAACTGGCCGTGGAGTCGCTGGCCGACCCCTCGGCCGCCCTCGTCGCGGACGGCCCGCTGGTCGAAGGCGCGATCGCGGCGGCCGTCGCCGCGCAGGCCGGCGGGGACCGCAAGGCGGTGGCGGAGGCCGCCGCGGCCGCCGGGATGCCCGAGGACCTGATGCCCGCCTCGCCGGTCACCGGCGGGAGCGGTGGCGACGAGATCGAGCTGGAGCTGCACAACGAGGTCGGGCTGCACGCGCGGCCGGCCGCGGTGCTGGTGCGCACGCTGAGCGCGTTCGACGCCGAGGTGAAGGTGGGCCTCGGCGAGCAGGAGGCCGACGGGCACAGCGTGCTGGCCCTGATGTCGCTCGGCGCCCGGCAAGGTGACCGGATCCGCGTCCGGGCCAGCGGCCCGCAGGCGTCCGAGGCGCTGGCCAAGGCAAAAGAGCTGGTGGAGGGCAATTTCGGCGAGTGAGCCCGCGTTGCCGACCGGGTGACAAACGCCGTTCTGACTCGATTCCGTGTGGGCTTCAGAAGGCGGCGCGTGGCAGTATCGGGGCAATTACCGGCGAGTAACATCACTGGAGGCCTCGATGGCGCGGGACATCTCGACAGTCGGAGTGGTCGGCCTCGGCACGATGGGGGCCGGTATCGCCGAAGTGCTCGCGCGCAGCGGGCTCGACGTCATCACGGTCGAGCTGGACGAGGCGGGCGTCGCGCGTGGCCGGGGGCACCTGGAGCACTCGACCGAGCGCGCCCTGTCCGGCGGCAAGCTCGACGAAGCCGGCCGGGAGGCCTTGCTGGGCCGGATCCGGTACAGCACCACGCTCTCGGATCTGTCCGAAGTGGACCTCGTGGTCGAGGCGATCCCGGAGAGCCTGGCGGCCAAGGCCGACGTCTTCACGCAGCTGGACAAGGTCACCCGGCCGGAGGTCGTGTTCGCGTCCAACACGTCCTCGCTGTCGATCACCGAGATCGGCGTGCACACCGCGCGCCCCGGCAAGGTCGTCGGCATGCACTTCTTCAACCCGGCGCCGGTGCAGAAGCTCGTCGAGATCGTGAAGACCGTGGTCACCGAGCCGGAGGTGGTCACCGACGCCGTCGCGTTCGCCGAGCGGCTGGGCAAGGTGCCGGTGGTGATCGGCGACCGGGCGGGGTTCATCGCGAACGCGCTGCTGTTCGGCTACCTGAACCACGCGGTGCGGATGTACGAGCAGCGCTACGCCACGCGCGAGGACCTCGACGCCGCGATGCGCTTCGGCTGCGGCTACCCGATGGGCCCGCTCGCGCTGCTCGACCTGATCGGGCTGGACACCGCGAACGAGATCCTCGACACGATGTACCACCAGTCCCGCAACCGGCTGCACGCGCCGGCGCCGCTGCTCAAGCAGATGATCACCGCGGCCCTGCTCGGCCGCAAGACCGGCCGCGGCTTCTACACCTACGACGCGCCGGACTCGCCGAACGTGGTCGCGGACGCGCCGGCGGCGTCCACTGTGGACGGTGCCGCACCGCGGCCGGTCGCGAAGGTCGGCGTGGTCGGCACCGGCACGATGGCCACCGGCATCGCGGAAGTCTTCGCGAAGCGCGGCCTCGACGTCGTGCTGCGGGCGCGGAGCCTGGAGAAGGCCCAGGCTTCGGTGGCGAAGGTGAAGAAGTCGCTCGACAAGGCCGTGGTCAAGGGCAAACTGTCCGAAGAGGACGCTGCGCTGGCCTTGGGGAGGATCACCCCGGTCACCGACTTCGACGCCCTGGCCGACGTCGACCTGGTCGTCGAGGCGGTGGCCGAGGAGCTTTCGGTGAAGCAGGCGGTGTTCGCGGCCTTGGACGAGGTCGTCCGCCCCGGCGCCGTCCTGGCCACGACGACGTCCTCCCTGCCGGTGATCGAGTGCGCCGCGGCGACTTCGCGGCCGGGTGATGTGGTCGGTCTCCACTTCTTCAACCCGGCCCCGGTGATGAAGCTGGTGGAGGTCGTGTCGACGATCGCCACGGCCCCGGACGTCGTCGCCACGGCGAGCGCGGTCTGCCAAGCGGTCGGCAAGCACGCCGTCCACTGCGGCGACCGCGCGGGCTTCATCGTCAACGCGCTGTTGTTCCCGTACCTCAACGACGCCGTGAAGATGCTGGAGGCGCACTACGCGGGCGCCGACGACATCGACACGGCGATGAAGGTCGGCTGCGGCCTGCCGATGGGCCCGTTCGAACTGCTGGACGTCGTCGGCCTCGACGTCTCCCTGGCCATCCAGCGGACGCTCTACAACGAGTTCCGCGAGGAAGGCTTCGCGCCGGCGCCGCTGCTGGAGCACCTGGTCACCGCCGGCCGGCTGGGGCGGAAGACCGGGAAGGGCTTCAAGGACTACTGATCAGCCACCCAGGCCGAGCGCGACGTTCCCGTCGCGCGCGTCCTCGGGTCGCACCATGGTCCGGCCGCGGTGGGACACCTCGACCAGGTAGAACTGCTCGCCCGTGGGGACGCTCTGCGCCGACAGGGAGAACACGCAGGTGCCCATGCCCGCCGGTCGTCCGGTGCCGAGCGCGCCCCGGGAGAGCACGGTGCCGGCGGCGTTGCAGACCGTGACCACGGCGCCACCGGTGATGTCCGCATAGCCGCCGGAGCCGATGCACGTGCCGAAGCCGTCCCCGCCGCTGGTCAACGTGAACGTGCCACGCAGGTCGAACGTCTCCCCGGACGGGCCTGCTGGACCGCCGGAACCGGCCAGGTCGAGGCCGGCCCACAGCGCGCCGACCAGCGCCGCGCCGCCCGTGGCCGCGAGCAGCAGGCGCCAGGGGCTGGTCCGGTACCTGGGCCGAGCCGGTGCGGCCGGTGGCGCGCCGGGATCCGGTCGGTACAGGTCGGTCATCGGGACACCTCCGGTCGGCACGATCGGCGGGTCCGTTCGTGCGAAGGAGGTCGTCCGGAGGATGGTGCCCGTTACCCCGGCGCCCGGATCGTGCTCGGTTGGCGCAACGCTCGCCAGGACCGGTTCCGGGGCCGTCGGCCGCTACCGGTAGTACCCCTCGACCGGGACGCGGGCCTCGTCGAACAGCGCCGGGCCGTCGAGCTTGTGGCCGCCCCAGGTGACCGGGGGACGCAGGGTGAGGAACTGCTCGGTCGACAGCGCGTAGACGACCCGGCCGAGCCCGGACCGCTCGATCGCGCCGGCGCACATCCCGCACGGCTGAGTGCTGGTGAACATCGTCGTCGCTGCCGCGACCTCCGGGGCCAGGTGCTGCGCCGCCCAGCGGGCGAGCTTCAGCTCGGGGTGCGCCGTGATGTCGTCGTCGGTGATCGAGGTGTTGCGGTCCTCGGCCAGGACGGTGCCGTCGGCGTCCGCCAGCAGGGAGCCGAACGGCGGGTTGCCGTGCACCTCGCGCGCTTCGCGAGCCAGCTCGATCGCCCGCCGCAGCAGGGTTTCCTCGGTGTCGTTCACAGTTTCTCCTTCCAGGACGCGGCAATCACCGCGAGGTCTCGCCAAGCCACCTCCGGGTGGAGGGTCTCGGCCGGGTCGGCGTCGAACGGGTCGAGCACGACGGTGTCGGCACCCAGGTCCCGCAGCCGCGCCAGGTCGTCGAGGACCTGGTCGAGCGTGCCCTCGCCGGCGCGCCGGTCCGGCCCGGTCACCGGCGTGTCCGTCAGCCGCAGCAGGATCCGCGGCGCGAACGCGGGCACCGGCCGGTCACCGGCCAGGGTTGTCAAGCGTCCCAGCCCGTCCCGGAAGCCGGCCATGGTCAGCCGCAACGGGTGCCACGCGTCGCCGAGCGCGACCGCGCGGCGCAGCCCGGCGTCGCTGAGCCCGCCGAGCCAGAGCGGGATCGGGCCCGCGCGGTAGTCGTCGTGCTCGGCCCAGGCCGCGCGGATCGCCCGCAGGTACTCGGTGGTGAGCTTCCCGCGCCGCTCGAACGGGACGCCCAGCGCGTCGAACTCCTGCTTCGCCCAGCCGACGCCGGCGCCGAGCACGAGCCTGCCGCCGCTGAGCTGGTCGAGGTTCGCCGCCATCCGGGCGACCAGCAGGGGATGGCGGTACGGCACGACCAGCACGGTGGTGCCCAGGCGCACCCGGCTCGTGACGCCGGCCAGCCACGACAGCGTCGTGAACGGCTCGTAGAACGGCGCCGGGTACTGCGCCGCGACGTCGGGCGTGATCGCGACGTGGTCGGACACCATCAGCAGGTCGTAGCCGAGGCCTTCGACGGTCTGCGCCCACGAGCGCAGTGCGCCGGGATCCGTGCCGGGGCCGAAGTTGGGGACGTTCACGCCGATCTTCACCCACCAAGGCTAACGAGGGGAAAGCCCTGATCGGAAGGGATCGGCCACGGCGTTCGACAGCTTCGGCCGTGGATCTCGCGGTATATTCGCCGGATGACCGAGAGTCTCGATCCGACCGACTGGGCCATCCTGGTCGAGCTCCAGCGTGACGCCCGGCTGCCCCTCACCGAGCTGGGCCGCCGGGTGAACCTCAGCGCGTCCGCGACCACCGAACGCCTCCGCCGCCTCGAGGCCGCCGGCGTGATCACCGGGTACCGCGCGGACATCGACCTCGGCAAGGTCGGGTACGCGGTGCTCGCCGTCGTCCGGCTCAAGTACCCGGGCAGCCGCCACGAGCCGCTGCACAAGCTGCTGGCCGAGCGCTTCGAGATCCTCGAATGCGTGCGCACCACCGGCGACGACTGCTACACGCTCAAGGTCGCCGCCGCGTCGATGGCCCACCTCGAGCAGACGATGGACGAGCTGGCCCAGTTCGGCAGCACGACCACGAGCATCGTCTACAGCCAGACCCTGCCCTACCGAGGACCGCAGGAGCCCGCTCGTGACCTCGGCTCCTGACCGGATCGTCGTCTACGGCGTCACCGGCTCGGGCAAGTCGACGCTCGCCGCGCGGATCGCCGAGCGCACCGGCCTGCCGTACCACTCGGTGGACGACCTGACCTGGCAGCCGGGCTGGGTCCAGGTGCCCGACGAGGAGCAGCGCCGCCGCATCGCGGAGGTCTGCGCGGGGGAGCGCTGGGTCCTCGACGCCGCGTACAGCCGGTGGAAGGACGTCGTGCTGCCCCGCACCCAGCTCATCGTGGGTCTCGACTACCCGCGTGGGCTTTCGCTGGGCCGCCTGGTGCGCCGGACGGCCGTGCGCTCGGTGACCCGCGAGCGGATCTGCAACGGCAACGTCGAGTCGTTCCGCCAGATGTTCTCCGCGGACTCGATCATCCGCTGGCACTTCGCGTCGTTCGCGCGGAAGCGGGCGACCATCCGGGGCTGGGCCGCCGAACCGCCGTGCCCCTCGGTCGTCCGGCTGACGTCCGCGCGCGAAACCCGCCGGTGGCTCGAGACGCTGTGACGTCGACAGCCGGACGTCAAGCACCGGGTGGCAGCAGGGGACCGCCGCTCCAGTGCTGGAACACCAGGTTCGTGTGGACGCGGGCGACCTCGTCGCGGGCGGTCAGCTCGTCGAGCACCAGCCGTTGCAGCTCGCCGGCCGAGCTGGTGGCGACGTGCGCGAGGAAGTCGTCCGGCCCGGTCAGGTGGTAGACCGCGCGCACCTCGGGCAGGGACAGCAGGTGCTCGATGAACGGGTCCACCAGCGGCCGCCGGTGCGGGCGCACCTGGACGAACAGGAACGCCTCCAGCGGCCGCCCGAGCTTCGCCGCGTCGACCGACGCGTGCTGCCCGGTGATCACGCCGGTGTCCCGCAGCCGCGCCACCCGGTCCAGGCACGTCGACGGCGCCAGGCCGACCGCGGCCGCGAGGTCCTTGTTGGTGATCCGGGCATCGTTTTGCAGCAAGCGCAGAATGTCAAGATCAACCGGACTGAGTTCGACATTCTCGGACATCGGCGAATGATATCCGAGACTGTTGCCTTCAATCCGGTGAAAGATCGAGCATGATCGTATGACTTCCGCCCTGCGCACCCGCGCCGTCCACGCCGGCCGTGACGACCTCACGGACCTCGGCGTGCACGCCGCGCCGCTCGACCTGTCCACGACCTACCCGTCCCGGGACAGCGCCGGCGAAGCCGCCCGGATCGACGCGTTCGCCGCCGGCGGCGAGGTGGCCGGCCCGCCGATCTACGGCCGGGTGGGCAACCCGACCGTCGAGCGGTTCGAGCGGGCCCTGGCCGAGCTCGAAGGGTTCGACCACGGCGTCGCGTTCGCCAGCGGCATGGCCGCGGTGTCCGCCTGCCTGCTTTCCGCGGTGGCGCAAGGGAAACGCCACGTCGTCGCGGTGCGCCCGCTGTACGGCTGCAGTGACCACCTGCTCCAGTCGGGACTGCTCGGCACCGAGGTCACCTGGGCCGCGCCGGACGCCGTCGCCGCCGCGCTGCGGCCCGACACCGGCCTGGTGTTCGTCGAGACCCCGGCGAACCCGACGCTCGCCGAGGTCGACATCGCCGCGCTGGCTCTCGCTTGCGGGGACGTGCCGCTGGTGGTGGACAACACTTTCGCGACGCCGGTGCTGCAGCGCCCGGGCCTCCACGGCGCCCGGATCGTGCTGCACAGCGCGACGAAGTTCCTCGGCGGCCACGGCGACGTGATGGGCGGGATCGTCGCGTGCGACGCCGAGGAAGCCGCCCGGTTGCGGCAGATCCGCTTCGCCACCGGTGGCGTGTTGCACCCGCTCGCCGGATATCTGTTGCTGCGCGGGCTTTCCACGTTGCCGCTGCGGGTCGGCGCGGCGTCCGCGACCGCGGCGACGCTGGCCGAGCGGCTCGCCGCCCACCCGGCCGTGACGAAGGTGCACTACCCGCGGCTCGGCGGGCCGCTCGTGGCGTTCGAGGTCGACGGTGACCCGCACGCCCTGATCGGTGCCGTCCGGCTGATCACCCCCGCCGTCAGCCTGGGCAGCGTCGACACGCTGATCCAGCACCCGGGGTCGATCAGCCACCGGATCGTCGACGCCGGCGACCGCCACGACGCCGGCGTGTCCGAGCAGCTCATCCGGCTGTCGGCCGGGCTGGAAGACGTCGAGGACCTATGGCACGACCTCGACCAGGCGCTGAAGGCGCTCTGAGGCCGGTCAGCCGCAGCAGCCGCCACCACAGCACCCGCCACCACCGGCCGGAGCCGCGGGACCACCCGCGGCTCCGGTGAGGGCGACCGTCGTGAGCAGCTTGACGGTGTCCGCGTGGCCCTCCGGGCAGGCGGCCGGCGCGCCGGACTCGCTCATCGGGCGCAGGAGCTCGAAGGTCTCGGTGCACTCGCGGCAGCGGTAGGCGTAGGTCGGCATGCGGGGATTATCGCCGGGCCGGCCCCCGGATGGGAAGGTGGGCGCGTGCAGCCCCCTTCGCTCGCCGACGTCGCGCACCTCGGCCAAGTCGTCCCTTCCCTGCTCGCCGCGCTCGGGGTGCCCGGGTGCGCGAACACGCTGGACCTGCCGGCGGCGCGGAGCGCGGCGGTGCTGCTGATCGACGGGCTCGGCTGGGAACTGCTGGCCGAGCACGCCGCGGATGCCCCGGTACTGACCGAACTCGCCCGGCGGACGTTGCGCGTGGGCTTCCCGTCGACCACCGCCGCCGGGGTGGCCGCGATCGGGACGGGCCTCGCGTCCGGTGAGCACGGCATGGTCGGCTACACCTTCGAGATGCCGGGCGTCGGCGTGCTCAACGCGTTGCGCTGGCGCAGCCACGAGGACGGCGGCGACCTTCGCGGCGCGCTCCCGCCACGTGAGGTGCAGCCGCTGCCGACGACGTTCGAGCTCGCCGCCGCGGCCGGGATCGACGCGGCCGTCGTGTCGTCCGCGCAGTTCGCCGACTCCGCGCTGACCCGCGCCACCCAGAGCGGCGCGCGTTACGCCGGCGTGCACGCGCTCGGCGACCTCGCCGCCCGGACGTTGTCGGTGCTCGCCGGGCGGGCCTTTTGCTACGCCTACCACAGTGAACTCGACCTGCTCGGACACGTGTACGGCCCGGGTTCGAACGCGTGGCGGATGCAGCTACGCCAAGTCGACCGGCTCGTGGAGTCCCTTGTGGACGGTCTGCCGGCCGGCGCCCTGCTCGCCGTGGTGGCCGACCACGGCATGGTCACCGTCGAGGACAAGCTCGACCTCGAGGACGTGCCGGAGCTGCTGGCGGGTGTCCGGACGTTCGGGGGCGAGGTCCGGGCCCGGCACGTCTACACCGAGCCGGGCGCCGCCGCCGACGTGCTCGCCGCCTGGCGGGCGGTGGTGGGCGAGCGGGCCTGGGTGCGTTCGCGGGAGGAAGCCGTCGCCGAAGGGTGGTTCGGCCACACCGTCAGCGACCGGGTGCTGCCGCGGATCGGCGACGTCGTCGTGGCGGCCCGCGGGCGGTTCGGGATGGTGCGCGGGCTGGCCGAGGCCGTGGAGACGTCGCTGGTCGGGCAGCACGGTTCGCTGACCACCGCCGAGCAGCTCGTGCCGCTGGCGATCGCCCAGGGGTGACGGCCACGAGGTCGCGTACCCGGGCGGACGACTCGCGTACCTGGGCGGACGACTCGCGTACCTGAAGGGTCGGTTCGCGTACCTGGACGGTCGACTCGCGTGCCTGGATGGTCGGTTCGCGTGTCTGGAGGGTCGGTTCGCGGGCTCCGGCGGGAAACTCGCGTGACTGAGGAGGCATCTCGCGTGATGGGAGGGTCATCTCGCGTGATTGGGGTGCCGGCACGTGTGATCGGGAGGTCGACACGGGGTGGTGGGCGCTGTCACGCGGGTGCGCGGTGGTGGGTGGGGTGCGGTTACCGTTTGGGCGTGCCTCGACGCAACCGTCCCGGCCGCCGCTCGGACGGTGGGCCGCCCGAGCGGGAGATCGGTGCTGCCACCGGGTGGGCCCGTGCCGAAGCCGGGGACGACGGCGAGTGGCTGGTCCGGACGGTACCCGGCGCGCAGGCCACGAAGTTCTACCGCTGCCCCGGCTGCGACCACGAGATCCGGCCGGGCACGCCGCACCTCGTCGTCTGGCCCGCCGACGAGACCGGCTCCGTCGCCGATCGGCGGCACTGGCACCGGCCCTGCTGGGACGCCCGCGCCCGGCGCCGCCCGCAGCGCCGCCGGTGATCCGCTTCTCTCTGGAGTTGTCAAACAACGCCCGGCTCAGCGCCGGTAGTGCCGGGACAACGCGCCTTCGTACGCTTCCTCCGTGTACTCGGTGAAGCCGAGCCGCTCGGCCACCCGCAGCGACGGCTTGTTGTCCACGTTCACACTCGCCAGCACCGGCAGGGACGCCTGCTCGCGGGCACACCACTCCAGGACCGCGGCCCCGGCCTCGACCGCGTAACCCTTGCCCCACGCGGACGGCCGGAACCGGTAACCGAGGTTGAGCACCTTCTCGCCGTGGAACTCGCGCAGCCGCACGCCGCACACGCCGATGACCTCCTTTCCGCCCGGTTCGGTCACCGCCAGGTAGCCGAAGCCCTGCTCGGCCCAGTGCGCCAGCCAGGCCGTGAACATCTCCGACGCCCGCGAGACGCCGGGCGGGTCGGGGTTGAAACGGTTGGTGCGCGGGTCCGTGTGGATGTCGACCATCGCCTGCCGGTCCGCCTCGTGGAGCGGACGCAGGTGCAGCCGGTCGGTTTCGATGTCGGTGAACACGTCGGCGAAGCTAGCGCGGGGGTCCGACAAAATGACGCGCATGACCGAACTGCCGCTGGTCCTCCTCCACGCCTTTCCCCTGGACGCCCGCATGTGGAACGCGGTGCGCGAGCCTCTCGCTTCACACCTTCGGGTGATCACTCCGGACCAGCGCGGGCTCGGCCGCTCGCCGCTGCCGGAGTCCGGCCGCGAACCGAGCCTCGACGACGCCGCGCGCGACGTCGTGGCCCTGCTCGACCGGCTGGACCTGGACCGCGTGGTGCTCGGCGGCTGTTCGATGGGCGGCTACCTCGCGATGGCCGTGCTGCGGCTGGCGCCGGACCGGGTCGGCGGGCTCGTCCTCATCGACACCAAGGCCACGCCCGACACGCCCGAGGCCGCGCAGAGCCGCCTCGACGTCGCGGTGCGCGTCGAGCAGGAAGGCACCGCGGGCTGGCTGGCCGAGGCCAACCTGCCGAACCTGCTGGCCGAGTCGACGCGCGAGGAGCGGCCCGACGTCGTCGAAACCGTCCGGGAGATCATCGAATCCCAGCCACCGGCCGGGATCTCGTGGACCGCGCTGGCGTTGCGGACCCGGCCGGACTCCCGCGGCCTGCTGCGGGACGCCGGTGTCCCGGCGCTGGTCATCGTGGGCGAGGAAGACCCCATCACGCCCGTCGCGGCGGCGAGCGCGATGGTCGAGGCCATGCCCGGTGCCACGCTCGTCGTGCTGCCCGGCGCCGGCCACCTGACCCCGCTCGAGGACCCCGCGGGCGTCGTCGAGGCGATCCTCTCCTGGTACCCGGCAACTCACGAGAAGTAGGCAGCGAGTGCTTCGCGCGCTTCGGGAAGCCGGTGCGGGAACCGCTTCGCGATGATGAAGCGCCACGCGACGGCGAAGAGTTCGCGCAGCTCCGTACAAGCTTCGGTCGGGACGTCGGCCGAACCCGGGTAGGCGGCCGAATACTCCGGACCGCCCTGGCGGGCCAAGATCCCCAGGTCCCAGCCGAGCGGCCCGCGCCAGGTGTCCTCGAAGTCGAGCCAGCACGGCCCGGCCTCGGTGGCGATCAGGTTGCCGGGGTGCGCGTCGCCGTGCAGCGGCTGCACGGCGACGTCCGGCAGGGCGGCCTCGATCCGGGCGGCTTCGGCCCGCAGCCGCGGCGCCGCGCCGTCCATCGTGTCGCCGTGCCGGGCGAGCATCCGTTCGAGGTCGTCGAGCGGGCCGCGCCGGGGCAGTTCGCCCGGATACTCCCGCAGGGCCGCGTGCACCCGGGCGAGCGAGCGCGCGACGACGTCCGGTGCGTACCGGTGGTCCGGATCGTGCGGTGTGTGGTGCCAGAGCGTGACCGGGAGACCGTCCGCGAAATGCGGCCCGGCCGGGGGATCCGCGGCCGGTGAGACGACGAGCACACCACGTTCGGTGAGGAAGCGGGAAACGGCGACGTCGCGGGCCAGCCAGGGCGCCGGCGCCGGCCGGGCGAGCAGCGTCGTCGCCGGCACGCGCGCGACCAGCGGACCCAGCCTCACCAGCACGTTCGACCGTGCGTGCAGGACCTCCGGCGGGTGCTCCGGCAGGCCGAGCCGGGCGGTCACCGTGCGGGCCGCGCGCACCGCCGCGCGGGTGTACTCGTCGGCCATGCGCCGATCTTGCCAGCCGGTGCGCGCGACTGTCGGTAGCGAGGGCTACGATCCCCCTAAGCCGCCGGACCGGGTCTTCCCGGGCCCTGGCGGCGCGACGATGACCACCACAAGGTTTCAAGTGTTGGAGGCAGGAGTGACGGCCGTAGCCCCCAAGCCGATCGCGACGCGCCCGTATCCCGCGCGCGAGTCGGTCAAGGGTTCGTACCTGCTGCGGTTGTTCCGCACGACGGACCACAAGCAGATCGGGATCATGTACCTGGTCACGTCGTTCGCCTTCTTCATGGCGGGCGGCGCGATGGCCATGCTCATCCGTACCGAGCTGGCGCGACCCGGGCAGCAGTTCCTTTCGCAGGAGCAGTACAACCAGCTCTTCACCATGCACGGCACGGTGATGCTGCTGCTGTACGCGACGCCCATCCTCTTCGGGTTCGCGAACTTCATCCTCCCGCTGCAGATCGGTTCGCCGGACGTCGCGTTCCCGCGGCTGAACGCGTTCTCCTACTGGCTGTACCTCTTCGGCGGCCTGATCGTGCTGTCGGGCTTCCTGACGCCGGGTGGCGCCGCCGACTTCGGCTGGTTCGCCTACACCCCGCTGTCGGACGCGATCCACTCGCCGGGCGTCGGCGCGGACCTGTGGATCTCGGGCCTGGTGGTCTCCGGTCTGGGCACCATCCTCGGCGCGGTCAACATGGTCACCACCGTGGTCTGCCTGCGCGCGCCGGGCATGACGATGTACCGGATGCCGATCTTCACCTGGAACATCCTGGTCACGTCGATCCTGATCCTGCTCGCCTTCCCGATCCTGACCGCGGCCCTGATGGGCCTGCTGGCGGACCGGCATCTCGGGGCACACGTCTTCGACCCCGAAAACGGCGGGGTGATCCTCTGGCAACACCTGTTCTGGTTCTTCGGCCATCCAGAGGTCTACATCGTCGCGCTACCGTTCTTCGGGATCGTGTCGGAGATCTTCCCGGTCTTCAGCCGCAAGCCGATGTTCGGGTACAAGAGCCTGGTCTGGGCGACGCTGGCCATCGCGGCGCTGTCGGTCGCGGTGTGGGCGCACCACATGTACGCCACCGGCGCCGTGCTGCTGCCGTTCTTCTCCTTCATGACCTTCCTGATCGCGGTCCCGACCGGCGTGAAGTTCTTCAACTGGATCGGCACGATGTGGAAGGGCCAGCTGTCCTTCGAGACGCCGATGATCTTCTCGATGGGCTTCATCGTCACGTTCCTCTTCGGCGGTCTGACCGGCATCCTGCTGGCCGCGCCGGCGATCGACTTCCACGTGTCGGACAGCTACTTCGTCGTCGCGCACTTCCACTACGTGCTCTACGGCACGATCGTGTTCGCCACCTTCGCCGGCATCTACTTCTGGTTCCCGAAGATCACGGGCCGGATGATGGACGAGAAGCTCGGCAAGTGGCACTTCTGGACCACGTTCATCGGCTTCCACGGCACGTTCCTCGTCCAGCACTGGCTGGGCGCGGAAGGCATGCCGCGGCGGTACGCGGACTACCTGACCAGTGACGGTTTCACGACGCTGAACACGATCTCCACGATCGGCGCGTACATCCTCGGTGCCTCGACGCTGCCGTTCATCTGGAACGTCTTCAAGAGCTACCGGTACGGCGAGATCGTCACGGTGGACGACCCGTGGGGCTACGGCAACTCGCTCGAGTGGGCGACGTCCTGCCCGCCGCCGCGGCACAACTTCACCGAGCTGCCCCGGATCCGGTCCGAGCGGCCGGCGTTCGAGCTGCACTACCCGCACATGATCGAGCGCCTCCACAAGGAGGGCGAGATCGGGTTCTTCGGCAAGCAGAGGCTGAACAGCCACGGCTCCGCGCCGTCGCAGGTGCTGACCGAGAAGCTCATGCCGGGTGACCACAGCAAGGACAACTCGGGCGAGCAGTAAGACACCCCGAACGAGTGAGAGCGCGTGCCCGGCTTTTGTGAAGCCCGGCACGCGCTCTACTTATGTCCAAGGCCGGACCGGCAGACTGATCGTGCAGCGTTGCCGAGCGAGGGATGACCAGTGACCCAAACCCCCGTCCTGATCACGACGACCGGTCCCGACAAGCCGGGCGTCTCGTCCGTGCTGTTCGCCGTGCTGACCAGGCACGACGTCGACGTGCTCGACGTCGAGCAGGTGGTCATCCGCGGGCAGCTCGTGCTCGGGGTGCTCGCCGGGGTCTACCGCGACCCGGAGGGATTGCAGGAGTCCGTCGAGCAGGCGCTGGCGTCGGTCGGGATGCAGGTCGAGGTCAAGATCGGGTCGGCGATCGGGGAAGACCCGTTCGCACTCGGCCGCCGCGACTCGTCGCACGTGCTGGTGGTGCTGGGCCGCCCGGTCACCGCGCGGGGCTTCTCCGAGGTCGCGCGCCGGCTCGCGTCGCTCGGCGCGAACATCGACTCGATCCGCAGCGTCGCCGACTACCCGGTGACCGGGCTGGAGCTGTACGTCTCGGTCGACCGTGACACCCCCGACGCGGACGCCGCGTTGCGGACGGTGCTCGCCGACGCCGCCGTCCAAGCGGGCGTCGACATCGCCGTGGAGCGGGCCGGGATCACCCGGCGGGCGAAGCGGTTGGTCGTCTTCGACGTCGACTCGACCCTGATCCAGGGCGAGGTCATCGAGATGCTGGGCGCGCACGCCGGCGTCGAGCCGGAGATCCGCGAGATCACCGAGGCCGCGATGCGCGGCGAGCTGAACTTCACCGAGTCGCTGGAGCGGCGGGTCGCGCTGCTGGCCGGGCTGCCGGCCGCGGCGATCGACGAGGTCGCCGCGACGATCGAGCTGACCCCGGGCGCGCGCACGACGATCCGCACGCTCAAGCGGATGGGGTTCAAGACCGGCGTGGTGTCCGGCGGGTTCACCCAGGTCATCGGCGGCCTGGTGGCCGACCTCGGGCTGGACTTCGCGGCGGCGAACGAGCTCGAGATCGTGGACGGCAAGCTCACCGGCCGGGTGATCGGCGAGGTCGTCGACCGCGCGGGCAAGGCGAAGGTGCTTCGCCGCGTCGCCGGTGAATACGACATTCCGCTGGAGCAGTGCGTGGCGGTCGGCGACGGCGCCAACGACATCGACATGCTGTCCGCGGCCGGGATGGGCGTCGCGTTCAACGCCAAGCCCGCGCTGCGCGAAGTCGCGGACGCCGCGCTCTCGCACCCCTACCTCGACGCCGTGCTGTTCATGCTCGGCCTCACCCGCGGCGAGGTCGAAGCGGCCGACGCCGCCGACGGGCTCGAGCTGATGCGTCCGTGAGCAGCGTTCTCGACCCGTTGGGCACCCGGTACGCCTACTGGCTCGGGTTGCCGCCCGAAGATACCTCGGACACCTCCGACGAGCTGCCGGAACAGGTGCGGGCGATGCCGGTCATCCTGCGCATCGAACGCGCCGAGCCGCCGGGGCGCACGCCGCTGCTGGAGGCCGCGGCGGCGGCCGCGCTGGCGGTCTGCCTGGACGAGCGGGCCGAGCCCGAGGGCGAGTGGGCCGAGCCGATGCACGCGTGGCTCGACAACCGGATCCGCAAGGTCGCGCGGCGGGCGCGGGGCGCGCACTGGGCCGCGGTGCAGGAGCTGCCGGGCATCACCGTCGAGGTCGACGGCGCCGAAGCGCGGGCCCTGGTGCCGGGCCTGGTCACCGAGACGCCCAAGGAGGTGTCGCGGCTCCAGATCTCGGGCAGCGAGCTGCCGCCGGACGAGCCGGGGCCGATCCCGGACGGCGTACCGCTGCTCCTGCTCAACCCACAGGTCCCGATGACCGTCGGCAAGGGCGCCGCGCAGGTCGGCCACGCCACGATGATCCTCGCCGCGCTGCTGGACGACGCGCAGCTCGCCGGCTGGGCCGCGCGGGGCTACCGGACCGCGGTGCGCACGCCGAGTGTCGCGCGGTGGAAGGAACTGCACCCGGGCGACGACCCCGAGGGCGCGTGGCGGCGCGACCGCGTCATCGCCGTGCGGGACGCCGGGTTCACCGAGGTCGATCCCGGCACGATCACCGTGCTCGCTCAGTTCCCGCCCACCTGCTGGACGCCGGAACAAGCGGCTTCCTGAGCCGGTTGGAGCCGATATGGGACTCGAAGTACAGCGCGACGGGCAGCACAGCTTCGTCGGACGCAACGACCGCGGCGCCGAGGTCCGGCTGGGCCGGAGCGGTGCGGAAGGGGCGTTTTCGCCCGCCGAGCTGCTGCAGATCGCGGCCGCGGGCTGCAGCGCCGTGACGGCTGAAGAGCTGATCACGCGGCGGGTGGGCGAGGACGCGAAGTTCCGCGTGACCGTCTCGGCCGATCGACGTGAGGGTGCCGCGGAACTGGACGCGGTGCACGTCGCGTTCGATGTCGACGTGTCGACTTTGGCGGAGGATCAGCGGGAAGCGCTTGCCGGCGCCGTGGACCGCGCGATCGAACGGCTCTGCACGGTGAGCCGGACGCTCAAGAAGGGGATTCCGGTGACGGAGGAGTTCCCGACCGCGTAAGCGACGTCAGTTCTCGCTGGATTCCCAGACCACGTAGGCCTGGTCCGCGTCCGTCGTCATGGCTTCGATGAACTTGTCGTTGTCGAAGCCCGGCAACGACTGCAGCCGCTCGATCAGGGCGTCGGCCGCCGGGTCGCCGCTCGGGACCGCGGTGCCCTTGCCATCCGTGCCCACCAGCATGAAGAAGACGTCTTCGTTCCACGGCCCGTCGGGGATGACCCTGACCATCACCGAGGACAGGTCGGACCACGTGACGGCTTCTTCGCTGCCGTCCGCGAGGCGACGGCGCACGCCGGTGTCGTCGACACTGACAGTCCGGGACTGTGCGCTGGACGAATCCTGGGTCAACCGGTGCTCCCTTGTCGCTTCGGTTGCTTCACCGTACCGGTCGGTGTTGTGGACCGCGTCACGCGGGCGCGGCTGCGTCGAGGCGGCGCAAGGCGTCGCGCGCCACCTTCGGATCCATCGTGGGCCAGAACGGCGGCAGCGACGCACGGAGGAATCCGCCGTAGCGGGCGTTCGCGAGCCGCGAATCCAGCACCGCGACGACGCCGCGGTCGGTCACCGAGCGGTGCAGCCGGCCGGTGCCCTGCGCCAGCAGCAGCGCCGCGTGCGTGGCCGCCACGGTGAGGAACCCGTTGCCGCCGCGGGCTTCCACCGCGCGCTGGCGCGCTGACGACACCGGGTCGTCCGGGCGGGGGAACGGGATCCGGTCGACGACGACGAGCTGCAGCGACGGGCCCGGGACGTCCACGCCCTGCCACAGGCTGAGCGTGCCGAACAGACAGGTCCGGACGTCCTCGGAGAACTTCTGGACCAGCAGCGACGTCGCGTCGTCGCCCTGGCACAGCACCGGGAAGTCCAGCCGCTCACGCATTTCCTCGGCCGCCTGCTTGGCCGCGCGCATCGAGGAGAACAGGCCCAGCGTGCGTCCGCCCGCCGCCTCGATCAGCTCGGCCAGCTCGTCCATTGTGGACGACGCGAGGCCGTCACGGCCCGGCGGCGGCAGGTGCTTGGCCAGGTAGAGGATGCCGTTGCGCTGGTGGTCGAACGGCGAACCGACGTCCAGGCCGAGCCACTTCGGGCCGGTGTCGGCGTCGGACGGCGCTTCCTTGTCCGTGGCCGCGCCCGGCGCCTTTTCGACGCGGGCGCCGCCCGGCGGGAGACCCCACTGGCGCGCCATCGTGTCGAACGTGCCGCCCAGCGTCAGCGTCGCCGACGTCAGGATCGTCGTGTGCAGGTTGAACACGCGCTCGCGCAGCAGGCCGGCGACGCCCAGCGGCGCGACCTTCAACGCCGGCGGGCGCGGGTTCGACGAGAACTTGTCGCCCGCGAGCCAGACGACGTCACGCTGGTGCGCCTGGTCTTCGTCGAACGCCTCGAGCAGCCGGACCGCGGTGTCGTGCACCTCGTCGAGCAGCGTGCGCGCCAGTTTGCGCGCGGTGGCCCCTTCGACGTCCTCCTTGCGGTCGGACCCGAGCGCGGAGATGCACGCGTGCGCGGCGTCGCGGACCGCCGGGATGGCGCCCTTCAACGCCTGCGGCAGCGCGTCCATCCGGCCGGCGGGCAGGTCGTCGACGATCAGGGCCAGCCCGTCACCCGCTTCCAGCAGGCGGTCCGCGACGTCGGCGTCGATCAGCTTGCCGCAGCGGCGGGCGGCGGCCGAGCACATCGCGCTGGTCAGCTCGCCGGTGGCGACCGAGGTGACCCGGTCGACCAGGTCGTGCGCCTCGTCGATGATCACGACGTCGTGGTCCGGCAGGACCTGGTAGCCCTGCAACGCGTCGATGGCCAGGAGCGCGTGGTTGGTGATGATGACGTCGGCCCGGCCGGCCTCGGCGCGGGCCTTCTCGGCGAAGCAGTCCGTGCCGATCGGACAGCGGGACGCGCCGAGGCATTCCCTTGCGGTCACGGACACCTGGCGCCACGCCTGGTCCGTCACGCCCGGGACGAGCTCGTCGCGGTCGCCGGTTTCGGTGTCCGACGCCCACTCCCGCAGCCGGGTGACCTCCTTGCCGAGGCGCGACACCGCGAACGGGTCGAAGAGCTGGGCGTCCTCCGGCTCGTCCGGCGCGCCGGAGTCCAGGCGGTGCAGGCACATGTAGTTGCGGCGGCCCTTGAGGATCGCGAAGGTCGGTTCGCGGCCCAGCGGCTTCTTCAGCGCCTTCGCGAGCCGGGGGAGGTCGCGGTCGACGAGCTGGCGCTGCAGCGCGATGGTGGCCGTCGAGACCACGACCGTGGCTTCCTTCTGGACGGCGTGCCGGATCGCGGGGACGAGGTAGGCCAGGGACTTGCCGGTGCCGGTGCCGGCCTGCACGGCGAGGTGTTCGCCGGTGCGGATGGCGCGGCCGACGGCGTCGGCCATCTCGACCTGCCCCGGCCGCTCGGCTCCGCCCACCGACTCCACCGCGTGGGTGAGGAGTTCGAGGACGCCGGGGAAGTCAGTTCGAGCGGGCACAGCGACACATTAGCCGCCGCCACCGACAGGATCGGTGATCCGTCGCGAACGGGCCACTCGCGCCGTACTGGTAAACGGCGAAGGGCCCGCCGTCGCGACGGCGGGCCCTTCGCCGAGGGGCCTCAGTCTTCGGTGCGGCGCGAGACCAGCTTCCACGTGAGCGGCAGCAGGCCGGCGGCCACGACGATCTTCAGCGCGTCGCCGACCAGGAACGGCGTCACGCCCTTGGCGAACGCCGTCGACAGGTCGAACCCGGTCGAGGCCATCAGCCACGGCACGCCGAACGCGTAGATGACGACGTTGCCGAGCACCATGGTGGCGGCGGTGCGCAGCGGCGTCCGGTCACCGCCGCGGCCGGCGAGCGCGCCGACGAGGGCGCCCGCGAAGACGAACCCGACGATGTAGCCGGCGCTCGCGCCGGACAGGCCCGCGGTGCCGTTCTGGAACCACGGCACGCCCACGGCGCCGACGAGCAGGTAGACCAGCATCGACGCGGCCCCGCGCGACATGCCGAGCGAGGCGCCGACGAGCAGCGCGGCGAACGTCTGGCCGGTCATCGGCACCGGACTGCCCGGTACCGGGATGATCAGCTGCGCGGCGGCGCCGGTGAGCACGGCACCGCCGGCGACCAGCGCGATGTCCCGGACGAGCGAGCCGGGCACGAGGTCGGCCAGCACGGGCCGCTTTCCGGCGATGGACAGCGAAGACACGAAACCTCCCACAGTGGACACACGCGACGATCGAGGTTAACGCTCGTTACCCCCGGGAAACGCCGGAAAGTCGCGTTCCTCACCGGCCACTCGTCCGGGTGGACCCGATCAGGCGGCCCGCCGTACCTGCCGATGATCCCCAGGGTAACTACGAACTGTCACGAACCGAGGAGGCCGGTGCATGCGAAACGCCAGGAAGAGGACGATCCGGTTGCTGGCCGTGACGGCGCTGGCCGGGCCGGTCCTGGTCGCCGCCGCGCCCGTGACGTCCATCGGCTGGGCGTCCGCCGGTTCGCTCGACGTGCTGATCGACAACGAGCACGTCGTCACCGGTGAGCTGGCGAAGTGCACGGCCGACGGACCGGCTTCGGCGCGGACGGACGGCGGCGTGACCGGCGACGTCGCGTCGTTCGGCCTCGGGGAGTCCGGTTGCGGCCGCTCGGGCGAGGTGGCCATCGCGCAGGCGTCCGGGCACCGGTTCGAGGCGTCGGTCCTCAAGCGCTACGGCGGCCCGGTGATCACGGTTCGGACGTTCTCGGCGAAGTGCGCGACGAGCGCCACCGGCAGCGGCGGCGAGGTGACGATCGGCGCCGTCACCGGGATCACCGTCCCCGCTCAGATCCCGCCGAACGACCGGATCGTCATCCCCGGCGGCCCGGCGGGCACCGCGCTGGCCACGGTGATCCTCAACGAGACCGTGACGCCGCAGCCGCCGGACGGCAGCCTGGTCACCCACGCGGTGCACATCGTGCTGTTCCCGCAGGGCGGCCCGGCGAGCGGCGACGTCTACCTGGGCACGGCCGCCTGCGACCCGTACGGCAAGAAGAAGGCGTCACTTTCATAGGGAAAGATGCGGATTCGGGGGCCTCGGACGCATCTTTCCCTACGAAAGTGACGTGTCAGGCGGTCGTGAAGCGGCTGGCGGCGGCGACGAACTCGCCGGCCCGGGTCGCCAGGTCCGGGAGGCTGCCGGCGGAGGTCAGCGCGTCGCCCAGCAACGGGGTCGCCGCGGCCACCGCGATCGCGCCCGACCGCAGGTAGCTCTCGACGTCGGCCAGGTGGACGCCGCCGGTCGGGACGAGCGGCACGTCCGGCAGCGGCGCCCGGACCGCGCGCAGGTAGGCGACGCCGCCGACCGCCGCGATCGGGAAGACCTTCACCGCGGCCGCGCCGAGGCGCCAGGCCTGGTCGATCTCCGTCGGCGTCAGCGCGCCGCAGACCACCGGGACGTCGAGGGCGGCGGCGCGTTCGAGGACAGCCGGGTTGACCGTCGGCGTGATCAGGTAGCGCGCGCCCGCGTCGACCGCGATGTCCACATCGGACGCTTCGCGGACGCTGCCGGCGCCGATCAGCGCGTCGTCGCCCAGGGCCAGGCGCAGCGCGGTGATCGCGGCGGGCGCGCCCGGCGTCGTCAGCGTGGCTTCGAGCAGGCGGATCCCCGCCGCGTGCAGGACCATCGCCGCGTCGGCGAAGCGCGACGCGTCCGCGGCCCGCAGGATCGCGACGAGCCGGTGTTCCGCCAGAGCGGCCCGCAGGTCCTTCATCCGACGTGCGCCTCGCCGGTGTGCGTGACGCCGGCCTCGTCGAAGTCCCGCAGCGCGCTGTCCACCGAAGCCCGGGCGATCCCGGCCGTGTGGCCGAGCAGCACGCGGACGCCGAATCCGGCGCGGGCCGCGTCCAGCGCCGTCGCGCGCACGCAGTAGTCCGTGGCGATGCCGACGACGTCGACGTCGGTCACGTCGTGTTCGCGCAGCCAGGTCTCCAGGGACTTACCGTCCCCGGACGCGCCTTCGAAGCCGGAGTAGGCCGCGCTGTACTCGCCCTTCGAGAACACCGCCCCGATCGGGACGACGTCGAGGGCGGGGTGGAACGACGCGCCGGGCGTGCCCGCCACGCAGTGCGGCGGCCAGCTGGCGACGAAGTCGGGCGTCTCGCTGAAGTGGTCACCCGGGTCGACGTGGTAGTCGCGGGTGGCCACGACGTGCGAGTAGCCGCCGGTCGCGCTCAGCGCGGAGATCGCCGCCGCGGCCGCCGCGCCGCCGGCCACCGCCAGCGAGCCGCCTTCGCAGAAGTCGTTCTGCACGTCCACCACGATCAGCGCGGTCCCCATGGGGCGGCCTCCGTTCAGAGGAAGAGCGTCGGGATTGCGGGCTCGCCGTGCGAGAGCTTCAGGCCCTCCCACGGCAGGCTGACCAGGCCGCGGCGCAACCGCTGCCTGGCGTCGTCCAGCGTAGGCAGGTCCGGCTCGACGCGGCCGCCACGAATCAGCGGCAGTTGCAGCGGCCGGTCGTTCGGTTCCGGCTCGGGCGTGGTCCCCGCCGTCCAGACGACCTCTTCGACCGCCGTGCCGGTGCCGCGGTGGCGCCGCAGCGCGGACTTGCGCCCACCCCGGGACTCCTTGTGCGCGCTGCGCTTGGCGACCGGCTTGCCGTCGACCTCGACCAGCTTGTAGACCATGCCCGCGGTCGGCGCGCCCGACCCGGTGACGACCGAGGTGCCGACGCCGTACGCGTCCACCGGCTCGGCCCGCAGCGCGGCGATGGCGTGCTCGTCGAGGTCACCGGAGACGACGATCCGGGTGTCCTTCGCGCCGAGGGAGTCCAGCTGCTCGCGGGCACGGCGGGCGAGCGGGCCGACGTCGCCGGAGTCGATCCGGATCGCGCCGAGCTCCGGGCCGGCGACGCGCACCGCGGTCTCGATGCCGGCGGTGATGTCGTAGGTGTCGACCAGCAGCGTCGTGTCCGCGCCCATCTTGTCGACCTGCGAGCGGAAGGCCTCTTCCTCGCTGTCGTGCAGCAGCGTGAAGGCGTGCGCGACGGTGCCGCGGGTCGGGATGCCGTAGCGGCGGCCGGCCTCGAGGTTGGACGTCGTCGCGAAGCCGGCCAGGTAGGAGGCGCGCGCGGCCGCGACGGCGGCCCACTCGTGCGTGCGGCGCCCGCCCATCTCGATGATCGGGCGGCCGTGCGCGGCGCCCGACATGCGGGCCGCGGCCGACGCGATGGCGCTGTCGTGGTTGAGGATCGACAGCACCAGCGTCTCGAGCAGGACGCACTCGGCGAACGAGCCGGCGAGGGTGAGGATCGGCGAGCCGGGGAAGTACAGCTCACCCTCGGCGTAGCCGTCGAGGTCGCCGGCGAACTCGTAGTCCGCGAGCCAGGCCAGCGTCGTGTCGTCGACCACCGCGGTGGCCTCCAGCTGCGCCAGCTCGGCGTCGGTGAAGCGGAAGTCCGCGATCGCGTCGAGCACCCGGGCGGTGCCCGCGACGACGCCGTAACGGCGGCCGTCCGGCAAGCGCCGGGCGAACACCTCGAACACGCAGGGGCGCTCCGCTGTGCCGTCGGCGAGCGCGCTGCCCAGCATGGTCAGCTCGTAGTGGTCGGTGAGCAGCGCAGTGCTGGTCGTGGCCGGCTCCGGTGAACCCATGGGGTCAGCCTATTCACCCACATGGCCGGACCTGGCGCGGCGTGCCCTCTCGACCCCGTGACACCATGGGGTGCATGTCCACGCCTGTCGCAGCCGAGCAGACGCAGGTCGAGCCGGCCGGTGCCGAGGTCGCCGAGTCGGACACACCGTGGCGGACCGTGGTGTGGAACGACCCCGTCAACCTGATGTCGTACGTGACGTACGTCTTCCAGAAGCTGTTCGGGTACAGCCGCGACCACGCCACCAAGCTGATGCTGGACGTGCACCACAAGGGCAAGGCGATCGTGTCGTCGGGCAGCAAGGAAAAGGTGGAGGTGGACGTGGCGAAACTCCACGCGGCGGGCCTGTGGGCCACCATGGAGCAGAAGTCGTGAACGGTTGGCGGCGCAAGGGCGCGGTCATCCACGCCGGGTTCGAGCAGCAGGAAGCGGCCGTGCTGCGCGGCCTGGTCAGCCAGCTCGAGGACATGCTCACCGCGCGCGCCGAGGAGGCGCCGCAGGACGAGCTCGCCGAGCTGACCGGCATCCGCACCGGCCCGACCGAGTCGCCGGACGACCCGGTGCTCTCACGGCTGCTGCCCGACTTCCACCGGCTCGACCCGGACAACCCGACCCGCGAGGACCTCGACTCGGCCGCGGCGATGCGCTCGCTGCACGAGCCGGAGCTGCTCGACATCAAGGTCGGCGTGGCCAAGATCGTGCTCGACACGCTGCCGCGCGACGGCGGCAACGTCCGGCTGACCGAAGAGCAGGCCGACGCCTGGCTGGGCGCGCTCAACGACGTCCGGCTGGCGTTGGGAACCGCGCTCGACGTCACCGAGGACATGCCCGACGAGCTGCCCGAGGACGACCCGCGGGCGCCGCACCTGGGCGTCTACCACTGGCTGACCTGGGTGCAGGAGACGCTGATCCAGGCACTGGCCGGATGATCACCGACGTCCCCGGCGTGCTGGTCGGGCACCACGAGCGGGTCGGGGACGGCTGGGCGACCGGGACGACGGTGGTGCTCGTGCCGGACGGCGCGGTCGGCGCCGTGGACCAGCGCGGCGGCGCGCCCGGGACCCGCGAGACGAACCTGCTGGAGCCGGAGAACCTGGTCCAGCGCGTGAACGCCGTCTGCCTCTCGGGCGGGTCGGCGTACGGGCTGGCCGCGGCCGATGGCGTCATGCGGTGGCTCGCGGAGCGGAACCTGGGCTTCCCGGTGGGCACCAAGCCGCACGAGGTCGTCCCGATCGTGCCCGCGGCGGTGCTGTTCGACCTGCCGCGCGGCGAGTGGGGCAACCGGCCCGACGCGTCCTTCGGCTACGCGGCCTGCGCCGCGGCGGCCGCGGGCCCGGTGGCGCAGGGCACGGTCGGCGCCGGTGCGGGCGCGGCCGTCGGGTCGTTGAAGGGCGGCATCGGCACGGCCAGCGAGGTCGTCGGCGAGTTCACGGTCGGGGCCGTGGCCGCGCTCAACGCGGCGGGCGAGGCCGTCGACCTCTCGACGGGCCGGGCGTACGCGGCCGACCACGGCGGCTTCGGCGTGACCTGGCCTTCACGGGCCGTGGCGCTGCCGTCCCGCCCGACCGACCTGAACACGACGATCGGCGTGGTCGCGGTCGACGCCGCGCTGTCGAAGGCCGAGGCCCGGCGGCTCGCCGTCGCGGCGCAGGACGGGCTGGCCCGCGCGGTCCGCCCGGCGCACACGATGTTCGACGGCGACACGGTGTTCGCGCTGGCCACGGGTGCGCGCGAGCTACCGGCGGCGAGTCACCCCGCGGTCCGCCCGGCGGCGCTGGACGCGCTCTGCTCGGCGGCGGCCCGGGTGTTCGCGCGGGCGATGGTGCACGGCCTGTTGGCCGCGACCACGGCCGGCGGGATGCCGGCCTACCGCGAGGTCTGGCCGGAGGCGTTCGCCTAGATCTGCTTCGGGAACCACTGGTGAGCGGTAGATCTCAGATTCTGGACAGCTTGTGTCCACCACCTAAGATGACGGTGTGCTCCGGATCCGCCGTGAACTCGTCGACGAGATCGTCGCCCATGCCCGCCGTGACCATCCCGACGAGGCGTGCGGGGTGATCGCCGGCGCGGAGGGCTCCGATGTGCCCGAGCGGTTCATCCCGATGCTCAACGCGGCGCGGTCCCCGACGTTCTACGAGTTCGACTCGGGTGACCTGCTGAAGCTCTACCGCGAGATGGGCGTCAACGACGAAGAGCCGGTGGTGATCTACCACTCGCACACCGCGACCGAGGCGTACCCGTCGCGGACCGACGCGTCGATCGCGGCCGAGCCCGGCGCGCACTACGTGCTCGTCTCGACCCGGGACCCCGAAGTGCACGAGTTCCGGTCGTACCGGATCGTGGACGCCGAGATCACCGAGGAGCCGGTCGAGATCGTCGGCTGAGCTGTTCGGAACAAACCGCGCGCCGCAGGCGTCTGCGTGTAGGAACCCACCGGAGGTAAGAACCCATGGCCGTGACCGTCTCCATCCCGACGATCCTGCGCACCCACACCGGCGGCGAGAAGTCCGTCGAGGCGAAGGGCGCGACCGTCCTCCAGGTCATCGACGACGTCGAGTCCCGGCACGCCGGCCTCAAGGCGCGCCTGGTGAAGGAGGAGAAGCTGCACCGCTTCATCAACGTCTACGTCAACGACGAGGACGTGCGCTTCGCCGGCGGGCTCGAGGCCGCGGTCAAGGACGGCGACACCCTGACCATCCTCCCCGCCGTGGCCGGTGGCTGATCGATGGCTCGCTTCGAGTCCCTGCTCGACGCGCTCGGCGGCACCCCGCTGGTCGGGTTGCCCCGGCTCTCGCCGACGCACGACGTGCGCCTGTGGGCGAAGCTGGAGGACCGCAACCCGACCGGCTCGATCAAGGACCGCCCCGCGCTGGCCATGATCGAAGCCGCCGAGCGTGAAGGCAAGCTGCGGCGCGGCTCCACGATCCTGGAGCCGACGTCCGGCAACACCGGCATCTCGCTGGCCATGGCCGCCAAGCTCAAGGGCTACGGGCTGGTCTGCGTGATGCCGGAGAACACCTCGACCGAGCGCAAGCAGCTGCTGCAGGCCTACGGCGCGCGGATCGTGTTCTCCCCGGCCGCGGGCGGCTCGAACGAGGCCGTCCGGCGGGCGAAGGAGCTGTCCGCGGCGAACCCCGAGTGGGTGATGCTGTACCAGTACGGCAACCCGGCCAACGCCGAGGCGCACTACCGCGGCACCGGCCCCGAGCTGCTCAAGGACCTGCCGACGCTGACGCACTTCGTCGGCGGCCTCGGCACCACCGGCACGCTCGTCGGCTGCGGGCGGTACCTGCACGAGGCGAAGCCGGACGTCCAGATCATCGCGGCCGAACCGCGCTACGGCGAGCTGGTCTACGGCCTGCGCAACCTCGACGAGGGGTTCGTGCCGGAGCTGTACGACCCCAGCGTGCTCAACGGCCGGTACTCCGTCGGCGCGTACGACGCGCTGCGCCGGACGCGGGAGCTGCTGGAGCACGAAGGCATCTTCGCGGGCATCTCGACGGGCGCGGTGCTGCACGCGGCCCTGGCCGTCGCCGAGAAGGCCGTGGCCGCCGGTAAGCCCGCCGACGTGGCGTTCGTCGTCGCCGACGCCGGGTGGAAGTACCTGTCGACGGGGGCTTACGCGGGCTCGCTGGACGAGGCCGCCGAGCGGCTCGACGGGCAGCTCTGGGCCTGAGTCACTCGGTCTTCCAGAGTTCCGGGAGGGCCAGGTCGACGTCGTCTTCGGCGGCGAGCCGCCTGAACGTGGCCATCGTCGTGTCCAGGTCGTCGACCAGCTTCGGGAGCAGCTTCAACGGCTTGGACAGCGGCCGCCAGAAGGCGTCCCAGTGCACCGGGCGGACGACCTTCGGCCCGAGCGCGCCGATCGTCTCGCGCCAGTACTCCTCCCGCCACTGTTCGGACTGCTTCCCGGCCGCTCCGGCGCCCAGGTAGACGACGTCCGCCGAGTAGCCGGCCAGTGCGCCCGGGACGAAGTTCGCCGACGGGTGGACCAGGACGTTCCCGTCGGGGTGCGCGAGGTGGAACGAGTAGCAGCGCCCGGTCTTGAAGGCGCTGGCCTTCGCCGGTACCCGGACCGGCTCGGTGATCTCGCCCGGCACCCGGTCGCCGTCGCTGTGCCGGGCGTCGACGCCGGTCACCGTGAACTCGCCGAACCGCACCGGCTCACCCGGCACCAGCTCGTGGAACGGCTCGGCGGCGAGGTCGTAGCCCTCCTGGACCCGGCGCGTCGACGGTGAGCCGCACAGCGTGGCGCCGGTCAGCTGGGCGACCACCGGCGCGTCCAGGACGTGGTCGATGTGGGAGTGCGCCACCAGGACCGCGTCCAGCTTCGTGACCGCCAGCCGGCGCAGGCACTCGTCGATCCGGCTTCGTGACGGCGAAACCCGGGTGGCCAGCTTCAGCAGTGACGGCCGCGAGAAGAAGCCGTCGACGAGGATGGCCGACGTCCCGTCGCTGATCAGGACGTTGGACACGCCGGCGAACGTGGTGCGGACCTTGGTTTCGGGCATGCTGAACAGCATGAAGGTCATCGGGCTGCTGGGCGGGATGAGCTGGGAGTCGTCCATCGAGTACTACCGACTGGTAAACGAACGGGTGAAGGACGTTCTCGGTGGCTTCCACTCCGCGCACACCGTGCTGTATTCGGTGGACTTCGCCGCGATCGAGGCGATGCAGGCCGAGGGCCGCTGGGACGACGCGGGCGCGGAGCTCAACCGCGCGGCTCGCGCGCTCGAGGCCGCCGGTGCCGACTTCGTCGTGCTCTGCACCAACACCATGCACAAGGTCGCCGAGCGGCTGACCGACGGCCTGGGCATCCCGCTGCTGCACCTCGCGGACGCGACGGCGTCCGCCGTCCGGGCCGCCGGGATCCGCCGGATCGGCCTGCTCGGGACCGGGTTCACCATGAGCCAGCCGTTCTACCGGGACCGGCTCGCCGCGCACGGCCTCGACGTGCTCGTGCCCAGCGCCGAAGACCGCGACCTCGTGCACCGGGTGATCTACGACGAACTGGTGCTCGGCGTCGTGAAGCCGAAGTCGCGCGAGGCCTACCGGGGCGTGATCGCGCGGCTCGTCGAGGCCGGTGCCGAAGGCGTCATCTACGGCTGCACCGAGATCGAGCTGCTGGTGGGTCCCGAGGACAGCGCGGTGCCGACGTTCCCGACGACCCGGCTGCACGCCGAGGCCGCCGTCGACTACGCCCTCGGCAAGGCCCCGCTGCCCGCTTGAGTCACACGGCGACCACCGGCCCGCCGCTCACGTGGGCCTCGTGCTGGGCGACGACGACGCGCCACAACCGGTCGCGCTCCCCGGCCGTGAAAGCCGCCGACGGGATCCCGAAGACGTCGCCCGCCGCCGTCCACCAGGCTTCGGGTGACTCGACGAGTTCCTTGGCGCCGTGGCGGTTCAGCGTCAGCGCGCGCAGGGTGTCGACGCCCGCCGCGTCCCGCCGCTGGATGACGCAGACCCGCACGAACCCCGACTCCGGCGCCGTCGACAGCCACGCGTGCTTCTCGGCGAAGTCGGCCATCTCGGCGACGCCCGGCGCGAAGTCGAAGCCGGCGAAGCTGCCCGACGGGTCGTGGTCGAACCGCCAGCCGCCCGGCGCCACCTCCGACGGCCGCAGCCGGTAGGTGTGCGGACCCTGCGTGTAGGTGCCTTCCCGTAGGGGGAGCGGCTCGTGGATGCCGTCACCCAGCCCGGCGTCCACCAGCCACGTCGCCGACGGGTCCTCCGGCAGGCCCGTGACGGTCAGCGCCAGGTGGTTCCGGTCCACGTTCGGCGCGTCCGCCGCGCTGCCCTGCACCCCGCCCAGGTGCCGGGTGACGTCGTAGCCGAGTTCGCGCAGCAGCGCCGAAAACGCGCCGTTGAGGTGGTAGCAGTAGCCGCCGCGGCCGCGCAGGATCCGCGCCAGCGACGCCGAGGGCTCCAGCGGCGTCGGCCGGCCGAGGGCGATCTCCAGCGCCTCGTACGGCACGCGCTCGACGTGCGCCGCGTGCAGCCGCCCCAGCGCGGCCACGCCCGGCGGCTCCGCGTCGAGGCCGAGCCGCTCCAGGTATCCGGTGACATCCATGGCGCGAACGCTAGCGGCAGGCACCGACAAAAACGGCGATCCGGCCGCACCGGCGGTCAGCTCAGCCGGCGAAAACCCCCGGATCAGGGATTTCACCCGAGGCGGGCCTGCCGGGCCCTGACGTAGCGTCGAGGACGTGAGCACCTTGCCTGTGACCCCGGACCCGGAAACCGACGCCCGCAAGCGCGTGCTGCCGCCGAAGCCGAAGGCGGCCGCGCTCGTCGCGTTGTCCTTCACCCTGCTGCTCTACCTGGTCGAGCTGGCCGACGTGATCCTGCCCGGCGACCTGGACCAGGGCGGCATCCACTCGCGCGAGCTGTCCGGCCTGGACGGCGTGCTGTTCGCGCCCGTGCTGCACACCGGCTGGTCGCACCTGTTCGCCAACACGGTGCCGGTGCTGCTGTTCTCCTTCCTCGCGATGGCCGCCGGGATCGGCCGGTTCGCGCTGGTCACAGGCATCATCTGGCTCGTGTCCGGGCTCGGTGTCTGGCTGATCGGGCCGGCGAACACCGTCACGGTCGGCGCGTCCGGGCTGGCCTTCGGCTGGCTCGCCTACCTGCTGGTCCGCGGCATCTTCAACCGCGCGGCCGGGCAGATCCTGGTCGCCGTCGTGCTGCTGGGCATCTGGAGCGGGATGCTGCTGGGCCTGCTGCCGGGCAACACCGGCGTCTCCTGGCAGGGGCACGTCTTCGGCGCGCTGGCCGGCGTCCTGGCGGCGTGGCTGACCGGCCGCACCGGGAAGTCCCGCAAACCCGCTCCGGCGGCCACGGGTAGCCTCGACGTGTGACCCTGCCGCTCGCTGATGCCCCGATCGGTGTGTTCGATTCCGGCGTCGGCGGGTTGACGGTCGCGCGGGCGATCCTCGAGCAGCTGCCCGCCGAACAGCTCCGCTACGTCGGCGACACGGCGCACAACCCGTACGGCCCGCTCCCGATCGCCACCGCCCGCAGCTACGCGCTCGCGGCGCTCGACGAGATCGTCGAGAGCGGCGTGAAGGCCTTGGTGATCGCCTGCAACACGGCGTCCGCGGCCTGCCTGCGCGACGCCCGCGAGCGCTACGACGTCCCGGTCATCGAGGTCGTCCTGCCCGCCGCCCGCCGCGCCGTCATCGCGACGCACACCGGGCGGGTCGGCGTGATCGGCACCGAAGGCACCGTGCGGTCGCGGGCCTACGAAGACGCCTTCGCCGCGGCGCCGGGCATCACGCTCACCAGCGTCGCCTGCCCGCGGTTCGTGGACTTCGTCGAGCGCGGCATCACCTCCGGGCGGCAGGTGCTCGGGCTGGCCCAGGGCTACCTGGAGCCGTTGCTGGACGCCGAGGTCGACACGCTCGTGCTCGGCTGCACGCACTACCCGCTGCTGCAGGGCGTGCTGCAGATCGTGATGGGCCAGGAGGTCACGCTCGTTTCGAGCGCCGACGAGACCGCGAAGGACCTCGTCCGCGTGCTCACCGAGCGGGACCTGCTGACGACCAGGGAGACCGCGCCCCGGCACGAGTTCCTGGCCACCGGCTCGGCCGAGCCGTTCACCCGGCTCGCCCAGCGCTTCATGGGTTTTGCCCCGGGTGTCCTCGCTCCCACCACCGCGTGATCACCCCTTCGGGCGCTTAGGGTGGCGAAGTGCGACTGACCATCCTCGGGTGCTCCGGCAGCATCCCCGGGCCGAACGCCGCCGCGTCCGGTTACCTGGTCGAGGCCGAGGGCTTCCTGCTCGGCCTCGAACTGGGCAACGGCACGCTGGCGCAGCTGCAGGCCGTGGCCGATCCGTTCGACCTCGGCGCGCTCGTGCTCACCCACCTGCATCCCGATCACTGCGCCGACGTCAGCGCGCTCACCGTCCTGCGCCGCTACCACCCGGCGCCGCCGTACCCGGCCCGCCCGCGCCTGCTGCCGCTGTACGCGCCGGACGACGCGCCGGTCCGGCTCGCGAACGCGTACGCGCCCAACGAGACCGAGCGGGCCGGCACGGACCTCTCCGACGTCTACGCCTTCCACCCGCTGCGCTCCGAGCCGTTCCGGATCGGGCCGTTCGAGGTGGTCGCGGTCGAGGTCGACCACCCGACCCCGGCGTTCGGCCTGCGCATCTCCTACGGCGGCCGGATCCTCGCCTTCACCGGCGACACCGGCCCGTGCCGGGCGCTGAACGAGCTCGCCGACGGCGTCGACCTGCTGCTCGCCGAGGCGTCCTGGACGGACTCGGCGGAGCGCCCGGCCGGGGTGCACCTGTCCGGCAAGCAGGCCGGCGAGCTGGCGCGCGACGCCGGTGTCGGACGGCTGCTGCTGACGCACATCGCGCCGTGGACGGACCCCGGTGCCGTGCTGGCCGAGGCCGCGGCCGAGTTCGCCGGGGCCGAGGTCGTCAAGCAGGGTGCCGTCTACGACGTGTGAGCGGCGCGGTCCTAGAGTGCTCTTCGTGGCTCGAAAAGATGGCAGGAACGACGACCAGCTCCGCGACATCAAGATCACCCGGGGGTTCCAGCAGTGGCCCGCGGGGTCGGTGTTGATCGAATTCGGCAACACGCGGGTGCTGTGCGCCGCGAGTGTCACCGAAGGGGTGCCGCGCTGGCGGGCCGGTTCCGGCCTCGGCTGGGTGACGGCCGAGTACGCGATGCTGCCGTCCGCGACGAACACGCGCGGCGACCGTGAATCGGTCAAGGGCCGGATCGGCGGGCGCACGCACGAGATCTCGCGGCTGATCGGCCGTTCGCTGCGGGCCTGCATCGACCTGGCCGCGCTGGGCGAGAACACGATCGTCATCGACTGCGACGTCATCCAGGCCGACGGCGGCACCCGCACGGCCGCGGTGACCGGCGGTTACGTGGCCCTGGCCGACGCGATCACCTGGCTGGCGGCGGCGAACCGGCTCAACGACCCGCAGCCGCTGTCGTCCTCGGTGGCCGCGGTGAGCGTCGGCGTCGTCGACGGCCGGGTGCGCCTCGACCTGCCGTACGAAGAGGACTCGCGCGCCGAGGTCGACATGAACGTGGTGGCCACGGACGCGGGCACGCTGGTCGAGGTCCAGGGCACCGGCGAGGGCGCCACCTTCGCGCGGTCCACTTTGGACAAGATGCTGGACCTGGCGCAGGCCGGCTGCGAGGAGCTGACCCGGCTGCAGAACGAGGCGCTGGCGCTGCCGTACCCGGGCGAGCTGCCGGAGCCGCGTCCGGACAAGAAGAAGGGCTCGAAGTGACGAAGCTGCTTCTCGCCACGCGCAACGCGAAGAAGCTCGGCGAGCTTCGCCGGATCCTGCTCGCCGAGGGCATCTCCGGCATCGAGGTGCTCGGTCTCGCGGACGTCGAACCGTTCCCGGAAGCGCCCGAAACCGCGCCGGACTTCGAGGGCAACGCCGTCGCGAAGGCACGTGACGCCGTGGCGGCGTGTGGTCTGCCCGCGATCGCCGACGACTCGGGCATCGCGGTGGACGCGTTGAACGGCATGCCGGGTGTGTTGTCGGCCCGCTGGTCGGGCGGCCACGGCGACGACGACGCCAACCTGAACCTGGTGCTGGCCCAGCTCGGCGATGTCCCGGACGAGCGCCGCGGCGCCCAGTTCGTCTGCGCGGCGGCTTTGGTTTTGACGTCGGGCGAGGAGACGGTGGTCCGCGGCGAGTGGCGCGGAACCATGGTCCGGGAACGCCGTGGCACCAACGGTTTCGGCTACGACCCGATCTTCCGCCCGGACGGCGAGACCCGGACGTCGGCGGAGATGGAGCCGTCCGAAAAGGACGCCGTCTCCCACCGCGGCCGTGCCCTGCGTGCGCTTCTGCCGGCGCTGCGGGAGCTGGCCGAGGCTTAAAGCCGTGAATGGCACATTGAGGGACTCTGAGTCCCTCAATGTGCCATTCACGGACTTCTGGGGTCGTCGCCGAAGTGGACCTCGGCTACCCGGACGCCCCGCGCGTGCGCCCGCGATGCGGTGCTTCCACCGTCACTTGTCACTCGGACCGAGGATCGCTACTTCGCAGTCCTGCTCGATCTTGTCCGAGTTCGGCGGCTGGGCGTCGCTGCCGTACGTCCAGGGGGACTCGTCGTTGTCCGGCGTCTCCACCACGTGCATGCCCTTGTCGTTCATGCACTGCACCCACTTGTGCATGTTGTCCTGGTACGCCGGGTTGTCGCGGTCCATGCCCCACGGCAGCAGCGGCAGCTTCGCGCGGCACGCGTCGCCCGCGGCTTTGTGGTCCGCGCTCCACTTCTCCGCACCCTCGATGCTGTTCGGCTGGGTGTCGACGTCCGCGTCGTGGTCCTTCATGCACGTGCGCCACGGCTCGATCAGCCGCTGGGACTCCTCCGCCGTCTCGTCGACGCGGTGGCGGGGGCGGCCGCCGTCCGCGTCCGTCGACGGTGGTGCGGAAGTCGCCGGCGTAGCCGCGGGTGTCGAGAGCGAAGCCACTTGGGGAGCCGCGGCCGGCGGGGACGAGCACGCGGCCAAGCCGAGGAACAAAGCGAGACCCGCGATAAGACGAAGTGCCATGAGAAGAGCATGACCGGCGCTTTTCAGGAACTCGTCAGGACGGCGTGAGCGACTCACGCCAGTGCCTGCGTCGGCGGCATCCGGGCGGCGCGCAGCGACGGGTGCAGGCCCGCCGCTACGCCGACGACCAGTGCGCCGAGCACCCCGCCCGCCACGGACAACGGCGGGATCACCGGCGGCCAGCCCTGGTACGTCGCGTATCCCAGCGTGACCAGCACGCCCACCGACGTCCCGGCGATGCCGCCGAGCCCGGACAACGCCACCGCCTCGGTCAGGAACTGGTCGCGGATCTGGCCGCGCGTCGCCCCCAGCGCGCGTCGCAGGCCGATCTCGCGACGGCGTTCCAGCACCGAGATGAACATCGTGTTGGCCACGCCGACCCCGCCGACCAGCAGCGCGACTCCGGCCAAACCCAGGAACAGCGCGGAGAACGCCGTCTGCGTCGCCTGTTTCGCTGCCAGCGCGTCCGACGGCCGGGACACCTGGACCAGGCCGGGCAGCTCCGGGTTCAGCGTCGCCGGCAGCACCGCGCGGACGTCGCCGATCGCGTCCTCACGAGACTTCACGTAGATCACGGTCGGGTGGCCGTCGAAGGCCAGAAAGCGCTTCGCCGAGCCCCACCCGACGAGGACCGCGCGTTCGACGTCCGGTGCCAGCGGCATCGGCGCGAGCACACCGGTGACCGTGTACCAGGTCGTCCCGATCAGCACGACCGGCGGCGCCTGACCCGGGACCAGGGAAGGGATGCCGAGCCGGGACGCGGCCACGTACCCCAGCGTCACGACGGGCAGGTCCGAAGTCTCAAACCGTCCTGATTGGACACTCCCGTTCAACGCTGCCAGCAACCCCGGCGACGCGGCCAGCACCGAAAGGCCCGAGCCGTCCTGCGGGTCCGTGCGGTCGGACCGGCGGACGACGGCGTGGGTGTTCGCGACGGCCGCCGCGGTGGTCACCGGGCCGATCCGCCCGACGCTGCCCAGCGCCGACTCCGGCAGCACGACCGGCGGCGTCTGGTTCGGCTGCGGCTCGGCGCGGAGCATGTTCGTGCCCAGCGCCGTCAGCTTGTCCAGCAGCGCGGCCTGGCTCGACGCCGGGATGCCGGTGACCACGATCATCGTCGCGATGCCCAGCGCGATCCCGAGCGCGGACAACGCCGCC
Source organism: Amycolatopsis sp. cmx-8-4 (assembly GCF_046548675.1). NCBI lineage: Bacteria > Bacillati > Actinomycetota > Actinomycetes > Pseudonocardiales > Pseudonocardiaceae > Amycolatopsis > Amycolatopsis sp. cmx-8-4. The sequence continues at coordinate 56,108 of NZ_JAEBDZ010000019.1, forward strand.
CGCAGCCGCCGCGTCCGGATGCCGAGCAGGCCCAGGGACAGCACGTCGGCCAGGGAAAGGCGCACCGGTTTCACGCCGAATCCCGCACGATCCGGCCGTCGCGGAACTCGACGCGCCGGGGCAGCCGTGCCGCGATGTCCCGGTCGTGCGTGATGACCGCGAGCGTGGTGCCGTCGGCGTGCAGGCCGGTCAGCAGGTCCAGCACGGCCTCGCCGTTGGCGGTGTCCAGCGCGCCGGTCGGCTCGTCGGCCAGCACCAGCGCCGGGTCGTTGACGACGGCGCGGGCGATCGCGACGCGCTGGCGTTCGCCGCCGGAGAGCTCGTGCGGCCGGTGGGCGACGCGGTGCGCGAGCCCGACCCGGCCTAGCGCCGCCAGCGCCAGCGGGCGGCGCTGCCGGCGGGGGACGCCCGCGTACAGCAGGCCGGTCGCCACGTTGTCCACAGCGGACAGTCCGTCGGTCAGGTGGAACTGCTGGAACACGAACCCCAGCCGCCGCCCGCGCAGCGCGGACAGCTGCCGGTCGCTCAGCCGCGTGACGTCTTCGTCGTCGAGTTCCACGGTCCCCGACGTCGGCAGGTCGAGCGTCCCGGCGATGTGCAGCAGCGTCGACTTGCCGGAGCCGGACGGCCCCACGATGGCCAGCAGTTCGCCGTCGGACACGGTCAGCGTGACGTCGTCGAGCGCGACGACGTCCCCGGGATAGCGCTTGCTCACCCCGCGCAGGGCCAGCACCGGCGTCACGACGTCGTCACCACCTTCAGGCCTTCGGTGACGCCCGCGCCGCGAACCTCGACGAGGTCGCGCGCGAACATCCCGGTCTCGACGGCCTTCAACGTCCCGTCCGGCAGCTGCACGGCGTACCCGCCTTCGCGCAACACGATCAGCGCGCCGACCGGGACCGCGAGCACCCCCGCGCGGGTCTCGGTCGTGATCCGCACCTGCACCGCCGCGGAGTCGAGGTCCGCGACGGACTGCGGGTCGTCGGGGGTGACCATGACGTTCACCTTGGGCGGTCCCTGTCCCTCCGCGACGTCCGTGCTGACCGACGTCACCTTCGCGGGGACGCTCTTGCCGTCGGGGCGGACCACCGAGACGGCGGCGCCGGTCTTGATCGCCGCGACGTCCGAGGCGTCCACCGGCGCGACGACCACCTTCGTCGTGGACGTCACCGTGAGCAGGGGTTCCGCGACCGGGTCGCCCGGCTGCGCGGTCACCGAGTTGACCCGCACCGGGCCGGTCAGCACCGCGACCTGGCCGACGTCGAGCGTGCCCGTCTCGTCGAGCCCGGCCTTCTTCTGCCACTTCTTCAGGACATCGGCGAACGTGAACGTCTTCGGGTGCCCGACCTGGTACCCCAGCGCGGCCAGGTTGGCGGCGACCATCGTGACGTCCGGCCCGGCGAGGTCCGGGTTGTCGAGCTTGCGGAACAACGGCGTGTCGCCGAAGAACACCGGCACCGGCCGACCGTCCACGGAGTACAGCGCCCGGCCGCGCTGGGCGACGTCCCCGATCGCGGGCAGCTTCGTCACGGTCCCGGCGCCGGTGCCCTTCAACGGCTGTGGCGTGCCGAAGCCGAGGGTGCCGGTGAAGGACTGCGTGTTCGCCAGGTCCGTTTTGCGGACGGCGACGGTCGTCACCGCGGGCGGCGGCGCGGCGGTGGCGGCGGTGCCGCGCCCGTGCCGGACGACGAAGAACGCCGTGGCGCCCAGCAGGACCACGACGACGGTGGTGACAACCAGCCACACCCACCGGCGCCGGCCACCCGATCGGGTTGTGCTCATGGCGTCAGCCTCACAGCGGAATGTCAGGGACCCATGAGGAAATCGTGGTCTTCCGGTAGCCGCGCTTATGCTCGGGACCATGTGCGCCCACATCGTGCTGGCCGAGGACGACGCCAAGCAGGCCGAGCTCGTCCGGCGCTACCTCGAGCGGGAGCGGCACACCGTGGTCGTCGTCGGGGACGGCACCGCCGCGCTGGACCTGGTCCGCCGGCACCCGCCGGACCTGCTGGTGCTCGACGTGATGCTGCCCGGGATGGACGGCCTCGAGATCTGCCGCACGCTGCGCGCCGAGACCGACCTGCCGGTGCTGATGCTCACCGCACGCTCCACAGAGGACGATCTGCTCGCCGGCCTCGACCTCGGCGCCGACGACTACGTGACCAAGCCGTTCAGCCCGCGCGAGCTGATGGCGCGGATCCGGACGCTGCTGCGCCGGGCCGCTCCCGCGCGTCCCGGCGGCACGACTCGCGTGGGCACGCTGACCGTGGATCCGCTGCGGCACGAGGTGACCGTCGACGGTCACGCGATCGAGTGCACCCCCGGCGAGTTCCGGCTGCTGGAGCTGATGGCCGCCCAGCCGGACCGGGTGTTCACGCGCGGCCAGCTGCTGGAGCACCTGCACGGCTTCGACCGCTACATCACGCAACGCGCGATCGACGTGCACGTGATGAACCTGCGCAAGAAGATCGAGGCCGACCCGCGGCGCCCGGCGCGGCTCGTCACGGTCTACGGCGTCGGCTACAAGCTGACCGCGGGCGCCGATGCGCCGTAGCCTCCTCCTGCGGTTGTTCGTGCTCTCGGCGCTGGTCGCGGTGGCCTCGATCGCCGCGACCGCGTGGCTCGCCGCGCGCACGACGTCCGGCGCGATCCAGCAGGAGCAGGGCCAGGCGCTCGCCGACGACGGCAACATCTACCGCGGCCTGCTGAAGTACGCCGCGACCCACCCGAACTGGCGCGACGTCGCCGCCGAGGTCCGCGGCACGGCGTCGATCACCGGCCGTCGCATCGCGCTGACGCTCACCGACGGCACGCCCGTCTTCGACTCGGCCACCGACGGCCGGCCGCTGCCGCTGCGGCCCTCGATCGTCGTCGACCCGCTCCAGGTCGACTCCGGGCTCGGGCAGGAGACCACCGCCGACCGGATCGATCCGGACGCCGTCGGCCCGTACGCGCTGTCCGGCGCCGACCGCACCCGCCTCGGCGCGCTCGCCCAGCGCGTCCTGCGGTGCGTGCAGACGCGCTCCGGCGCCGGCACCGTCGTGACGTCGCCGGGTGGGCACCCGCGGATCGACGGCGCCGACCCGTTCGTCTTGTCGTCGTGCAACGGCAGCACGCTCAGCCTGCCGGCGAAGTCCGAGCAGGCCGCGCTGGACCAGCTGTCGACACTCGTCAGCGCGTGCCTGAACCGCGGGCCCGAGCCCAAGCCGCTCGCCCAGGTGCAGGTGCTGCTCGACTTCACCTGGGTGCAGAAGGGCGTGGTGCGCAGCGCCGAGTCGAACCAGGCCGTGCAGTCGTGCCTGAGCGCCGCGCGGCGGGAGCAGCTGACGCCGTTCGTCGCGCCCGCCGCGTCGCTCTACCTCACCGCGCCGGGCGGCGAGCCACCCGCGGGGTTCACGCTGTCGCCGGAGAACAAAGTCCGCCTTTTCGAAGTGGCCGGCGCGATCCTGCTGCTGACGCTGGCCGTCACCGTGCTCGGCGGGGTCCGGCTGATCCGGCCGCTGCGCGCGCTGACCGGTGCGGCGAAGCGGATGGAAGGCGGCGAGAGCGGCGCCCAGGTCAAGGTGCGCGGGCGTGACGAGATCGCGCGGCTCGGGACCGCGTTCAACGCCATGTCCGCCAGCCGCGAACGGCTCGAACGGACGCGCAAGGCGATGGTCAGCGACATCGCGCACGAGCTGCGGACGCCGCTGAGCAACATCCGCGGCTGGCTGGAGGCGACGCAGGACGGCATCAGCCGGCTCGACGACGAGCTGGTCGACTCGCTGCTCGAAGAAGCCGTCCACCTGCAGCACATCGTCGACGACCTGCAGGATCTGGCGCTCGCCGACGCCGGCGCGCTGCGGCTGCACCCGGAGCCGGTGGACGCGGCGCACCTGCTGGCCCAGGTCGCGGCGGCGCAGCGCCCGGCGGGCAGCTCGCTCTCGGTCGAGGCGCCCGCCACCCTCGAGGTGACCGCCGATCCGGTGCGGCTGCGCCAGGCCGTCGGCAACCTGGTGTCGAACGCCGTCCGGCACGCACCCGCCGGCGGTGCGGTGGTGCTGCGCGGCCGCCGGGACGGCGACGACGTCGTCATCGAAGTCGCCGACACCGGCACCGGGATCGCCGCCGACGACCTGCCGCACGTGTTCGACCGGTTCTGGCGCGCCGACAAGGCGCGGACCAGGGGGACCGGCGGGAGCGGGCTGGGGCTGGCCATCGTCCGGAAACTGGCGGAGGCGCACGGCGGCACGGTCACCGCGGCCTCCGAACCGGGTCAGGGTTCGACGTTCACGCTGCGGCTGCCCGCTGGTACAGCGGCTGGGTGACCGCTGTCGTGAACTGCGGCCCGAACAGGTAGCGCGTGCAGTCCGGCGTCTGCTCGAGGCACAGCGAGCCGTCGGCGTGCAGGTACCAGGCCTCGGTGCCGACGCCGACGACCACGCCGTAGCCGGTCTTCCCGGAGAACGCCGTCAGGCCGCGGCCCGCCGCTGGCGCCGCCGCCCATGTCGCACGGCACGCCCCACTGACCGCGCGGCATCGGGACTTCGTCGTTGCCGGTGAACTCCGGACGTCCTTGGTGGCCGGGCGCTTTCGCGGCGCGCGGGTAGCCGAACTCCTGCGCCGGCAGCGTGCCGGGCAGCCCGATGCCGAGTGGCTGGGCGGCCTGCTGGTCGTCGGTCACCCAGGTCGTGTCGGCGAAGGCCGCGCGGGCGACGAACTCGCCGTACGGGCGGGTGTTGTCGCGGAACCCCGGTACGAAAAGGAGTTTGTCCGTCCACTGTGGATTGTTGCCGATCAGGTCCATGGTGTGGACGCAGTGCCCGCCCGTGACGACGGTGCTGCGATTGGCCGCGGCGAGCACGGGAATCTTCGCTGCCATGGGGTGCCTCCTTTTCGTAGCCCGGGCAGCGTGATCGCCGGCTGACCGCTCGCTCATCGGTTCCACACACCCGTTCGGGACGCGCCGCGGGCACACCGCCGCCCCAGTGCCTCGAACGCGGCGACGCCGCGGGGCTCCGCAGAGCATGACCAGCGTTTGTCCAGGCTCGGGGTATGCCCGGCAGCTGAGTCCGGTGCCAGTACCCGCCGAGCACCGGATGTATCGCCACCGGATCGATGTGGATCACGGCGCTGGCGGTGTCTGCTGGTGTCTGCAACCGAAGGTGAGTACGAATCGGGCGCGCGACTGCGCGCCGCTCGCGAGTACGTGAAGCTGAGCCTCGCCGAGATGGCGACGGCTGCGAACTTTTCGAAGTCCTACCTCGGGCAAGTGGAGACCGGGGTCCGGCCGGTTACCCTCGATGTGGTGACCGCGTACGAGAAGGTGCTGGGGAATGGCATGAAGCGCAAGGACATCACCCACCCGAGGCTCAGGAAGATCGAGGACGGCGAGCACCTGGCCGCCGTCAAGGCCGCGGTCGAAGCCGGTGATCCCGGTATCTTCGCCGAAGGTCCGACGTCGAGCACGATCGACGCGGCTGTCGCTCCCGTCGTCAGCGCGGCGGGCGTCGAGAACTTCCGCCGGTGGGCGGTCACCGGGAAGACGTCGACGCTGCGGGCCAACGCCGTGTCCATCATCGGGTTCCTGCCGGGCCGCGCAAACGCCGATCTCGTCGCTCGGGTGCTCGACACCGACGAGCGGGTCCGTGAGCTGTGCCTCGCGTCCGAGGTGTCGCGGCTAATGCAGTGGGACTGGGCGACGTCGAAGGCCGTCGCGGCCGATCCGGTCACCGCGCCGGATCCGCGGAAGCTGGCCGCGAAGCTCGCCAAAGAAGCCGTGTCCGAGGACTCCGAGGCGCGCTGGTGTGCCGGTTGGCTGCTTCAGCGGCTCGCGCCGGCGCTGGCCGGCTGAAGTCGTGGGCTGCCCGGCCTCGTGACCGGGCAGCCCCGCGGTGATCAGGCGGCCAGGCCGAGGTCCCGGATCAGCTTCGCGACGTGACCGGTCGCGCGGACGTTGTAGAAGGCCTGCGCGATCTTGCCTTCCGGGTCGACGACGAACGTCGAGCGGATGACGCCCAGGTAGGTCTTGCCGTAGTTCTTCTTCTCGCCGTACGCGCCCCACGCCTCGATCACGGTCTTGTCCGGGTCGCCCAGCAGCGGGAACGTCAGCTCTTCCTTCGCGACGAACTTCGCGAGCTTCGCCTGCGTGTCCGGCGAAATGCCGACGACCTGGTAGCCGGCGTCGTTCAGGTCGGCGAGGTTGTCGCGGAAGTCGCAGGCCTGCTTGGTGCAGCCCGGCGTGCTCGCGGCCGGGTAGAAGTACACGACGACGGACTTGCCGCGGAAGTCGCGCAGCGACACTTCCTTGCCCTCGCTGTCGGGCAGGGCGAAGTCCGGGGCGTCGTCACCGGGGGAAAGGCGCTCGGTCATGCCGCCGAGCGTAACGGGCGGCGGCTCAGGCGGGTCCGCAGTAGGTGACCACGGCTTCTTCGGTCGTGCTCGGCCTGATCTGCAGCCGGAGCTGCGTCGGGTCCTGCGGCACCGCGAAGGCCAGGGTGACGTGCACCGAGCGGCCCGGCAGCACGTCCTTGCCCGCGTCGGCGATGCCGGTGAAGCCCTGCGTCGTGTCGACGACCTGCTTGACCACCGCGCCGGACGCGGTGGCCGTGACCGCGAGGCCCGAAAGCTTGTACGTCGTGGTGCCGTTGTTGGTCAGCAGGACGTCGAAGGCCGCGCCGCGCGGGCTCTGCGGGTACGCCGACAGGCTGGGCTGGAACGACTGGGGCGAGCCGACCGAGATGGTGACACCGCTGGCGAACCGGTGGTCGGCGCCGAACTTCAGGTCGTTGCCCGCCTGGGCCGCCGCGGCACCCGCGGGTGCGGGGGAGCCGGCGCCGAGCGCGGCGGTGCCTTCCTGCGCCGGGACCCCGCACGCCACCGCCAGGCCCAACAGCCCTGAGGTGAAAATGATCTTGCACGAGCGCGCGAGCGCCATCGCGGGTACTCCAGTCGGCGGGTCGGGGGTGCCGTCGGCATCGGGTGTGCCGGGCGAACCCGCTCCACTCTGGTCGTGATCGCGCGGGGTTACGAGGCGCCACGGGGGGTTGTCGCGCACCTGGTGCCGCCCCGTGGCCAATCCGTGACCGGAACGGCACGGGTGGTGACAATCACCATCCACGTGCCACTTAAACCGCGAGGGCGAACAGCAGGATGAAGATCGCCACTCCGGCGACCCAGGCGGCCATCAGCCAGCCGAAATCGCGGACCGGGTCGACCGCGCGGCTCTCCTCGCCGGGCACGTAGACGCCGCGTCCTTCGAACCAGTCCGCCCAGCGGGCGAACCAGCCCAGGGGGTTGCGCGACGCCATCGTTCACCTCCGGGTACCGGCTTCCCCGTCACCCTACGGGTTCGGCGCCGGAGACCGGAAGGCGCGTGATGATCAGGAGTTTCGTCCCGGACCGGGCATGGCCGGGCGCTCGTTCGAGCGGGTTCGACGTCTTCGACCGGCCGTCGCGGCGGCGGCGGGCGGAGGCCGTGCCACCCCGGGTGGTCCGGTCGTCCGCCGGTCGCCGCCCGGCCGGCTCCGTTCGGTGACGTCGTTGCGTCGCGGTCCGTGGTCGTCTCACTGGCTGCGATGTGATGCGCCACGGCCGAGTGAACGTCGGTGTCACCCGTGTAGAGCTTTTCGCGACGTTCAGAGGACGCCGTTGCGCTGCAGGATCGACACGGCACGCACGGTGGCGTAACCGCGCCATTCGAGGGCCGCGGCGGGCGAAAAGCTCGCGAAGTCGACGCGCCAGCCGCCGTCGTCCTGCTGCTCCCCGGCGAGCCGCCGCAGCTCGGCGTCGATCACGTCCTGCTTGAACAACGCGCGCGCCGGGCGGTCCGGCAGCGGCGCGAAGTCCAGGGCGCGCAGGGTTTCGCCCTCGGATCCGCCGGCCACCGCGGCCAGGCCGTCGGCCGGGACGAACGCGCCGAGGTGGTCCAGCAGCTCGCTCGCCTCGGGGTGAATGTCGTGGGCCGCGTCGGCGAACTGGACCGCGAAGGACAGCACGATCGCGTGCGGGGCTTCGGAGAGTTCCTCGATGGCGCGGAAGCAGTACCGCGTCGCGCCGGCCAGCCACGGGTGGTCGCGCACGGTGCGGTCGTGCCGCGCGACGCGCAGCGCGACGGCGGCCGCGAACGCCGTGCTCTGCAGGGTGGCTTCTTCGGGATCGGCCTGGACCCAGAACGGCGCGCAGCCCGCCGGGTCGGCCACCGGCAGCGCGAAGGGCAGGCCACCGTCGGGGCGGGACGCGCCGGCCAGCCAGTCGCAGAGCTTCGCCGCGTGCGGCGAGGTGTCAGGGGCGATGTCTTCGAACACCTCGAACGCGTGCAGGGCGCCGCCGGGCTGGCTCTCCGGGGCGCGCAGGTCCGGCTCGAGGCCCCAGCCGTAGCCGCCGTCGGGATTGCGATAGCCGTCGGCGGCGGCGAGCACGGCGGCGGCGTCGGTCCTGCCGAGAAGCAGTTCGAAGCGGCGGCGGTCGAGGAGACGGGCGTGCGTGGCCAGGAAGGACGCCGCCGCGGAGAGGTTCGCAGTCACCGGTTCAGGGTCGCACCGGCGCGGCCGGCGGTCTTGAACGGATCGGCGGTCAGGGCAGTTGCGCCGCCGGCGCCGCGGCTTCGCGCAGGCGCGCCGCGTCCTGACCGGGCGGAGCCCCGAACAACCGCCGGTACTCGCGGTTGAACTGCGACGGGCTGTCGTACCCCACGAGGTGCCCCACTCCCGCGATGTCACCCGCGCCGGCGACCAGCAGGGACCGCGCTTCCTGCAGGCGGATGCGCTTCTGGAACTGCAGCGGGCTCATCGCCGTCACCGCGCGGAAGTGGCGGTGGAACGCCGACGGGCTCATGCCGGTCAGCCGCGCCAGCTCGTCGACGCGCATCGGCTCGGCGTAGTTGTCGCGGATCCAGCGGATCGCCCGGCTGGCGTGCGACAGGCTGCTGTCGGCCAGGCCGATCTGGCGCAGCAGGCCGCCGTGCGGGCCGGTGAGCAGCCGCCACAGGATCTCGCGCTCGATCAGCGGTGCGAGCACCGGCGCGTCCGCCGGGTGGTCGAGCAGCCGCAGCAGCCGGGCGGTGGCGTCCAGCAGGTCGACGCCGGCGTCCCCGATCGCGATCGGGGACGTGGTGCGCGAGCGCGACGGCGGTGTCTCCAGCAGCAGCGGCGCGATGGCCGCGGGCCGCAGGGCCAGGCCCATGCCCAACGCCGGCGTCCGCGGTGACGCGCCCACGAAGTGGCCGGTCACCGGCAGGTCCGTGGTGACCAGGAGGTACTGCCCGGCCGTGTACTCGTGCACCTGCTCGCCCAGGAGCAGCCGCTTGCCGCCCTGCGCCATGACGACCAGCAGCGGCTCCGTCAGCGAATGGTGCGGCTCCGCGGAGTCCACTTTGGACAACAGCAGGCCCGGCACGCGGGTGCGCAGGTCCGCGCGGGCGTGCGCCGCGACGAGGTCGCGGATTTCGGCGAGCAGCATGCCTCAAGGGAACCAATGTCGAGAGGATCGTGCAAGAGGTCGCGTGGATCGATCTACCGCTGAGCTGGCAACTCGCGTTTCCTGGTATCAGGCAATCCGACACGCAGGGAGCGTTTCATGTCACTCGATCACTACGTCACCCTGGGCCGGTCCGGACTGCGCGTCAGCCCGTTCGCGCTCGGCGCGATGACCTTCGGCGAAGACCCGGGCGGCGCCGGCTGCAGCGTCGAAGAGTCCGAGAAGATCCTGGCGTCCTACCTGGACCTGGGCGGGAACTTCGTCGACACGGCCAACTTCTACACCAACGGCCACTCGGAGAAGATCCTCGGCGACTTCTTCGCCGCGCGGCCCGGCCGCCGGCAGCACGTCGTGCTGGCGTCCAAGTTCTTCGGCAACATGTTCCCCGGCGACCCGAACGGCGGCGGCGCGGGCCGCGCGTCGATCATCGCCCAGCTCGAACAGACCCTCCGCCGCCTGCGGACCGACTACCTCGACCTGTACTGGCTGCACAACTGGGACCGCAACACCCCGATCGAGGAGACCCTGCGGACCCTCGACGACCTGGTCCGCGCGGGCAAGATCCGCTACGTCGGCTTCTCCAACACCCCGGCGTGGGTCACCGCGCAGGCCCAGACGACCGCGCAGCTGCGGGGCTGGACGCCGCTGATCGCGCTGCAGGTCGAGTACTCGCTGCTGGCCCGCACCGTCGAAGGCGAGCTCGCCCCGTTCGCGCTCGACCAGGGGATCGCGCTGACGCCGTGGAGCCCGCTGAAGAACGGCTTCCTGTCCGGCAAGTACCGCCGCGGCGCCGGCACCCCCGAGTCAGCCCGCGCGGCGTACGTCGGCGGCCCGAGCGACGCGGAGTTCGACGTCGTCGAGGCCGTCGCGGCGATCGCCGGCGAGCTGGGCACGACGTCCGCCGCGGTGGCACTGGCCTGGCTGCGCGCCCGCCCGGGCACGGTCGTCCCGATCGTCGGCGCGCGCCGCCTGGAACACCTGACCGGCAACCTCGCGGCGCTGGAGATCGCCCTTTCCGCGGACCAGCTCGCCCGTTTGGACGACGTCTCGGCCCCGACGCTGGACTACCCGGCCCCGATGCGCGGCGCCCAGCGCGCGATGCTGCAGTTCGCGGGCACGACGGTCGACGGGGAGCCGTCGGCGGTCTACCCGCCGCTGCTGCAGAGCGACGTCCGCTACTGACCGCTCACCCGGGCCAGGACGGCGTCGAGGCTCTTCCGGACGTTCTCCCGCAGGCCGTCGTCGCGCAGGTCGGTCAGGAACTGCTCGTTGATGGCGCCCGGGGTCAGGTGCTTCCCGGCCAGGTCTTCGAGCGTGCCGGGGTGCCGGAGCAGGGTCCGGCCCAGCTCACCGAAGACGTGCGCCACGTAGGCGTTCGCGTCTTCGGGCGCGACGCCGTGCTCGGTCATCCAGGTCGCTGGTCGAGGTGTGCGGCGAACGAGAACGTGGTCAGAGTCCGGCTTGCCGGGCGGGACGACGACGTCGCCCACGCTCTCGAACGACGCCCGGGCGCCGGTGTGGCCTGGTCCCCGGCTCACAGTCGGCAGCGGGATGGACCGGACCCAGCGGCCGGCGCGGTCCGCCCCTCACAGCCGGTCCAGCGACACCCCGGCCAGTACGTGCCCGGGCCAGATCGCCGGATAGGCGGCATATTTCCGAGTGGGGGAGGCCCTCACTCGAACCCCCACCGCTCCCTGGGGGGACGTCCCACGACCAGCGTACCGCCGGCCACTGACAAATCCGCGTTTCCGGCGCCGCCGCGGCCGCGTTGTCCACAAGCGACCGAGGTTGTGGACAACCGGCCGAACCCGGGGATCGGTGTCGAGGCCGGTCCTGCGGCTGCCCTTTGGATCGGGGCGAACCCTAACCGCGGAACGTCCGGCGGTAGGCGTCCGGGGCCACGCCCACCGTACGGTGGAAGTGCCGGCGCAACGTCGTGGCCGTGCCCATGCCGACCGCCTCCGCGATGGCGTCCACGCTGCTCTTCGACGTCTCCAGCAGCTCCTGCGCGCGGCGGATGCGCTGGGTCAGCAGCCATTGCAGCGGCGTAGTGCCGGTGACCGTCCGGAAGTGGCGGGTCAGGGTGCGGGCGCTCATGTTGGCCCGCCGCGCCAGGTCGTCCACCGACAGCGGCCGGTCCAGGCGTCCGGCCGCCCAGGGGAACAGCTCGGTGAGCGGGTGGTCGTCCCGGGCGGGCACCGGCGCGGGGACGAACTGGGCCTGGCCGCCGTCGCGGTGCGGCGGCACGACCAGGCGGCGGGCGATCGTGTTGGCGACGGCCGAGCCGTGGTCGGTGCGGACCAGGTGCAGGCACAGGTCCATCGCCGCGGCCTTGCCCGCCGACGTCAGGACGCTGCCGTTGTCGACGTAGAGCACGTCCGGGTCGACGGTCACCGCCGGGTAGCGCTCGGCCAGCACGCCGGTGTGGGCCCAGTGGGTCGTCGCGCGCAGCCCGTCGAGCAGGCCGGCGGCGGCCAGCACGAACGCGCCGGTGCAGAGGGACGCCACCCGCGCGCCCCGCGCGTGGGCCGCGCGCACGGCGTCGAGCAGGTCGGCCGGCGGGTCGACGTCGACGTCCGCCCAGCCGGGGACGAGCACCGTGTCGGCGCGCGCCAGCCGGTCGAACCCGTGCTCCGGCTCCAGCCGGAACCGGCCGACCAGGACGGGCGCCGAGCCGCAGACGGCGAAGTCGTACCGGGGGTTCTCGCCGAAGACCTCCGACGCGATGGCCAGCTCGAAGGACAGCATCCCGTCGGTCGCGGCCAGCGCCACAGTCTTCATGTCCGGAATTGTACGCATGATGGCGTTCCGGACACTGTCAGCGCGGCGCCGCGCTCGTCAGGATGGCTGCATGACATCGGTACTGGTTTACGGCGCTTACGGGCACACCGGGCGTTTCGTGGTGGCTGAGCTGCGCGAACGCGGCTTCGAGCCGATCCTCTCCGGCCGCGACGCGGCGCGCCTGCCCGGCGGCCGGCCCGCCTCGGTCGACGACCCGGCGTCGCTCGACCGCGCGCTGGAGGGCGTGGCCGCGGTGATCAACACCGCGGGACCCTTCGCGGAGACGGCCGCCCCGGTCATCGAGGCGGCGCAGCGGGCGGGCGTGCCTTACGTCGACGTCGCGGCCGAACTGGAGGCCAACCTCGACACCTTCGCGCGCTTCGCGGACGCGGACACCGTCGTCGTCCCGGCGATGGCGTTCTACGGCGGTCTCGGCGACCTGCTGACCACGGCGGCCATGGGCGACTGGACGAGCGCGGACGAGATTCACGTCGCGTACGGCCTGAGCGGCTGGCACCCGACGGCGGGAACGCTCGCCGCGGGCCGCGTCTCCCACACGCGGCGCGGCGGCAAGCGCATCCGGTTCGCGGACGGTCGCCTGGAGTACCACGACGACGCGCTGCCGAAGCTGTCGTGGCCGTTCCCCGAACCGCTGGGCGCGCAGCCGGTGCTCGGCGAGTTCACGATGGCCGACGTCGTGACGATCCCCAGCCACCTGAAGGTCACGTCGGTGACGACGTACATGACTTCGGTGGCGGCCGAGGGCCTGTCAGCGGCTCAAGAGCGGTCGGGGGCACCGGAGACGTTCGTGGTCGACGTCGTGGTGCGATCCGGTGGCGAGGAACGCCGGATGGTGGCGCGCGGCCAGGACATCTACGCGGTCACGGCGCCGCTCGCGGTGGAGGCGGTGGAGCGGATCCTGACGGGCCGCACCAGGACGAAGGGCGTCGCCTCGGCGGGCGAGCTGTTCGACGCCCCGGACTTCCTGCGGGCGCTGGCACCGCGCGTCACGCTCGGCTGAGCTTCAGGAGAGCCGGGGGGCGAGGTCAGCGGGCGGTGTCGAGGTCGAGAATCGCGCTCGCCACCTCCGAGCGAAGCAGCGTCGACCAGATGATCTCGCCGGGTGCCGGTTCCATCTCCGCGAGCGGAGACGGCTCAGGCTGCCAGTCGTCCGGCGTGACGCCGGGAACACAGTCGAGGAGCAGGGCGAAGATCGCCGGGTCGGGGATGCCTTCGGCGATGATCGCCAGGTAGGCCTCGTGATCCTCGTCGAGACGCACCAGAGCTTTGACGCGATGGTGGCGGAACTCGGCCACGGCGAGCTTTCCGGTCGTGAGCGACATCGAGATGAGGCGGAGCACCATTTTCTTCATCTCACGACGCCAGGCGACGGCTTGCTCGGCGGTGAAGCGCTTCCAATCCCAGTCGGCGGGGAGGAGACGCGTGGTCGAGACGGTCTTGCCCTCCGTGCACTCGCGCTTGATCGACTCGTAGAAGTCGCGCTGGGGGCTGTCGGCTTGGCGGCGTCCCGCTGCGCCGATCCACCACGTGCCGGCGTCGCGTGGCAGTCCGTCCGGCAGGTCGTCGTCGTGCAGCTGGGTGACGACGGCTCGTTGGTCGGCGGTCTTGACCTTGAACCACACTCGGTCGCACAGAGCCAAGATCCGACGAGCCCCGCCGGCGTCCCGCTGTTCCGGCACTGCCTGCGCGGCCGCGACGACCGGGTTGTCCAGCTCGTCGAGTGGGTGGCCGAGATCCGGCACCGAAAGGCCGAGGTCGGCCAGGCATCTCTTCGTCGGACGGACGCCGACCGGGACCTGGGTCATGATCGAAATGCTAGAGAACTTGGTTGCGGCGGGTGCCAATGGGCACACGCTGAGCTACTTCGGCAGGCCGCCGAGGTCGTCGATCTCGGCGGCGCTGAATCCGGTCATCAGGGAGATGGCGGCGGCGTCGGAGCCGTTGAGCCGGCCGAGCGCGGCTTTGATGCCCGCGTTGATCTCGTCGCGGTGAGCGTCGATGTACTCGCGCACGGCGGCATCGACGATGTCCTTCTTCGAGCGCGACAGGAAATGAGCTGCGTGAGACACGAGTTCATCGGTCGCGGCGTCCACCTTGATCGGCGCCGTCGTGGCCATGGTCGAACTCCTCTCAAGGCGATGCGAACGATCTTCTCGGTACCAAAGTACCAGTGGCTACCCTTGGAAGGGTAGCGAGGACGCAGTCGAAGATCGGCGGAAGGCGTCGATGCGAACTCGAGAGCCGATCGGCACGTCACGCTCGGCTGAGCGAGCGGGGGGATTCGAGTGGGCCCGGAGAGACTCGAACTCTCACTGGCACGGACCTAAACCGTGTGCCTCTGCCAATTGGGCTACGGGCCCTGCGCATCCGGAAGCGTAGCGTGCTGCGGCCTCCGCCACGCCGGGCCGTGGCCGGTGCGGGGTTCCGGGGGCGGGCCAGCTAACGTTGGCCACCAGCAGTCCCTTGCGGCGAGGAGGACCCGTGGCCCGCGATCCCGAGACGATCGAGCGTGAGATCGAGCAGGCTCGAACCGCCCTGGCGGCGACGCTCGACCAGCTGACCGTCAAGGCCGACCCGAAGAAACTCGCGGACGCGGCCAAGAACGGCGTGCGCGCCAAGCTGGACAACCCCAAGGTCAAGTACCCGCTGATCGGTGCGGGTGTCCTGGTGCTCGCCCTGCTGGTGCGCAAGCTCCTCAAGTAGCTCAGGCGCGGGCCGGCTTGGCCGGGGTCTTCGTTTCGACCTCGGGGGCCGGCTCGGCCACCGGCTTCGGCTCCTCGACTTCCTTGGGGAGCTGCTTGCCCGTCGGCAGCACCGGCTTCTTCTCGGCCGGCTTCTCGACCTTCTCGACAACCTTCTCGGCGGTCTGCTGCTTCGGCACGCTGCCGGGCGGCGGGACCTCGAGCGGCGGGAGCTTCGGGAGCGTCAGCCGGGCGGTCATGTAGGCGCTGGTGAAGTCCAGCGCGCTGCCGTTGATCAGGTGCACCACCGTGGTCCGGCCGCCGCCGGAAAGCTGTTCGACCAGCTGGTCCGCGCGGTCCCGAGCGGCGATGATGCCCGGTGCCCGGGCGGTCAGCTCCTTGCCTTGGCCGCTGACCGTGATCGCCCAGTCCGCGTCCTGTTGGACGTACGTCGCCGTGATCGCTTCCACCATCTGCCTCACGCCCCTCTCCCTCTCCAGCATGCCCTCACGCGTACGTGACCCGGTTGCCACGTCCTTATGACGTGGTTCCCGCCACCCTGTTCACGACCGCGCGAAGCCCAGCACACTTTTGTACCGTGTCATCGATACCGTAGAGCAACTCTGTGTCACAAGACACGGAGCGCAAAGTGCGCTGAGTAACGACCAAATGGCCTAATGCACGAGCAGATTACCGTGCACGACGCCGAAGTCCAGCCCAGAGGACGTCCATCGCGTACTCGGTGGCCATTTCGGGGGTCACTTCTTCGTGGCGCTCGCACCAGATAGCGAGCCGCTCGCAGGCTCCGACGACGAATTCCGCGGCCGCTTCGGCTTGCAGGTCGTCGTCTCCGGCGAAATAACCGCTCTTCAGTGCGGCGATGAGGTCGGTCTGCTGCCGGCGGGTCTCTTCGACCTCGTCGGCGGCCGGCGTGCCGATCAGTGCCATCTCGTGCCGCAGCAGCGACCAGGCCTGCCGCCGCTCCCGGATGAACACGAAGAACGCCAGCAGGCCGCGTCGCAGGGCGTCCTCGGCGGTGGTCGCGCCCACCATCGCCTGCTCGGTGACCTCCCGCAGGACCGCGCGCGACTCCTGGATGCAGGCCAGGAGCAGGCCCTCCTTCGAGTTGAAGTACTCGTAGAGCATCGGCTTCGAGACACCCACCAGCTCGGCGATCTCGTCCATGGAGGCCGCCGCGTAGCCGCGCGCCGAAAAGACCTGCTCGGCGACGTCGATCATCTGCCGCATCCGCTCGGCCCGGGGCATGCGCTTGCGCTTGGCGGTGGTCACGGGCAACACTCTACTGGTAGTAACCTACTCTGAGTAAGCTGGACGACGGGTAACAGGAAACCGGGAGGCAGGCCATGGGCAACCGCACGGAGACCGGGGTCGTCATCGTCGGGACCGGGTTCTCCGGTCTTGGCATGGCGATCCAGCTGCGCAAGGAGGGGCGCGACGACTTCGTCATCCTCGAGAAGGCGCACGATGTCGGCGGTACCTGGCGCGACAACAGCTACCCGGGGTGCGCCTGCGACATCCCGTCGCACATGTACTCGTTCTCCTTCGAGCAGAACCCGGGCTGGTCGCGGGCGTATTCGCCGCAGCCGGAGATCTGGCGCTACATGCGCGAGGTGGCCGACAAGCACGACCTGCGCCGGTTCATCCGCTTCGGCCAGGAGATGACCGGGGCCCGCTGGGACGGCGAGGAGAACCGCTGGCACGTCGCCACGAGGGGCGGCGACGAGTTCGCGGGTCAGGCGCTGGTCGCCGGCGTCGGGGCGCTGCACCTGCCGCAGATCCCGGAGCTGCCGGGCATCGAGAAGTTCGCGGGCCCGGCGTTCCACTCCGCGCAGTGGCGCCACGACGTCGACCTCGCCGGCAAACGGGTCGCGGTGATCGGCACCGGCGCCAGCGCCGTCCAGTTCGTGCCGCGGATCGCGCCGGAGGTCGGGGAGCTGACGCTGTTCCAGCGCACGCCGCCGTGGATCATGCCGAAGGCCGACCACGAGATGTCCGGCCGCGCGCGGGCGCTGTTCAAGGCGTTCCCGCTCGCCCAGCGCGCCTACCGCAACTTCCTCTACTGGACGCTCGAAGCGCGCGCCATCGGCTTCAACGGCCAGACGTGGATGATGAAGATCGGCCAGCGCCTGGCCAAGCGCAACATCGACCAGGCCATCCAGGACCCGGCGCTGCGCCGCAAGGTCACGCCGGACTACACCATGGGCTGCAAGCGCGTGCTCATCTCGAACGACTACTACCCGGCGCTCGCGCGGGACAACGTCGACGTCGTGACCGATGGCGTCCGGGAGGTCCGCGAGCACAGCGTCGTCGACGCGGCCGGGGTCGAGCACGAGGTCGACGCGATCGTCTACGGCACCGGTTTCCACGTCTCCGACGCCTTCGACGACCTGGAGATCGTCGGCCGCGACGGGCGCAACCTCGGCAAGGAGTGGGCGACCGAGGGGATGCGGACGCACCTCGGGATCACCGTCGCCGGCTTCCCGAACCTGTTCTTCCTGCTTGGCCCGAACACCGGCCTCGGCCACAACTCGGTGGTGTTCATGATCGAGGCGCAGATCTCCTACGTCGCCGAGGCGCTGCGGCTCGCGGGCGGCCGGGCGATCGAACCGAAGGCCGAGGTGCAGGAGCGGTTCAACACGCGGATCCAGCGCAAGCTCGCGAAGGGCATCTGGACCCGCGGCGGCTGCAAGAGCTGGTACCTGGACGCGAAAGGCGTCAACCGGACGATCTGGCCCGGGTTCACCTGGCGCTACTGGCTCGACACGCGCAAGGTGCGACGCGAGGACTACCTGGTGGGCTGACAGCTGCGGTCGTGAGTGCGTAACAGTGTTAGAACACTGTTACGCACTCACGACCGGGCGGGGATCAGCGGGAGACGTAGCGGCGGAGGCTGGCGATCAGGTCCACAGTGGGCAGTTCGCAGAGCTCCGCCATCCGCTCCAGGGCGGGCAGGTCGAGGGCGACCTCGCCGGGGCCGTGGTCACCGGCCGTGCGGAGGCGGTCTTCGGCCCAGCGGCGCAGGGGGAGCAGCTCGGGCGGCGCGTCGGCGACGACCTTGCGCAGGTCGACGCGGACCCGGCCGGGCTCGTCGACGAACACCCGCCGGTGCACCTTGGCCAGCAGGTCCTGGGGCAGCTCGTCCATCGCGACGCACAGCTCGACCAGCCGCACCACGGAACACTGTCTGGTGCCCAGTTCGTAGGTGGCCAGCGTCTGCAGCGAGATCTCGCTCTGCAGGTGCTGGTTCAGCTCCTTGCGCGTCCAGCCTCGGCTGCGCCTGAGCTTGCGGAGCTCGTCTCCGAGTATCCGCTGGTAGTCCTCGGCGTCGATCAGCACATCAATGTCCCCTGCCGTGTTCCTCCCGCGGCACCTTCACGGAGGTGACAGTTTCCGTGCAGGTGCACCCTCACGTGTATGTAAGTGCGCAGGTGCCCACGCATTACGCGGATTCCGGCATGTCTTTGATACCGATTGCGCGAGTTAGGCCTAACGGGTTAACGGCAGATGACCACGACGTGCAATTTGCAGGTGCCGTGACTCAGTTGACGCAGGGAACGCCCTCGGCGGTGATGGGCTTCTCCTCGTCGGCCGGTGGCGGCGCGGGCGCCTGGGACGTCGCGCCCCCCGCACTGGAACCGGCGTTCGAGTCGGTGCTGGGAGCCTTGTAGTCGGAGCCGAGGAACACTGTCACGTGCCCGGCCCGGACGCTCTTGTCCTCCTGGACCGTCGGCGAGCCGCCGAGGGTGTCCGCGACGGCCTGGCCGGCGTCCTTGCCGCCCTTCGACACCCAGATCACCGTGGTCTTGCGCGAGGCCGAGTTCGCCGTGTCGCCCGCGGTGAACCCCTTGACCTCGAGGGCCTTGGCGACGGTCGCGGCCAGGCCGGTCTTGCCGGAGGCGTTGCGGACGTCGACCGTGGTCGCCTTGTTCGCGCTGTCGGCCTGCGGCGCGGGCGTCGTCGCACCCGGCTGCGGCCCGGCGAGGCCCTGGACGAAGTTCTTCACCTCGGTCGGGTCGACCTGGATGGCCGAGCCGTCTTCGGGGGTCTTGTAGTCGATGTTCTTCACCGGGATGGTGCGGAACTCGAGCTGGCCGCCGGTCAGGCCCTTCATCTGCTGGGCGAACCCGAAGATGTCCCAGTTCTGGTTGAGCACGACCGACTTCTTGATCGCGTCGATCAGGTCGCTGAGCTTGCCCGGGTTCGTCAGCGTGCCGGCCGAGAGCACCTTGCGGGCCATGCCGGCCATGAACACCTGCTGCCGGACGACCCGGTCGAGGTCGCCGTTGGGCAGGCCGTGGCGCTGGCGGACGAACTCGAGCGCCTCGACGCCGGAGATCGTGTGCTGGCCCTTGGTGAAGTTCGCGCCGGAGTACTCGTCCTTGACGGTGTTGTTCAGGCAGACGTCGACGCCGCCGATGGCCGTGGTGATCTCGCTGAAGCCGAGCAGGTTGACCGCGGCGTAGTTGTCGATGGTCGACCCGGTGAGCTTCTCGACGGTCTGGATCAGCTCCTTCGCCCCGGCCTGGTTGGCCTGGACGTCGAGCTGCTTGGGGTCGGTCACGCCCTGTTTCTGCAGGTCCTTGCGGGCCGACAGCATCGCGCGGGCGTACGCGGAGTTGATCTTGTGCTTGCCGTAGCCGCCGGGGATGTCGACGTAGGTGTCGCGCGGCAGCGAAATCGCCACGGCCTTGCTGCCGTCGTTCGGGATGTGCACGAAGATCAGCGAGTCGGTGTTCAGCTCGCCGTCGGAGTCGCCGGCCCGCAGCTGGTCGAGCACCTCGCGCGAGAGCGGGTTGCCCTGGGCGTCAGTGCGGCTGTCCAGGCCGACGAGCAGGATGTCGCGGGCGCCGTCGGCGGGCTTGTCGCCACCGGCGTCGTTGCTGATCACGTTCGCGTAGTTGAGGCCGTTGACCAGGCCCTGCATGGCGGCCCACGCGTACCCGGTCAGGCCCATCACCAGCAGCGAGACGACGGTCAGCGCGATCTTCGCGCCCCGGAAGGAGTTGCGGCGGGCCCGCGGCGCCGGCCGCTTCGGTGGCGGCGGGCGGCGGGCGTCCACGGGTTCACGGCGAGGTGCGGGACGGCGAGGAGGCGGAGTGCCACGGCGCGCGTCAGCTCGTCCTGGCTCGTCCTCGTCCTGCCAGGGCCGGGCGGGGCGGCGGTCGCCTTGCCCGTTCCGAGGCGGGTGATCCACGCGGGCGCCTCCTCACTGCTCAGATCTGTAGGGCTACAGGATGGGACGCATGGGGCCTTCCCCTGGTTGCCGTAGCGTTACACATCCCCCTGTGGATGTGGCGTGCACCACCCACTTTCCCGCAGGCAGACCGGTTTCGCCTGGTCAGGACACCGCCGTCGCCGGACGCCGCAGCGGCCGCCGCGAAGAGCAGGGCGAACCGGTCAGCCCGGAGGAGCGCCGGTGTCCCACGGTCGAGTGAACGCCTGACCACCGCGAGGCCGAGCTTTCATAGGGAAAGATGCGTCGCAGGGGCCCTCAGACGCATCTTTCCCTACGAAAGCTCGGCCTTCGGACGGGTCAGGGGGACGCGTTGGCGGCTCGGCGGGCCGGGAGCAGCGTTCCGGCCGCGGCCAGCAGGGCGAACACCGCCGTGGCCGCGTGGAGCGTCACGCCGAGCAGGCCCGGGGTGCCGCCGTCGGCCGCGAACAGCAGCGAGGGCGCGCAGGCCAGCGCCGTGGCCAGCCAGGTGCCCGTCGCCGCGCTCGCGCCGATCCGGATCGTGTGCAGCAGGAACACCCCGAGCAGCAGGTGCACCAGGCTCTGGATCGGGTCGAGCCGCAGGCCGAGGATGTCCGCGTCCGCCGCGACGCCGCCGAAGCGCGTCAGGGCGAAGCCGAACACCCCGAGCGTCGCGTAGCCGATGCCCAGTGCCGCCGCGGCCCTGGTCAGCACCGCCGTCCGGCGGCCGGGGAGCTCCGCCGCGCGCGGCTGGCCGGCGCCGTGCGTGTGCCGCTCGAACCACCAGAACACCAGCGCCCCCGGCACCGCGAGCAACCCGACCGCGACCAGGGTGCGCGGCCGGACCAGCCACGTCAGCCCGTCGGCGATCCGGCCCGGCAGGTAGACGAGCGCCACCAGCAGCAGCATCCCGGCGAGGAACGCCAGGTACAGGCTCATCGGCGCGCGCACGACGAGCCGGCACACCGCGGTGACGCGGGGCCGGGAGCCGAGCCGTGACAGCGGGCCGGCCAGCAAGCCGAGCAGGCTCAGCTGGGTCACGCCGAGCAGCAGCACGCCCCACGGCGGCGCCGAGAACGCGGCCGGCGCGCCCGGGCTGCCGAGCAGCAGCGGCGGCCCGCCCCGGACGACGCTCACCACGGCGAGCGCCGTGACACCGGCGAAGGCCGCGAAGCCGAGAAGACGTCGTGACGGCCGTACGCCGTCGGCGTGCGCGAAGGCGAATTGCTGGGCGAGGAGCGCGAGGGCGAACGTCGCCGCGTAGCGGGGCTGCGGCGAGCCGGTCCAGTCTGCGGCCAGCTCGCCGCCGACGACCAGCGCGAGCAGGCCGGCCGCCGCCGCCACCGGGGCGCGGCGGTGCAGCGCCAGCAGCGGCGGTGCGCAGACGATCGTCAGCAGGTAGACGCCGAGCAGCCAGAGCGGGTGCAACGCGATCCGCATCACCGTCGCCGTGGTGCCCGCCGGGATGCCGAGCAGTTCCAGCGCGAGGGGCGTCAGCAGCGCGACGACGGCGAAGATCAGCGCCGGGCGCAGCAGCGGGCTGGCGCGTTCGGCCAGGTAGTGGCGGTAGCCGCCGCCCGTCTCCTGCTCGGCGCGCCAGCCGGCCGCGTTGGCGTGGCCGCCGGCGAAGAAGATCAACGGCGCGAGCTGGGCGAGCCAGGTCAGCGGCCACAACGCCGGTTCGGGCGCCCCGGCCCAGTCCGCGAGCGCCGTCACGGCCTCGCCGAGCAGCAGCAGGACGACCCCGCCGGCGCCGAGCAGCGCCCAGCGGCTCACCGACGCGGGTGCGGGAGCGGGGCGCGGCGTGGGTGTCACGCGGCGGGCGTAGTGCCAGCCGCGCAGCCGGAACACCAGCAGGCAGGCGATCACGAGCACGCCGGCGACCATCGGGCCGATCGGGTCGCCGACCGGCGGGCCCCAGCGCTGGTGCCACGAGTTGACGACCAGCCCGGCCGAGTAGAACGACGCGACGACCCGGCAGGTGCCCGCCGAGTCCATCGGGTTGAGGTCGCAGGCGTGGTGCATGTCGTAGGACAGCCGGCTGTCGAGCGCTTCGCGGACCTCCGGGCCGAGCGGGTGGCCCTTGCGGTCGGCGTAGCGCAGCAGGTCGTACCCGAGGTCGTGCGCCTTGCACGGCACCGCGTAGTCCCACTTGGTGTTGTCGTCGCCCCACGGCGTCGAGCAGCCGCCGTCGACGTGCACCGCGCGGACCGTGCCGTCGCGGGCCGGCATCGAACCCGGTCTGACGCCACTGAGCGCGGTGAAGTCCTTGGGCAGCAACGCCAGCGCGTCCGGGTGCGGGCCGGGGTGGACCAGGGCCTCGATCGCGTTCTGCGCGGCGAGGACGTCGCCGGTGGGCGGCCCCTGGTCGGGCGGTGACGGCGGGCGCGAGGCGATCAGCCCGAAAGCGAACACCACCAGCAGCACCAGCAACAGCCAGCCCGACGTCGACCAGGGTCGGCGGACACGCGACGGCTCGGTCGGGGCTGGCATGGGTCAAGGGTGCCAGCCCCGCCGCCGGGCCGACACGGGGCTAACCCCCGGGTGCGCGGTGGGGTTGCCCGATCGGCTGCCCGTTCTCGCCTTCCACGGCCGGGCCGCGGTGCGGAGACTCGGGGCGGGGCGCGGTGACCAGGGGGACGTCCAGTGTGCTCGACCGATCGGCGGGTGCCGGTGGAGAACACCGTGCGCGCGCTGCGCCGCCTCGCCCCCGGCGCGTCCCTGCGGGAACCGCGGGATCCCGACGTCCGGGTGCTCGCCCGGGCGCTGCGGAGCGTGGAGCCGGCGCTGCTCGCCCGCGGCTGTCCCGGGGAGGTCGCGCGCGTGGCGCCGGCCGATCAGGTGCGCGCGCTCGACCGGGCGGCGACCGGCTTCTTCGGCGCCGGGCCACCGGAAGCGGCCCGGCTGGTGCGGGCTTCCCGCCGCGGCGCCGGCCCGGTGACCGACCGGCTGCGGGCCGAGCCCGGGCTGCGGTGTGCCGCGCTGAACTGGGCGGAGGTCATGGGCCACGGCATCCTCGGCGCCTCGTTGCGCGGCGTGCCGCCGGTTCCGGCGGGGGAGGACGGCCGTCGTGCGGCCGAGCTGACGGTCGCCGCGCTGCTGCCCCGCGCCGACCGGCTTCCCGGCGAGCCGGCGGCGCCGAAGGGCGGGGCGATCCTCGAGGTCCGCGGGATCCGCGTGGGCTCGAGCGGGTTCCGCGTCGACGTCGAAGCGGACCCGCCGGTCGAGCTGGGGCCCGGGCCGACGCTGCGGGCGCTGTGGTGGAACGGGCTCGGCCGGGTGACCGACGACCTCGGGTTCGAGTACCTGATCCTGGCGAAGGACCCGGCCGGCACGGGCCCGGTCCGCCACTGGTGCCACCCACGCCCGGCCCCGGGCGCCCGGGTGCTGCGCCTGGAGTCCGCGGGCTACCGCGGCGAGCGGCTGCGGCTCACCCCGGCGGCGCCGGGGACGACGGCGGAGGTACTGGTGAAGACGCGGCTCACGGTCCGGCTGGGCGGTTGAGGGGCGAGAACGGGTTGGCGCGGGCCGGTCGGCTTGACGCGGAGGTGTGCGGTTGCGCCGGTCGCTCCGCGGTTCGGGGCTCCGCAGGTGGCTCGGCGTCGCGAGTTGCGTGAACTGCTGCGGTTGCGCGGGCTGGGCCGCTCGCCCTGCGGGTCGCGGCCGCGTGGGTTGCTCCGGTGGTCGGCCGGGGAGGAGAACTCCGCGCGGCGACCCCTCTCCCGGAATCCGGTGAACGCGCCGGGTGCCGCGCCTGGAGTCCGCGGCGAGCGGCCGCGGCTCACCCCGGCGGCCCCGGGGACGACGGCGGAGGTGCTGGTGAAGGCCCGGCTCACGGTCCGGCTGGGCGCCAGGCCGTCAGGACGCGGGTAGCTCGTCCGGGGTGTCCGGGGCGAAGCTCACCTGGTCGCGGCCGTTTTCCTTGGCCCGGTAGACCGCCGCGTCGGCCGCCTGCAGGAGACGGTCGAGCGTGTCGCCGTGCCTGGGGTACCGGGCCACGCCGATCGACGTCGTGCGGTCGGCGATCGTGGCCGGGTCGCCGCGCTTGTCGGTGGTGACGATGTGCAGCTTGGCGATCGCGATGCGGATGCGCTCGGCGGCGTCGTGCGTGGCCTCTTCGTCGATGTCCGGTAGCAGAATGAGGAATTCCTCGCCGCCGAAACGGCCTACCGAGTCACTCGGTCTGGTCACCTCGTCGAGGGTTTGCGCAACAGTGCGCAGCACGTCGTCACCCGCCGGGTGTCCATAGGTGTCGTTAATCCACTTGAAGTGGTCGAGATCGACCATCAGGAGCGCCAGCTGATCACTCGAACGCGCGGTCCGTTCCAGTGCGCGCTCCGCCGTCTCCGACCAGCCGCGCATGTTGAGAATGCCGGTTTTCGGATCCGTCCGGACGTCGTTCTGCAGCTGGTCGAGTTCGGCCAGGCGATTGAACACGACCGTCACCACGGCCATCACCGCGACCATCGGCGGCACCACCGCCAGCAGGATCGCGGTCACCGCGCCGAGGCCGATGGTGATCGCTTCGAGCATGTTGTCGGCCGGGCTGCCGAGGACGTTGCGAACCGTGGGCTCCGACGACATGCCGAGCGCGAGCGCCCCGCCGACGTAGACGATCTGGATCGCCTCGTAGATCGCGCCGGTGATGACGATCGTGGCGAACTCGTACAGGAAGTCGCCCCAGCCGAGACCCAGCAGGTGCGGCCCGAGCGCGACGTAGGTGAGGTGCGCGAGCACGCCCGCGAGGCCGTGCGTGAGCGACGAGAAAATGAAGTTGTGCGCCGGCCGCCGGGCGATGAACCAGTGCTGCAGCCGGATGACGAAGATGACCAGCAGAATCAACAGCGGGGGAAGGATCATCGCCGCCGAAAAGGTCCACACCGCGGTGAGGTCGATGAGGACCGTCTTTTTGCGGTTCCGGCGTCTTTCTTCCTGCCGCTGGGTCAGCTGGATGTGAATGGTGGCGCCGGCGGCGAGAATCGCGAAATTGATCCAGTCGCGCGGCACCAATGCCGGGGAACGGGTGAGCGAAAAAGCGAGGACGGCGACGGCGATCGCCTCGCTGGCGAGGATGAACGCGACCACCCGCGGACGGCGGCGCCAGAGCGCCCAGTTGCGCGGCGAGTACGGGTGGTCGCGCCGGAGTGTCCCGGATGGACCACTGGTAGTGGTCGCCACCTGGTCCGGTTCCGCGCGCGACGACGCGGGCCGCGGTGCGCGGCGGCCCGCGGTCGGGGCGTCGTCTGGTCCGGGATGCAATTGGTCACCTCCTTTCCAGCCTACTTGGGGTCTTGAGTAATCTCTTCGGTACCTGCCAGAGTGGTTCACGCATTCCGCCGCCGGGTATCATCCGACAGCAACGGAACTGCCGGGTCCCCGTCGTATCCGCCGGGAACGCGGACCAAAAGCATCTTCAGGCTCCCCACGGAGGTGGCACCGTTGACCAACCGCGATCTCTGATCCGTCGGCTAATTGTGGTCCCTTGATTACTTCGAGAGGTGGCTCCCGTGCGCAACCGCGACCTGTGACGAGTGCGAATCCCATTCACGATCTTGACTTCACGGAGAGGTGGCTTCCGATGGCGAACCGTGACCTCTGAACCCGGATCTCTTCACCCCGGCTCATGACGGCGGTGGTTCCGGCCCGTCGACCCGGCGCCAGGCGAGCGCGACCGGGACGGCCAGCAGCAGGCCCACCGCACCGGCGAGCGCGATCGTCGTGTTCGCGGAGCCGACCCACTGCGCGACCAGCCCGCCGATCCCCACGCCCAGCCCCTGGGCGACCCGCAGCCCGGTCCGGTACAGCCCGCCGGCGCTGCCGCGGATGTCGTTGGGGACCCACGTGATGAACGTGGCCGACACCGTGATGACGTACGCACCCGTCGCCCCCGCCAGCGCCAGCAGGACCAGCGCGGTCGCCAGCCCCGGCCGCAGCGCGAAGGCCGCCAGCGCGGCCAGCGGCAGCGCGGCCAGCACCCCCAGCAGCTTGCGGCGGCGCTCCGTCGAGACGAACCGCGACAGCACGAACGTGCCGAGCACGAAGCCCAGCGGGTCGGCGGCCAGCAGCCAGCCGACGGCTTGTTCGCCCGTGCCCAGTTGCGCGGCGAGCGGCGCGGCGAGGCCCTCCGGGATGACCGCCAGCCCGACCAGCCAGGACAGGTAGAGCAGCACCCGCAGCCGTTCGTCGCCGAAAACCTGCCGGATGGCGCCGAACCACGGGGCGCCGCCGTCCCCGGCGGCCGGGCGGCGCAGCACCAGCAGCTGGACCGCGACCGCGGCGACCAGGAACGTCAGCGCGTCGATCGCCAGCGCCCACGACGTGCCGATCGTCGTCACCAGCAACCCGCCGATGGCGAGGCCGCCCAGCATGGCCGTGTTGTTGGTGATCCCGCGCAGGTCCTGGCTCTGCAGGTAGACGTCGTCGTCGGTGAAGATCTCCCGGCCGAGCGCGTTCTGCGCGGCGTTGCCCGGCGCGTTCGCCAGCCGGGCCAGTACGAACAGCACGAACAGCCAGCCCATCGGCAGGCCGGGCACGGCCATCAGGCCGATCAGCACGGCCTGCGCGAGCGACCCGGCGGCCAGCACGGCCCGCCGCGGGAAGCGGTCGGCGAGCTGGGACAGGCCCAGGCCGCCGGCGAGCGCGGGCAGGAAAGTCAGTGAGTAGACGACGGCCGAGAGCAGTGGCGACCCGGTCCGGTCGAACACGAGGATGGCCAGCGCGACGATGGTGAGCTGGTCGCCCAGCATCGACTGCGTCTCGGCGAACCACAGCGCGCGGAACTCGCGGTTGGCGAGGACGGCCCGGAACCGGGGTGTCGCGCGCGTCGTCACCTTCTGACCACCGTCCCCCGATCGAGTGAATATGGATCGCCCCGCATTGTGCCTCGTCAGTGACAATCCGGTCCGGGGGCGTCACACCCGTGCTCCCGGGACCACTAACAGTATGCCGTCGGCTACTCGCCGACGTAGGCGGAACGACGCGGTACCGCGTCCTCGAACCGATCGGGTTACACCGCCTGACCGGCGGCGGACGGTGGCCGTGACCGGTGCGCGGGTATCTCCGGGCTGATCGAACCGGACTCGCTCGGCGCAGGGCAGCGGCCGCTCGTCGTCGTGGCGATGCTCCGTTGGGCCGAACGGGCGAAGACTGGAGCCAGGACCGGCCGGGGTGGACGGGCCGCCGCGCCGACGGCGCCGCAGATCGGGGAGATGACGATGGACGACTTGATGCAGGGCAAGGCGGTCGTGGTGACCGGCGCCGGGCGGGGGCTGGGCGAGGCGTTCGCGGTGCACATCGCGCGGGCCGGCGGCGCGGTGGTCGTCAACGACATCGACGTCGAGCTCGCCGAGCGGACCGCCCGGACCATCCGGGACCACGGCGGCCGGGCCGTGGCCAGCGGGCACAGCGTGGCCGAGGCGGGCGAGGCGCAGGAGATCGTCGACTGTTGCGTCAAGGAGTTCGGCGGGATCGACGGGCTCGTCAACAACGCCGGGCTGAACTACGAGGCGCTGCCCTGGGAGGACGACGCCGAGCAGGCCCGCGAGCTGGTCCAGGTGAACGTCCTGGGCGTCGTCAACACCGGCCTCGCCGCGATCAAGGCGATGGTCGACGCGGGCACCGGCGGCTCGATCGTCAACATCTCCTCCGGCGCCTCGCTCGGCCAGCGCAAGCTCGGCGTCTACGCCGCGAGCAAGGGCGCGGTCGCGTCCCTGACCTACTCGTGGGCGCTGGACCTCGAAGACGTCGGCATCCGCGTCAACGCCGTCTGCCCGCTCGCGCACACGCGCATGGTGTGGAAGTCCGAACGCTCCCTGCGCGCCTGCCCGCCGGACCGCACGCCGTCGCGGATCGCGCCGGTGGTGCTGTTCCTGCTCGGCGAGGGTTCGGACGGCATCACCGGCCAGATGATCCGCTGCAACGGCCCGCAGCTGCACGTCATGGGCCAGCCGTTCCTCAAGCAGCCGATCCTGGAGCGCCCGGTGTGGGACACCGAGACGGTGCAGAAGGCGTTCGACGAGGTCTTCAGCGCACACCTGGAGAACTACGGCCTGGAGAAGCGCGTCCCACCACGGCTGCGCAAGTGGACTGACACCTCGCCCCGCACCGCCTGACCACTTTGCGTCTCAAAGCCGCACTTTCATAGGGAAAGATGCGCCCGAAGGGCCTGCGGACGCATCTTTCCTACCGAAAGTGACGCTTCGGGGCCTTAGGAGCCGGCGGTGGGGGCCGGGTTGCGGGCGGCGGCGTAGAGGGCCTCGATGTCGGCCGAGTAGCGGTCGTTGATGATGCGGCGCTTGAGCTTCAACGTCGGGGTCAGCTCGCCCGACTCGGGCGTCCACGTCTTCGGCAGCACGTGGTAGCGCTTGATCTGCTCGATCCGCGCCAGCCGGCTGTTGGCCGACTCGACGGCGCGCTCCAGCTCCGCGCGCACCGCCGGGTGGTCGGCCAGCTCGTCGGGCTGCGCGTCGACGCCGTTCGCCGCGGCCCAGCCGGGCGCGATCTCGTCGTCGAGGACGAGCAGCGCCGTGACGTAGGGCCGGTCGTCGCCGATCGCGACGGCCTGGCCGATCAGCGGGTGCTCCTTGAGCAGGCCCTCGATCCGCGTCGGGGCGATGTTCTTGCCGCTCGACGTGATGATCAGTTCCTTCTTGCGGTCGGTGATCGTCACGAAGCCGTCTTCGTCGATCGTGCCGATGTCGCCGGTGGCGTACCAGCCGTCGGCGTCGGTCGCGTCGGCGATCGTGCCGTCCTCCTGCAGGTAGCCGAGGAAGACGATCGGGCCGCGGACCAGCAGCTCCCCGTCGTCGGCGACACGCACGTCGACGTCGGCGAGCGGCTTGCCGACGCTGCCCGCGCGGAACGCGGCGCCCGAGTTCGACGTCGCCGCGCCGGTCGTCTCGGACAGGCCCCAGACCTCGGCGATCTCGATGCCGAGACCCGCCAGGAAGTAGATGATCTCGACCGGCAGCGCGGCCGCGCCGCTGGAGGCGACGAGCACCTGGTCCAGCCCGAGCAGTGCCCGCACCGGCGCGAGGGCGGCCGCGTCGGTCTGCTTGATCCGCTCGGCCAGCTCCGGCGGGACCTCCTGGCCGGCGCTGCGCAGCTTGTAGCCCTGCTGCAGCAGCTCGTTCGCCGCGAGCAACGCCGCGCGCCGGTCCTCCGGCACGCCGCCGAGCATGTTCTTCAGCCCGGCGACCATCTTCTCCCACACGCGCGGGACGCCGAAGAAGCTCTGCGGGTGCACCTTGCCGAGCGCACCGACCACACCGGACGGGTCGGCGAGCGTGTGCACGTGCCCGGCCCAGACGATCGGCAGGTAGACCGACAGCTCCCGCTCGGCGATGTGCGCGAGCGGCAGGTACGCGATGTTCGTCGCGTGCATCGGCGGGTGGTGCAGCTCCGTCACCGCGTACGCCTGGTGGATCGCGTTGCGGTGGGACAGCACGACGCCCTTCGGGTCACCGGTGGTGCCCGAGGTGTAGATCATCGACAGCGGGTCGTCGGGCTTGATGCCCTGCCAGGACTGCTCGAAGACCTCGGGGTCGGCGGCCAGCGCCTCCCGGCCCCGCGCCCGGATGCCGGCCAGGGAGACGAACCGGTCGTCACCTTCCGGGATCGCGGTCTCGTCCATCACGACGATGTGGCGCAGCGCGGGGAGGTCGTCGAGCACCGGCCGCCAGCGGGCCAGCTCGGTCTCACCGCCGAGCACGACGACCGGCGCCGCGCTGTGCCGCGCGACGAACCGGATCTGGTCCGGGCTGAGCGTGGCGTACGCCGTGCACGGGATCGCGGACAGGTGCGCCGCGGCGAGGTCGGCGATGATGTGGTCCGGGCAGCCGGGCGCCATGATCAGCAGCCGGTCGCGCGGGGCGAGCCCGAGCCCGGCCAGGCCGCGGGACACCTCGGCGATCGCGGTGCGGAACTCCAGCCAGCTGAGCGTCGGCTGCCCCTCGATGTCGAGCGAAGTGATCGCCGGCAGGTCGGGGTAGGTGACCGCGTTGCGGTGCAGCAGGCGCGGGATCGTCTGACCTTCGGTCTGCTCGGCGACGGACGGGGTGGTCAACACTGGCCTCCTGGTGGTCCGGATGGCCACACTTTAGGGGCTCCGCAGGCTGGTGGATAGAGAATCGCGGCCAGGTCAAATGTCTCCTTCATCCGGTTTCGGCCGGTCAGCTCCTCACGACCGTCCTCGGTAGCACGCGGGCGCCGGGCCGCGAACTTCGCTTGAATGGACGGGCCACGTCCGGCGCACGACAGGGGATCCGATGACCCGGCAGGCTCGTGAACTGCTCGACCAGATCCAGGCCGGGCTCGCCGCGCGCGACGACGACAACCGGCTGGTCCCGCTGATCACCGCCGGCCGCGCGCCGCGGCGGGTGTTCGCCGCGCTCGCCGCGGAGGAGAAACGGATCACGCTCAGTGACTGGCGGAGCTTCCACGCGCTGGCCGCGCGGGCCGACGAGCCGAACGCGCGCACGTTCTTCGGCGGGCTCGCGCCGGGGGAGCAGCAGGCGCACCTGATGCTCGACGCGCTGATCGCCGCGGCTGGTCCAGACCACGGCGAAGAGCAGCCGCGCGCCGGCTGCCAGGCGTACCCGGCCTACGTCGCGTGGCTGGCGCTGAACGGCGAGCAGGCGGCGGCCACGGCCGGGATCTTCGCCAACTTCGCCGCCTTCGGCCGGTACTGCGCCGACGTCGCGGCCGGCATGCGCGAGCACTACGGGTTCGACGACGCCGCCTGCGCGTTCTTCGATTTCTTCGCCGCGGACGTCCCGGAGATCGAACAGCGGGCGCTCGCCGCGATCCAGGCCGGGATCGACGCGCACCGCCTCGACGTCCACGAAGCGCTGCGCTACGCCCGGCTGTTCCAGAGTTACGAGCTGCAGTTCTGGAACACTCTCGCCGACGAGTTCCCGGGCTGAGGAAACCCTTGCGGTGAAAGGACTTCAGCCGCCGAAGACGGCCTCGGCGGCGCGGAGCAGGCTCGCGCGCACCGTGGGCGCGTCTTCGAGGTAACCGCCGACCATCGCGCCGTCGCGCAGCAGCGTCAGCTCCCGGGCGGCTTCCCCGGGTTCCGGGTGGCCGGTGGCGCCGAGGATCCCGGCGATCGACTCGCGGAACCAGGTGCGGTGCTCGTGCACGACCCGGCGGATCGGGTGGTCCGGGTCGGGGTACTCGGCGGCGGCGTTGATGAACGGGCAGCCGCGGAACCCCGGGCCGCAGATCTCGTCGCCGATGCCGAGCACCAGCAGCTTGACCAGTTCGGCCGGCGCCACGTCCGCCTCCGCCGCTTCCGCGACACGCGCGCGGATCGCCGTGTCCTCCGCCGCCAGGTAGGCCTCGACCAGGTCTTCCTTGCCGGGGAAGTGCCGGTAGAAGGTGGCGCGGCTGACGTCGGCCGCCTCGATCACCTCGTCGACGGCGACGGCGTGGATCCCGCGCGTGTAGAAGACGCGCGACGCCGTCTCCAGCAGGCGGTCCCGGGCCGCGGACCGGCGTCCGGTGGTGCTCATGCCCCGAGCATAGAGAACGCTCTGTCTCGTCGCCGTCCGGTAATCGAATTCTTCGACGACGCGCTATTCCATTCGGAGCAGCGTCGCGGTATCGGCTTCCGGAACCGGTTCCGGACCTGCCTCGGGCTGGTCGAACTCACGCTACGCGGAATAGCGGGAATTCCGGCCCGCACTCCGGTGAATCCGTGGCACCGCTCGCGAATCGTGTGCATTTCCGCATTCCGGCCGCCCGCGGGCCCGAACGAAGTGACGATGCGGCCTGGGCGTGGCACACTCGTGATGTTTCTCACCGAACGATTCGGCGCCGCTGTACGTAGCGCACCCTGGTGCGGCGACTGGTTCGACAGTGTCCGATCACAGCGTGCGCCCGTGGCGTGAAACGGAAGCCGTCCTGGGACGAACGTCACGACTTTCGGTGGTGGACTTTCCAAGCACGGGCAACAAGTGTGAGCAGGTCACCGTTTCCAAGATCACGGTTATCGCCACGGACTTGACGTGCCCTGAAGGGCTGCCTAACGTCGTCGCGGGCGAAGCAGACCACGGTGATGTTGATCCGGCTGGTCGGAATCCGGGTGTTGACCGCCTCGGGCGACCCGAAACCATGTACTGCCGGAAGGAAAACGGACCCAGGTGAAGCAGATTTCTCTTCGACGCAACCGGGGATCCTCGATTCGGAAGCGCGTCCTCACGATCGCGCTCATCCCCAGTGTCGCGCTGTTGCTCGTCGGCGTGGCTCTCGCAGGTTACCTGATCTATGACGCCGTCACGGGCCGTGACTACGTGAACCGGATCCGCGGCTCGGAAGCGCCGTCTATCCCGTTCTTCGGCGCGCTGCAGCAGGAGCGCCTGGCGACCCTGAGCCTGCTCGCGGGCCAGGGCAACCAGCGCGCGGTGCTCGCGGCCGTCCGCCCGAAGACGGACCAGAACGCCGCGAAGACGATCGAGTACCTCAAGGACAGCTTCGCCGGCTACGACGACACCCCGCCGAGTGTCCAGAAGAACATCACCACGTTCTTCGGGCTCTACCAGCAGCTGCCGCAGACGCGCCAGGCGGTCGACAGCGGGCAGATCCAGATCAGCCAGGCGTTCGCTTTCTACAACAAGATCATCGACCAGTTCACCGACGGCCTGGCCGGGCTGGCGCAGAACGCGCGTGGCGCGCAGAACGCGTTCGACCGGCTGACCGCCATCCCGATGTTCACCGCGGCGGAAGCGATGCAGCGCAGTGACGCGCTCGCGGCCGCCGGGCTGGCCGCGGGCGGGCTGACGAACGACGACTTCCGCACCTACGTCGGCCAGGTCGGTGCCTACCACGCGCAGCTCGACGCGTCGGCGCCGAAGATGATCCCCGACGTCAAGGCCAAGTACGACCAGCTGCTGGCGAGCCAGCCGTGGCAGATCGTGAACCAGGTCGAGACCGCGTTCCTGCGCGGTGACCTGACCAAGCTGCCGGTGGCGCAGGACCAGTGGCGCGCCGCCGCGAAACAGGTCGGCGACGCCCTGTCGGGCATCTTCGTCGCGCAGAGCGCCAGCGCGAGCCAGGCCGCGATCGACGACGCCGACTCGACGTTCACCGAGTCGCTGATCGCCGGTGTGATCGCCGTGCTGTTCGCGGTCTTCGTCGTCTTCGTCGCCGTCCGGCTGTCGAACCGGCTCATCGGCCGGCTGCACCGGCTGCGCGAGGACACCCTCGACGCGGCCGAGGTCCGGCTGCCCGAGCTGGTCGCCAGGGTCCAGGCGGGTGAGCCCGTCGACCTCGAAGAGGGCGGGCACTTCCTCGACCACGGCACCGACGAGATCGGCCAGGTCGCCGACGCGTTCAACAAGGCGCAGCAGACCGCCATCGCGGCCGCCATCGACGAGGCGAAGATCCGCGAGGGCACCAAGGCGGTGTTCCTCAACATCGCCCACCGCAGCCAGGTCATCGTGCACCGCCAGCTCAAGGTGCTCGACCAGGCCGAGCGCAAGCAGGAGGACCCGGAGCAGCTGGACACGCTGTTCCAGCTCGACCACCTCTCCACCCGCGCCCGCCGCAACGCCGAGAACCTGATCATCCTCGGCGGCGGGCAGCCGGGCCGGCAGTGGCGCAACCCGGTCGGGCTGGCCGAGCTGGTCCGCGGCGCGTCCGCCGAGACCGAGGACTTCGCCCGGGTGAAGACGGCGGCGCTGCCGCAGATCGCCATCCGCGGCCCGGTCGTCGGCGACCTCGTGCACCTGCTGGCCGAGCTGATCGACAACGCGACGTCGTTCTCGCCGCCGCAGTCGCGGGTCGAGGTCCGCGGCAACGTGGTCGGCAAGGGCGTCGTGATCGAGGTCGAGGACCAGGGCCTCGGGCTCGAGCCGGACCAGACCGAAGAGATCAACACGCTGCTGGCCGCCCCGCCGGACTTCGGCATCATGGCGCTGTCCGACGAGCCGCGCCTGGGCCTGTTCGTGGTCGCGCGGCTGGCCGCGCGGCACGGCATCCAGGTGCACCTGCGCGAGTCGGCCTACGGCGGCACCCGGGCCATCGTCCTGGTCCGCACCGACCTGCTCGCCCCGCTCGCCGAGCTCGAGCCGGAGCAGCCGATCACCCCGCCGAAGCCGGAACTGGTGCCGAACCCGGGCGAGACCGAGCCGCCGAACGACGAGGTCCGGCAGCTGCGGCGGCAGCCGCGCCGCCCGGCCCGCCACCGCACCGATCCGCCGCCGATGCCCACGCAGCCGGCCCCGGTGATCGCGCCGGCCCCGGCGCAGCCGCCGTCCGAGCCGACGCCGGTGCCGGTCGGGACCGTCTCCGAGCCGGTCAGCCAGCCCACCCAGATCCAGCCGGTGAGCCAGCCGTCCAGCCAGCCGACCCAGGCCCAGCCGGTGGCGTCGGCCCGGCCGCCCGCGCCCCCCGTCCGCTCGCGCCCGGCCCGCCCGGCCGCGCAGCAGCCGGTGTGGCCGCCGCAGGAGCCCCGGCAGGAGCCCCGGCCCGCGGTGTCGGAATCCCGGCCCCAGCAGCCACGGCGTCCGGAGGCCCCCGGCCGCCCGCCGCTGCCGCAACGGCGACGTCAGCAGAGCCTCGTTCCCCAGTTGAGGGAAGATAGGCCTGTACAGCAGGAGCGGGAAGAGGTCAGGCTCGACTCACCGGAAGCAGCCCGCAGTCGGCTGTCCGCGTTCCAGCAGGGCACCCGCCGGGCCCGGGACGCGGAACCCGCCGAGAACGACGACACGTACGGAGAGCGCGAGTAATGGCCAACTCAGGCGTCAGTGAGCTCGACTGGCTGCTGGACGACCTCGTCAAGCGGGTCGCCGGAGCGGACCGCGCCGTGGTGCTGTCCTCGGACGGCCTGCTCATCGGGCGGTCCGGGAACCTCACCGAAGAGGACGCCGAACACCTGTCGGCGGTGGCTTCGGCGTTCCAGAGTCTCGCGCGCGGTACCGGGCGGCACTTCGGCGGCGGTAACGTCCGTCAGACGATGGTCGAGATGGACCACGCGTTCCTGTTCGTGACGGCGGCCGGGCGCGGTGCCTGTCTCGCCCTGCTCGCCCGGGAGGACGCGGACATGGGCCTCGTGGCCTACGAGATGAACCTGATGGTGAAGCGGGTCGGCCAGGTGCTCACCTCCGCCCCGCGGACCGGCGCCGGCGTCCTGCCCACGACGACATGAGTGCCAAGCACGAAGCCTGGTTCGACGACGAGGCCGGCCCCCTGGTCCGGTCCTACGCCGTCACGGGTGGGCGCACGCGGTCCGACACCCTGGGGCTCGACCTCATCACCCTGGTCGTCGCTCTGCGCACGGCGCACGAGGCGGGCATGCTCGAACCCGAGTACGCCCGCATCGTCGCGCTGTGCCAGCGGCCGGTCTCGGTGGCCGAGGTGGCCGCGCGGGTCGATCTGCCGTTGCCCGTGGTCAAGGTGATGCTCAGCGACCTCATCGAGCAGAACCTGGTGCTGTTCCGTACCGCGGCGCCGGTGAACGAAACCCCCAACAAACACGTACTCCAGGCGGTTCTTGATGGCATCCGGAAACTCTGAACCCCGGCGCAACCTGACCGCGACCGCGGTCAAGGTGCTGATCGCCGGCGGCTTCGGGGTCGGCAAGACCACGATGGTCGGTTCGGTGAGCGAAGTGCCGCCGCTGCGCACCGAGGAAGTCATCACGACCGCGTCCGAGGGCGTGGACGACCTTTCGGGCGTCGAGCAGAAGACCACCACGACGGTCGCGCTCGACTTCGGCCGCATCACGATCAACCCCGACCTGATCCTGTACCTGTTCGGCACGCCCGGGCAGGACCGGTTCTGGTTCATGTGGGACGAGCTGGCGGAGGGCGCGCTCGGCGCCGTCGTGCTGGCCGACACCCGGCGCCTCGACAGCTGCTTCGCCGCGGTGGACTTCTTCGAGCGCCGCAACCTGCCGTTCGTGGTCGGCGTGAACTGCTTCGACGGCGGCTACCGCTACGGCACCGAGGAGGTCCGGCAGGCGCTCGACGTCGGCATGGACGTCCCGCTGCTGCTGTGCGACGCGCGGGAGCGGGAGTCGACGAAGCAGGTGCTGACCAGCCTGATGGAACACGTGATGGCGCGGTCCGACCTGGCGGCCGCCCAGGGCGGCTTCTGAGCCGCGGACGGGTTTCGGCAGACTGGGCCGATGGCGGGCAAACGCAGTGCCGGGCTCCTGCTCCACCGCGGGCGGGGCGACGACGTCGAAGTGCTGCTCGGGCACATGGGCGGGCCGTTCTGGGCGAAGAAGGATGCGGCTTCGTGGTCGCTGCCGAAGGGCGAGCTCGACGAGGACGAGCCCCCGGAGGACGCGGCGCGGCGCGAGTTCCGGGAGGAGCTGGGCCTGCCCGCGCCCGACGGCGACTACGTGCCGCTCGGCGAGATCAAGCAGTCGGGCGGCAAGGTCGTCACGGCGTGGGCGGTCGAGGCCGACCTCGACCCGGCGGCCGTCGTGCCCGGGACGTTCACCATGGAGTGGCCGCCGCGCTCGGGCAAGCAGCAGGAGTTCCCCGAGCTGGACCGCGTCGAGTGGTTCACCCTCGACGTCGCCCGGGAGAAGCTGCTCAAGGGCCAGCTGCCGTTCCTCGACCGGCTGGTCGTGTCGCTCCTTAACGGCTGAGAAGCGCCTTGAGCGGCTTCGCCGTGAAGGACGGCAGGACGACGTCCGCCGCGCCGAAGTCGAGGCTCTCGGTGATCGCGTTGGGCACCGCGACGCAGGTCAGCCCGGCCGCCTTGGCCGAGGTCACGCCGTGCGGGGTGTCCTCGAAGGCGATGGCGTCGCCGGCGTCGGCGCCCAGCGCGTCCAGGGCGGCGAGGTAGAGGTCGGGCCGGGGCTTGGCGGCGTGCCGGTCACCGGTGCAGACGGCGTCGAAGTAGCCCGCGATGCCGAGCCGTTCGAGGTGCGGGAGCACCCAGCCCCCGGACGAGCTGGACGCGACGGCCAGCTTCAGGCCGTGGTCCCGCGCGGAGTCGAGGTAGCCGAGGACGCCGTCACGCGGCCCGAGGGTCTCGAGGAGCTTGAGCACCCGGGCTTTCGTGATCGGGCGCAGCGCCTCGGTGTCGACGCCGGGGACTCGCTCGGCGAGCAGGGCGAACATCGCGTTCGTGGTGTGCTGGGTGCCGATCACGGCGTACCAGGCTTCGAGCGGCAGCTCGACGCCGTGGTCGCGGAAGGTCTCCTGCCAGGAGGCGAGGACGGCGGACTCGGTGTCGGCGAGCGTGCCGTCGAAGTCGAAGACCAGAGCGCGAGTGGGCACGCCTGCACCCTGCCCGCTGGGTGATCGCTCAGGCAAGGGAGTTGTGACGCGCGCGAAAGGCCCGGACGGCTTCGTCACCGCGAAGCGCGAAGACGATTTCTTCGACGCCGGTCGCTGTTCCGCGGACGGTGGCGAGCGCGATCTCGGCGGCGGACTCCATCGGCCAGCGGTAGATCCCGGTGGAAATGGCGGGAAACGCGATGGTCTTGGCTTGGAGTTCGTCGGCGACCTTCAGCGAGTTCCGGTGGCAGTCGGCGAGGAGTCCTGACCGGTCTTCGGTGGCCGACCACACGGGCCCGACGGTGTGCACGACCCACTTCGCGGGCAGGTCCCCGGCGGTGGTGGCGACGGCCTGCCCGGTCTTGAGCCCCCACCCGTAGTGCCCGGCCCGCAGTTCGCGGCACGCGGCGAGGATCGCGGGCCCGCCCTTGCGGTGGATGGCCCCGTCGACGCCGCCCCCGCCCAGCAGCGAGGAGTTGGCGGCGTTGACGACGACATCGACGTCGAGGGTGGTGATGTCGGCTTCGACGATCCGGATGGACGGGCTCATGGTGACCATGTTCCCGGGCCCGTCCACCGGTAATCGCGGCGATGGCAGACTTCCGGCGTGCTGCTGACCTGGATCGCCGAGCTGGGCGCCGAGGAGTTCCTGGTGGAGCCCGCGGATCCCATCGCGGAAACGCGGCACAACACCTGGTCGCTGAGCGCCGGCCCGGTGGCGGTGCCCACCGGGGAGGTCGTTGCCGCGTTCGAAGCGCTCACCGAGGTGCTCGCCGGCCGCCTGACCGGCGTGACCTTCTACGTCTGGCACGACGAGCAGGTCGGGGCGCTCCGGTGCTCGGTCTCCTCGCGTGCCCCGGAGGCGTTGCCCTTCGGCGGCTCATATCGGCTGGCCGGCGACCTGACGCCGATCGTCGACGCGTTCCTCGCCGACCCGCATCCGGGCGCCGTTCTCTGGAGTGAGCTGGAGGACGCGCCGGACGGGGTGGACGAGCCAGAGCCGCCGCCATTTCCCGTCTGGGCGCGGGTGCTCTCCTAGCTCCGGAAGAAGTCCGTCAGCACCGGGGCCAGCGCCGCGGCCTTCACGATGTGTGTCTGGCCCGCCAGTGTCCGGTGGTCCGCTGCCGGCAGGGCCTTCGCCAGCGCCGCCACTCCGTTGCGCATCCACTCCGGGCTCTTGCCGCCGTCGATGGTCACCGTCGGGATCTTCACCTGCGGCCACGCCGGGGACGGCAGTGGCTCGCCCGACTGGTGGTCGCCGACCACCGCCGTGTCGTACGGGAGGGTGTGGGCCACTCGCTTGAGCTTCGACCAGAACGGCATGATCCGCATCATCGCGACCACGCCGCTGCTCAGGCCGACGCCCTCCCTCATGAAGATCTTGACCGCCTTGCCTCGCTTGCCCGCCGCCACGGCTTCGTCCAGGCGGGTCGGGTAGTCGGCCGGGACCGGCTTGCGGGTGTCGTCGAGGATGAACGGCGGTTCGTACAGCGCCAGCTTCGTCACCGGGAGCCCGCGGTCCGCCGCTTCCAGCGCCAGCGCGGCGCCCGAGGAGATGCCGAACAACAGCGCCGTACCGCCCGCTGCCCCGACCAGCGCGTGGAGGTCCTCGACCTCGCGCTCGACCGCGTACGGCGTCGTGTCGGTGCTCTCGCCGCGGCCTCGGCGGTCGTAGGTGTAGACCGTGAAGTGCGCGGCCAGCTCCTTCGCCAGGTCGTCGTTGGGGGACGACCCGCGGTAGCACATCGCGCCGTCCACCAGGACGAGCGCGGGGCCGGACCCGGCGCGGGTGTAGGCGATCTTGGTGCCGTCCGCGGAAACCGTCGTGCTCATGGGGACTTCTCCTTGTCCGGTAGGGGTTTCAGCGCCGCGCCAGGTGGGCTGACGTCGTCGCGAGCCAGAGCCAGGCGACGGTGACCGCCGCCCAGAAATCGAGCGTCACGGCCGGGCTCGTCGAACCGGACGCTACGCCCGCGAAGCCGAGGAAGAAAAGCACGCCGGTGATCCGCGAGTACCAGGCCCGC
Organism: Amycolatopsis sp. cmx-8-4; assembly: GCF_046548675.1. Classification (NCBI taxonomy): domain Bacteria; kingdom Bacillati; phylum Actinomycetota; class Actinomycetes; order Pseudonocardiales; family Pseudonocardiaceae; genus Amycolatopsis; species Amycolatopsis sp. cmx-8-4. The sequence continues at coordinate 95,523 of NZ_JAEBDZ010000019.1, forward strand.
CCCCGTGTGAGGTGCGAGCCGATGACGAAGCACGCCGCGATCAGGCCGGCGAAGCCGAGGCCGCCGCAGACGAAGTGCAGCGTGCCGTGCCAGCTCACCGACGCCGGCGGCCCGGCGGGCGTGCCGAGCGGGAAGCCGTCCTGCGGGTCGGCCCGGAAGACGCCGGCGCAGAGCAGGCCGACGCCGTAGACCGTGAGCAGTCCCGGGCCCCACCGGCCGGGGAGCGCCCGCCGGATCCCGGCGGCGGCCGCGATCGTCAGCAGGCCGCTGACCAGGAAGCTCGTGATCTGGATGAAGCCGAGCGAGCCGTTCGACAGCAGGCTCGCCGGGTGCCGGGTGAGGTCGAAGCCCGCTCGCGTCAGTCCCTGGACCAGCCCGGTCAGGACGAAGACGGGCCCGGCGAGGACGCCGCAGGCGAGCAGGGCGCGGGTCCGGCCGTCCGGCGTCGCGGCGGTGCGGGCGGGGCTCAGGGTGGTGGTCATGGCGCACAGCCTGGCACCCGAGTACAAAAACTGTCAAGACAAAAAAACTTGTCGGTAGCGACCATGCGCCCCAATGTGGCGTTGGGTGCGCTGGACGCACCCAATGTGGCGTTCGGTCAGGCGCGGCGCAGCGTGAGGAGCGTGATCTCGCTGGGCGCGAAGACCCGGAACGGCGGGCCCCAGAACCCGGTACCCCGGCTGTTGTAGAGCTGGGTCGGGCCGAACCGCTTGAGGCCGGACAGCATCGGCTGGTCCAGCCGCACCAGCAAGTGGAACGGCCAGATCTGGCCGCCGTGCGTGTGTCCGGAGATCTGCAGGTCGATGCCCGCTTCCCGGGCCTGCACGACCTGCTTCGGCTGGTGCGCGAGCAGCACCACCGGCACCTCGGACGGCACGCCGTCGAGCGCCGCGGGCAGGTCGGGGCCGTGGCCGGGCAGGCCGGACGACGCGCCCGTCGGGTCGTCGATACCGGCGAACACGATCCGGTCACCGCCGCGCTCCAGCAGCGTCGAGCGGTTGTGCAGCGGGTCCCAGCCGAGCCCGGCCATGTGGTCGAGCCAGCCCTGCGCCTCGCCGAAGTACTCGTGGTTGCCGGTGATGTAGAACCGCCCGAGCTTGGCCTGGACGCCGCCGAGCTGGTCGACCTGCTTGCGGCGCCGCGCCACCGAGCCGTCCGCGAGGTCGCCGGCGTGGCAGACGACGTCCGCGTCCAGCGTGTTCACCGCCGCGACGACCTTCTCCGACCACTTCGTGCGGTCGATCGGGCCGAAGTGGGTGTCGGTCAGCACCGCGACGCGCAGGCCGTCGAGCGCCGGGCCGAGCCGCGGGATGACGACGTCGGTCGCCTTCACCGGCGGCACGCGCATCGCGACGCGGTTGCCGTACACCAGCAAGGAGACGGCGACGAGCGCCGCCGCGCCCGCGACGATCCGCGACCGCGCCGGGTCGTCGACGCCGAGCAGCGCGACGCGCAGCACCAGGCTCAGCACGGACCACGTGAACAGCACCCAGCTGACGGCGAGCAGCGTGTCGCCGAGGCGGGCACCGCCGTCGCGCTGGCGCTTGCCGTGGCCGAAGACCATCGCGACCGGCATCGTCACCAGGCCCAGCGCGAAGAGCGCGGTGCCGGCGATGAAGCCCGCGGTACCCCACTCCGGCGCGAGAACGAGCGTCCACCACGGGACGGTGAACAGCAGAAGCAGCGCCAGAATCGGCACCGCGAGCAATGGGCCTCTCATCGAACCAGGTTACAGCCCATCGGGCTGTTAGCACTTCGGCTACGCTGGGAGCGGAAGGAAGGGGGCGGCCGCCGTGAACACGGTGCTCGAGCTGGCGTTCCCCGTCTTGATCAGCCCCACCGCGCTGGTCGCCTTCGCCTCCCTCGCCGCCGCGAGCCTCCTGGTCGTCCTGCTGGTCGGCAGTACGCAGCGCAGCGAGCTCGCGCTCTGGTCGGTGCCGGCGCGCAGCCGCGTCGCCGCCGCTCGCCGCCGCGCCCGCCGGGCCGAGTCCATCCGGCTCCGCGACCCAGGAGCACCCGGACGCAGCAGGCCACGAGCACCCGGTTTACGCAGCCCGGCTGCGTAAAACCCTTTCACGCAGCCATTCCGCCTGCCCTTCTCCTTCTCACTCATGCGGAGTGCTGCCCATGTTCGGCTTTCTCGACGTGCCCGTTTCCGGCGCGTACCACCTGATCCACTGGCTGAACCCCCTCCCGGCGGTGCTGGCCATCGTCCTGTTCACCCTGTCCGTGCGGCTGCTGCTGCACCCGTTCGCCCGCGCGGCGGCTCGCGGCGAGCGCGCCCGGGCGGTCCTGATGCCCGAAATCAAGGCGCTGCAGACCAAGCACGGCCGTGACCGGGAGCGCCTGGCCGCGGAGATGACGAAGCTGCAGCAGGAGACCGGCACGTCGATGTTCGTCGGCTGCCTGCCGATGCTGGCGCAGCTGCCGTTCTTCATGGTGATGTACCGCGTCTTCACGACGGCGACGATCGGAGGCGAGCCCAATTCGCTGCTCGGCGCGACGCTGTTCGGCACGCCGCTGGGCGCGCACGGCCTGGCCGGCAGCCCGCTCGTCTTCGTGATCGCGGCCGGGCTCGCCGTCGTCGCGTGGTTCTCGGTGCGCTGGCAGGACCGGCAGCGCGCGGCCGGCGCGGCCGAGGTGCCGGGCGGGAAGCTGCTGCGGCTGCTGCCCTACGGCACGGTGCTCGCGACGCTCGTCGTGCCGCAGGCCGCCGGGATCTACCTGCTCACGACGACCGCGTGGAGCGCGGCGGAACGCGCGTGGTTACGGCGTGGCGCGTGAGCGGCGCCAGTCCTCGAGCGCTTCTTCGACGTCGACCGGCGCGACGGTGAGCGGCGGGCCGGACAGGTGGTTGCGGTAGGCCTGGCGGATCCGTTCGTTGAGGTCGTCGACGAGCTCCCGCACCCGCCGTTCGGTCCGCTCGCCGGCGACGGTGCCGGGCAGGTCCTGCACCTCGCGCTTGAGCGCCAGCGCGGGCGGCAGCAACGCCGCGGTGTCGTGGCCCTCGGCCCGGACCCGCCGCAGGACCCAGTCGGTCGCGGCGTCGTTGCCGGTGGGGCGGCGGCAGCGGCTTGCCGGTGCCGGGCAGGTCGTCGAACTCCCCGCGGTCGCGCGCTTCGCTGATCTGGCGGTCGACCCACCAGCGGAAGGAGACCTTGGGCGGCTTGCGTCCGGTCATGTGGTCCAGGGTAGGTGGACGCGCGTCTGGATTCACGGGACCAACGTCCTGAAGTGCCAGGTGAGGGCGGTTCGCCGGTAAGATCCGGGAGGAGCGAGGGGAGCGCATGACCGCCGAACGCAGTGGTGCCGAGAACATCGACCGCACGCTCGGATTGCTCTGGCGCGCCCGGGGCGGCGGTGCCGAACCGACGAGGGGCCGCCGTCCGACGCTGACGGTCGAGCGGATCGTCGCGGCGGCGATCACGGTCGCGGACGCCGACGGGCTCGCGGCCGCGTCGATGCACCGCGTCGCGAAGGAGCTCGGCGCGGGCACGATGACGCTCTACACGTACGTGCCGGGCAAGACCGAGCTGGTGGACCTGATGGTCGACGACGTGCTCGTCGAGCGGCGGCTGCCCGGGCCGGGCGAGCCGCGCCCGGCCGGCTGGCGCGAGCAGGTGGCGCTGTACGCGTCGCGGACCGGCGACGCCTACCGGAACCACCCGTGGCTGTGCGAGGTCTCGCGGGTGCGGCCGCCGCTGGGCCCCGGGCAGCTGGCCGGCCAGGAGTACCTGCTGTCCATCATGGACGGTCTGGGCCTGCCGCCGCGGGACGCCGTCGCGGCGGCCAACGGGATCGGCACGTACGTCGACGCGAACGCGGCCATGGGCGCGGAGAACACCCGCCTGGAGCGCAGCACGGGACAGTCCACCGAGGCCTGGTGGCACCAGCGATCGTCGTTCTGGGAGAACCACTTCACGGTCGAGGGCCACCCGGCGATCAACCGCGCCTGGCTGGGCGGCGGCTTCGACGGGACGGCGGCGGCCCAGGGCGAAGCGGCCTACGAGTTCGGGCTGCACCGCATGCTCGACGGCATTCAGGCCCTCGTGAGTGGTAATTCGGATTAGAACCCTCATTGCCACTCACGACCACCGGCGCCGAGGTCTAGCGGCGCGTGGTGCGCAGCCACCGCGACCGGCGGCGTTCCTGCGCCGGCACCGACGGCTCGGCCGGCGTCGTGTCGCCGCGCAGGATGTCGCGGCACGTCGGGTCGAAGCGGCCCGGGGCCTCGATCATCGGGGCCGCGAGCACGACGTGCCCGCAGATCGCGCGGAACCGGCCGCCGTGGCGGCCCGTCGCGAACTCGTCCTCGGTGACGGCGTGGGTGTAGCCGTCGGTGTCGCAGCGGATGTGCACCAGGAACGGCTCCACCGCGCTCAGCCCGTCGGGCTGGTCGTGGTGGTGGTCTCGGTGGGCGTCTCCGCCGAGCCGGCCGGGGTCGTCGCCGTGGTCGACGGCGGCGGGGTCGTGCTCGTGGTCGACGGCGGCGTGGTGGGCGTCGTCGGCGTGGTGGAGGCCGGCGGGGTCGACGTCGTCGGGGTGGTCGACGTCGCCGGGGACGTCGGGGACGTCGAAGTGGTCGGCGTCGTCGACGTGCCCGGCAGCGGGAGCGACCCCGGCGGGCCGGTGACCACCGGCGGAGCGGGCGGGGCGGGGACGCCGACCGGGCCGCCGGCTGCGGCGTTGTCCGGGGCGCTCGGCGTGCCGATCGGGACGTCGCTGTCGGGCAGCTGCGCCACCCCGCCGCGGTAGGCCGTGGCCCACGCCAGCACGGTGTCCACATAGGACTGGGAGTTGTTGTAGCGGCGGACGGCGACGCGCTGGCCGGCGTCCGTCGAGAGGTCGAGCCCGCCCGAGCACAGGTACCGCGCGCTGGCCAGGGTCTCGTCGTAGATGTTGTTCGGGTTCGAGACGCCGTCGCCGTTGCCGTCGGAGGCGTAGCCGCGCCAGGTCGCCGGGATGAACTGCGTCGGGCCGACCGCGCGGTCCCACAGCGCGTCGCCGTCGTACTTGCCGCCGTCGGTGTCCGGGATCGCGGCGAACGCGCCCGCGCCGTTGAGCACCGGGCCGAGGATCGGCTCCAGCGTGTCGCCGGCCGCGTTGACGTACCCGCCGCGGGCGTGGTTCGACTCGATGCGGCCGATGCTCGCGATCAGCGCCCAGTCGATGTGGCAGCCCGGCTGTTCCTTGTTCAGGATGTCGGCGGCGTTCTTGTACGCCTTGAGCATGCTGGCCGGGATGCCGAGCGGACCGGAGATGCCCGCGGAGCCGGCGTGCCCGCCCGGCACGATCAGCGGCATCGGCACGGGCGGCTGCGGCAGGCTGCCGTCGACCGCGACCGGCGGCATGACGATGTTCGGCTGCTGCAGCGGCGCGGCCTGGCCGGGCAGCAGCGCGTCCCCGGTGGTCGCCACGACGACCGGCGCGGGCAGGCCGCCCGCGGTCAGCGTGGGCAGCACGACGAGCGCGCCACCGGCGAGCGCGGCGGCGGTCCGGCGAACGGAACGCGCACTCTTGCGACGTGGCCGGTGCTTCGGCATGGTCGTCCCCGCTTCCCTCGATCTTCGCTGATCGCCCTCACCCGATCGGCCCCACCGCCGGTACTGGCCGGTAGGAGCAAGCTATCCGATGGAAGCAAACTTTGGCGAATGGCACAGCGAAATCCGGCCGCGACGGAGAAGTTCGTCCTGTTGGCACAAAACCTTCGTAGGGAATCTGTCACATTCACCAGGATTTAACGGGCCACTCAGGAGAGTTTGTCCAGTAGCGCGGCCGGGACGGTGATCCCGCGGTGACGCACGTCCGAACGAAACCGCCGGACGAGCGAATCCGACGGCGTTGCGGTGAAAGTGACGACGTCGCGGTGCGGCGCGGGCTTCAGCCGCCGCAGCGCGCCCGCGAACGTCCGGGTCAGCGCCGTCGTCGGGACCAGCGCGACCCCCAGACCGGCCGCGGCCAGCTCGGCCGCCGTCGCCGCCTGCTTCGTCCGCATCACCGCGTCGAGCACCGCGCCGTGCTCCGCCGCCACCTCGTCCAGCCAGCCGCCGAGGCCGTTGTCCGGGTGGTAGTGGACCACCGGCAGCCCGGCCAGGTCCGTGATCGGCACCGACGCGCGGGTGGCGAGCGGGTGGTCGGCGGCCAGGGCCAGGACGATCTCCTCGCGCCCCACCACTTCCTCGTGCCCGCTCCAGCGGCTCGGCCGTGGCCCCACCGCGACGTCCGCTTCGCCCGCCTCCACCGCCGCGACCAGGGCGTCCGCGCTCGTCGTCTCGGTGAGCGTGATCAGCACGCCCGGCCGGTGCCGGTGCCAGGCGCGCAGGACCGGCGCGAGCAGCCCGGCGGTCATGGACTCCGCGCACGCGATCCGGAGGGTGCCGTCACCGCCGCCCGCCACCGCGCGGCCGGTGCGGACCACCCGCTCGGCCGCCGCCAGCGCCGCGCGCGCGTCGTCCAGGACCGCCCGGCCCGCCGCGGTCGGCCGGACCCCGCGCGGCAGCCGTTCGAGCACCGGCGTGCCCAGTTCGCGCTCGAGCGCGCCGATCTGGTGGGACAGCGCGGGCTGCGACAGGTGCAGCCGCGCGGCCGCTTCGGTGATCGACCCCGCGTCCAGCACGGCGACCAGGCACTCCAGCGCGCGCAGCGTAGGCATTCGCCGATTCTATCGCAGCCATCGAAAACCTTCGGATCGCGACGGGATGGATCCGGCGCCGCCGTGCGCTGAACCCGGTGTGCGAGACGAAAGGAGCACGACGATGTCATTGGTGTCATTGCGGGAAAAGCGACTGGTGATCGTGGGCGGCGGTTCGGGGATCGGCCGCCGGATCGCGGCGGACGCGCACGCGGCGGGCGCGGAAGTCGTCTTCGCCGGGCGGAATCCGGAGCGTTTCACCGAGCCGGGAATACGCGCGGAATTCGCGGATCTCGGGGACGAATCATCGCTGGAAACGCTGGCCGGCAAGGTGGGCGAACTCGATTATCTGATCACCCTCGCCGCGGCGCCGGCGAACGGGCCGGTCGCGACGCTGGAGCGGGACGCGATCACCCGGGCGTTCGACGCCAAGGTGATCGGGCCGCTGCTGCTGGCCAAGCACTTCGCTCCGCGATTCCGCGCCGGGGGCGCCATCGTGCTGTTCTCCGGCGTCGCCGCGTGGCGCCCGCAGCCCGAGCGGGCGGTCATGGCCACGACGAACGGCGCGGTCGCGTTCCTGGCCGAGGCGCTCGCGGTGGACCTCGCGCCGATCCGCGTCAACGCGGTGTCGCCGGGCATCGTCGACTCGGGCGCGTGGGACCGCCTCGGCGAAGCGAAGGACGGCTTCTTCCGCCGCACGGCGGAATCGAATCCGGCGCGCCGGGTCGGCACGACGGCGGATATCTCCGCGGCCACGCTGAGCGTGCTGGCGAATCCGTTCATCACCGGGACGACCCTGCACGTCGACGGCGGTGGCCGGTTGTCCTGAGCGCGGATCCTTTACACGGCCCCCGGTCATTCCTAAGATCGCCTCGACCGGCCGCGTCGCCACCGTCCGGTCGACCCAGGGTGGAGGGTTTGATGACACGTCGGGCTCCGCGCCGCGAGCAGGTCAGCGTGGCCGAGTTGCTGGTCAGGTCGGACAGCTGGCAGGACGCGCTCGAGGCGCCGCCCTCGCGGCACCGGCGCCGGTCCCCGGTGCTGCGTTCGCTCGCCCGCGTCCGGGCGCTCTCGGTCGTCGCCGGGGCGCTCGCGATCACCGGCGGGGTCGCGGCCTTGGCGGTACAGCCGTTCGAGCACGCCGCGGGCGCGGTCTGGCCGCCCGTCGGTCTCGAACCCGTGCCGCTGGCCCTGACGCCGTCGCCGGCGGACGTCGTGACGCCACCGGAATCCGTGGTGCCGGAATCGAAACTCGGCGGAATCATTCCCGCGGCTGTCGTCCGGCCGTCGAATTCCGGAAAGCCGGCCGGAAATACCGCCGCGCCGCCGGACCGGGTGGCGCCGGTGCGGCACGAAATCCCGCCCTGGGCAGCTGGTGCCGATCAGCACTCGGCCCGGCCCTCGAGTCCGTCGCGCCAGCCGGTTTCGGAACGGCAGTCGGTCTCGCAACGGCAATTCGCCTCGTCGCGGCAGTCGGCGTGGTCCGGCGGTCACCACGACGGCGGGCACGGCCACCACCGCGGTGGCGGCGGTGGCCGGCACCGCCGCTAGCCGAGCGGGATCTGGTACTGCATGAACCCCTTGTCGAGCGCGACCTGGTCGTAGAGCCGGCGCGCGGTCGTGTTCGACGTCTGCGTGTGCCAGTAGACGCGCACGCAACCCCGGGCCCGCGCCCAGCCGGCGACGGCTTCGATCAGCGCCCGGCCGACGCCGTGGCCGCGGGCTTCGGGGGCGGTGAAGAGGTCCTGCAGGTAACAGACGTCGCCCGACGTCGTGCTGGCGTGCGTCAGGAAGTGCGTGATCCCGACGAGCTCGCCGTCGAGCCGCGCGCCGAGCGCGTGCATCCGCTCGCCGGTCGAGAACTCGCGCCAGTCGCGCTCCGCCAGTTCCGGCGTGAGCGGCCTGTCGTAGAACTCGTTGTAGCCGGTGAACAGGTTTTCCCAGGCCACGCGGTCGGTTTCGGTCAACGCCCCAGTGGTGATCATGCGGCGAGGCTAACGCGGCAGGTGGCCGTCTGAAGGACACGCCGGACACAACTGGTGAGTAAGGTGACGAACCCGAATTTGATTCATAGAATCAGCGCCATCCCGCACGGCAGCTACTCCCGGAGGTTCCCGATGGCGCGCACGCCACCCCGTGCCAGTGGCAAGCCTGTCACGGTCAGCGAGCTGTACCTGCGGCCGGACGTCCACGGCAGACGCCGGCCCGAAGATCTCGAAGTGCTCGAACTCTCCTACCGCATGCGCCGCCGGATCGGCCCGGAGGCGGTGGTGACGCCGGTGCCGTCGTCGCGTTCGCGCGCGATGGCCGTCGTCACCGGGCTGCTGCGCCGCAAGCCCCGGTAGCCGCTCTCCCACTGCAGGCCACCCTCGCCGAGGGTGGCCTTTTTGCTGTCTTCTCGCGCACTTCTCTGCGCGGACTCTGTGTGAAGTTGCACGATACGACGATTGACGACGCACAAAACTGCACCTAACGTGACAGGTGTTGCGCACAACCGGCACGGATGGGGAGTTCATGAGCGGGACCTTCATGGCGGCGGAGATCGCGAGCCAGCCCGGCTGCTGGCGGGACGCGGCCGCGCTGGCCTCGGCGAACAGCGGGCAGCTGCCCGCGGCGGGCGCCCGGGTGGCGATCGTCGGCTGTGGCACGTCGTGGTTCGTCGGCCAGGCGTACGCGGTGCTGCGCGAAACCGCCGGGCTCGGCGAGACCGACGCGTTCGCCGCGTCCGAGTTCCCGGTCGGCCGGGCCTACGACCACGTGCTCGCGCTGAGCCGCTCGGGCACCACGACCGAGGTGCACAGCCTGCTCGCGCGGCTGCGCGGCCGGACCCGGACCACGGCGATCACCGGCGTGCCCGCCGAGATCGAGCGGGCCGCGGACGGCGTCGTCGACCTGTCCGCGGTGGACGAACGCTCGGTCGTGCAGACCCGGTTCGCCACCACCGCGCTCGCGATGCTGCGCGCGCACCTCGGCGAGGACCTGACCGGCGTCATCGCGCAGGCCGAGCGGGTGCTGGCGGAGCCGCTGCCGGAGTCATTGGTCGGCGCTGGGCAGTTCAGCTTCCTCGGCACCGGCTGGTCGGTGGGGCTCGCGAACGAGGCCGCGCTCAAGTTCCGCGAGGCGTGTCTGCTGTGGACGGAGTCGTACCCGGCGTGGGACTACCGGCACGGCCCGATCAGCATCGCCGAGCCGGGCCGGGTGACCTGGATGTTCGGCCACGCGCCGGACGGGCTGGCCGAGGACGTCCGCCGGGCGGGCGGCACGTTCGTCGAAAGCGGTCTCGACCCGCTGGCCGACCTGGTCCGCGCGCAGCTCGTCGCGGGCGCGATCGCCCGGCGCAAGGGCCTGGACCCGGACAACCCGCGCAGTCTCTCCCGCTCCGTCGTCCTGACGTGAGCCCGCCGTGATCCTCACCGTCACGCCCAACACCGCGCTCGACGTCACGTACACAGTGGACGGTCTGCGGCCGGACGGCGTGCACCGCGTCCGGGAGGTCCGGAGCCGGGCCGGGGGCAAGGGGATCAACGTCGCGCGCGTGCTGCACGCGCTGGGCGTCGACGTCCGCGCGGTCGCGACGGCCGGCGGGGCGACCGGGTCCGCGGTCGCGGCGGACCTCGGTGCGGCCGGGCTGCCCGCGGAACTGGTGCCGATCGCCGGCGAGACGCGCCGCACCACGACGGTGCTGGGCGACGACGGGTCGGTCACGCTGCTGAACGAGCCCGGCCCGGCGCTGTCGGTCGCGGAGTGGGCGCTGCTCGCCGACGCGGTCCGGCGGCACACGCCCGAGGTGCTGGTCTGCTCCGGCAGCCTTCCGGCCGGTGCGCCGTCCGACGCCTACACGTCGCTGCTCACGGGCACGTCCGCGCCGGCTGTGCTGGATACGTCAGGCGCGGCACTGCTGGCCGGCCTGGCCGCGCACCCGGCCGTGGTCAAGCCCAACGCCGAAGAGCTGCGCGAGGTCACCGGCCTGGCCGACCCCGTCGCCGCGGCGGGCGAGCTGCGCAGGGCGGGCGCGGGCGCGGTCGTCGTGTCGCTCGGGGCCGTCGGCCTGCTCGCGGTCACCGGCTCGGGCACGTGGCACGCGACGCCGTCCACCGCGCTCCGCGGCAACAGCACGGGAGCGGGTGACGCGGTGGTCGCGGCGCTGGCGCTCGGTCTCAGCCGCCGCGAGCCGTGGCCGGACATCCTGCGCCGGGCCGTCGCGCTGTCCGGCGCAGCGGTGCTGGGCCCGCTGGCCGGCGACATCGACCTGGCGCACTACGAGCGCGAAGTGGACTTGGTCGCGGTGCGGGTCGTGAGTGGTTAGGGCGGTTCTAACCGCCCTAACCACTCACGACGAGCCGCGGCAGACCCGAAACGACAGGAGTAGGTCATGCCTCTGGTGAGTACCGGGGAGATCGTCACCGCCGCCGCGGCGGCGAGACGCGGCTGCGGGGCCTTCAACGCCATCCAGCTCGAACACATCACCGCCATCGTCGACGGTGCGGCCGCGGCCCGAGCGCCGGTGATCGTGCAGCTCAGCCAGAACGCCGTCCGCTACCACGGCTCCCTCGCGCCGATCGGCGGTGCCGCGCTCGCCGCGGCCCGGGAGGCCGAGCCGGACGTCGCCGTGCACCTCGACCACGCCGAGTCCGCCGATCTCGTGCGGGAAGCGGTCGGGCTCGGGTTCGGCTCGGTCATGTTCGACGCGTCCAAACTGGACTACGCCGACAACGTCCGCGCGACCCGCGAGATCACCGCCTTCTGTCACGACCACGGCGTCTGGGTGGAAGCCGAGCTGGGCGAGGTCGGGGGCAAGGACGGCGTGCACGCGCCCGGGGCGCGCACCGATCCGGACGAGGCTGCGGAGTTCGCCGCGGCCACCGGGGTCGACGCGCTCGCCGTCGCCGTCGGCAGCTCGCACGCGATGCTGACCCGGGACGCCGCGCTGGACTTCGAGCTGATCGCGCGGCTGCGGGCCCGGGTGCCGGTCCCGCTGGTGCTGCACGGTTCTTCCGGGGTGTCCGACGAAGGCCTGGCCGACGCGGTGAAAGCCGGGATGACGAAGATCAACATCGCCACCCAGCTCAACAAGGTGTTCACCGCGGCCGCCGCGGGCGACTGGCGTGCGCATCCGGACCGCGTCGACCCGCGCAAGTACCTGGGCGCCGGGCGGGACGCCGTCGCCGTCGAGGTGCGGCGGTTGCTCGGTGTGCTCATGCTGGTCACGGAGGGCGGGCCCAAGTGACGATTGAGCAGAATTTGTTCCAATGAGTGTTGACAGATGCGTGAAACCTAACAAAACTGCGCAGCAACGCGCAGAAGTTGCGTGAAACTCGAACTCTGGTGGTGGCGGATGCGGCGAAGCAAGGTCATGGCGTGTGCGGTGGGGGCCTCTCTCCTGCTGGCCGGCTGCGGCGGGGGCGCGGACTCCGGCAGCGACACCGGCGAGAACGCGTTGCCCGGTGTCGACCAGTACCTCAACGCGCCTTGCCCGGAGGCGGCGGTCAAACCCGCCACGGACAAGGAGTTCACCTACTGGGCGATGTGGACGGCCGACGAGCCTCAGGGGAAAGTCCTGCAGAAGGCCTTCAAGTGCTTCCAGGAGAAGACCGGCGTCAAGGTCGACGTGCAGTGGCTGGGGCGCAAGGCCTACACGCAGAACCTGGTGCCCGCGCTGAACACCGACGCGGTGCCGGACCTGTTCGACCAGGACGTCAGCAAGGTCGGCGCGGCGATCGCGACGCCGGGCGGCACGCAGAGCGTCGACGACGTCTTCGCGATGAAGGTCGGCGAGGGTGACAAGACCGTCAAGGACGTGCTTTCGCCCAGCTCGTACGACTTCCCGCAGAACAAGGACCGCGAGGGCCACAACTTCATGGTCCCCTACACCGTCCAGTCGAGCGCCTGGTGGTTCAACAAGGACGCCGCCGGCGACGTCCAGCAGCCGAAGACGATGGACGACCTGACCGCGCTGTTCGACAAGGCGAAGGCCGACGGCAAGGCCGCGATCAGCCAGGACGGCGACATCCCGTTCTACAACATGTACTTCTTCACCCAGCTCGCCGAGCGCTACGTCGGCTCGGGCGGGCTGAACAAGGCCGCGGCCGACAAGACCGGGCAGCTCTGGAAGACCGACCCCGGTTTCCTCAAGGCCGCCACCGAAACCGCGAAGCTGCCGAAGTACTTCATCGACGGCTGGGACGCGGCGAAGTTCCCGCAGGTGCAGCAGCGCTGGGCGGACGGCGACTCGCGCTACCTCTACGTCGGCACCTGGGCGCCGAGCGAGACGCGCGAGTACCTGGACAAGCAGGGCGCCGGGACGAAGATCAACTACGGCTCCTTCCAGTTCCCGATGCCGGCCGGCGCCACGCACGACACCGTCGAGCAGATGTCGATCGGCTTCGCCGTCACCAAGAAGGCCAAGCACGCCGAGGCCGCGAAGGCGTTCATCGCCTACTTCCTCAACAAGGACATCCTGTCCGGCATCCCGGCGGTGGCCGACAACCTGGTGCCGCGCGCCGACCTCGCCGTGCCGGACGACCTCAAGCAGGTCAAGGCCGCGATGGACGACCCGAAGAAGGAGCACGTCCTGCAGTACGACGGGATCGACGGCATCGCCGGCGGCAAGTGGCAGACCGACGTCTTCGACCCGGCCGACACCTCGCTGCTCAAGGGTGAGCTGAACCCGCAGCAGTTCGTGGACCAGCTCGCGACCAAGGGTGCCGACTTCTGGAAGAACCAGAGCTGATGGCCACGGTCACGACGACGGCGGCGCGGGATCGGGGGACCCGCGCCGCCGGGGCCGCGCACCTGCGCCGCAAGAAGCGGCTGTTCTGGCCGTTCGCCGCCCCGGCTTTGGTGCTGTACCTGGCTTTCCTCGTGCTGCCGACGCTCGCGACCGTCGTCCTGAGCTTCACCAGCTGGGCCGGCGCGGGCGACACGCCCAAGCCCAACGGCGTCACCAACTACACGCAGATGTGGGCGAGCGACTCGTTCCAGTACGCCTTCCGCAACACGCTGGTGTACGTCTTCCTCGGCGGCATCGGCACGTTCGCGATCGCGTTCCTGTTCACCATGGTGCTGCGGGACATGCGGGGCGGCAAGGTCGTCCGGGCCATCCTGTTCTTCCCGAACATCGTCGCGCCGGTGGCGCTGGGCATGTTCCTCGGGTTCGTGTTCAAGTACCAGCCGGGCAAGCAGGGCCTGGCGAACTACGTGCTGGAGCACGTCGGCGCGGACGCGGCGAAGTTCCTGGCCCCGGCCAACGTGACCGGCGTCGTGACGGCGTCGCTGATCTGGGCCAGCTCGGGTTTCTACATCACCATCCTGATGGCCGCGGTCGACCGGATCCCGCCGTACCTCTACGAGGACGCCGAGCTGGGCGGCGCGTCGCCGTGGCAGAAGTTCCGCAACATCACGCTGCCGATGACGTGGGACGTCGTCGGCGTCGCCGGTGTCCTGTGGACGATCAACGCGCTCAAGATCTTCGAGCTCGTGTTCGTGCTGGCCGGGCCGGGCACCTACGCCCCGCCGAACCAGGCGTGGACGCTCGGGATCTACGTGTTCGACCGGACCTTCGGCTCGAACGGCACGCCCGACTTCGGGGCCGCCTGCGCCTGCGCGGTGGCGATGATCGCGCTGGTGTCGATCCTTGTCGTGCTCCTGCGCCGGTTGATGCGCCGTGACGCGATCCAGTTCTGAGGGGGACCCGATGACCGTCACCGAGACAGTGCCGGTGCGCCCGGCCGCGAAACCGCCGCGCAAGGTGCCGCGCAAACCGCGTCCCGCACCGGGTTCGCGGAAGCTGAGCCCGTTGCGGCTGCTGGGTTCCGTGATCGTCTGGGCGTTCACCGCGGGCAACGTGCTGGTGCTGTACTGGCTGCTCACGGCGTCGTTCAAGACGCCGGTGGAGATCTTCACCAAGCCGTTCGCGCTGCCCTACCAGTGGTTCCACCTCGGCAAGCCGTTCCGGAACTTCAGCTACGCGTGGACCAACGCCGGGTTCGGCGACGCCGTGCTCACGACGGTGGTGCTGGTCGGGCTGGCGACGGTCGCGACGGTCGCCGTGTCCGCGCCCTGCGCGTACGCGCTGACCCGGCTCGGCGTGCGCGGGTCCGGGCCGCTGACGAACGTCGTCGCGATCGGCATGGGCGTCCCGTTCCAGACGGTGATCATCCCGCTGTTCGTGACCATGAGCAAAGCCCACCTGGACAACGAGTACGGCCTGTTCCTGCTCTACGTCGCGTTGTCGATCCCGTTCACGGTGTTCCTGCTGACCGGGTTCTTCCGTTCGCTGCCGGACGAGCTGGAGGAAGCGGCCTCTTTGGACGGTGCCTCGCCGACGCGGACGTTCTTCTCCGTCATGCTGCCGCTCGCGCGCGGCGGCCTGATCACGGCGTTGACGCTGAACGCCATCGGCCTGTGGAACGAGACGCTGCTGGCGATCGTGTTCCTCAAGGACCAGGCCCACTTCACGCTCTCGCGGGCGCTGTTCACCTTCTACGGCGCCGCGAGCTACCAGTCGGAGTACGGCGGCCTGATCGCCGGCGTGGCGATCGTCGTGCTCCCGATGCTCGTGCTCTACCTCGTGCTCGCCCGCCGGATCATCACCGGCCTGACCCTCGGCGCCGGAAAGTAGGACCTGATGGCCACCGTGAGTTTCCAGGACACGACCCGGTTCTACGCCGGGGTCGAGCGGCCCGCCGTCGACGGGCTCGACCTCGAGGTCGCCGACGGCGAGTTCCTCGTGCTGGTCGGGCCGTCCGGCTGCGGCAAGTCGACGACGCTGCGGATGCTGGCCGGGCTGGAGGGCGTCGACGACGGCTCCATCCACATCGGCGACCGGGACGTCACCGAGCTGGCGCCGAAGGACCGCGACATCGCGATGGTGTTCCAGAACTACGCGCTCTACCCGCACATGTCGGTCGGCGAGAACATCGGCTTCCACCTGAAGCTGGCCAAGATGCCGAAGGCCGAACGCGAACGCCGGGTGCAGGAAGCGGCGAAGGTGCTGGACCTGACCGAGTACCTGGACCGCAAGCCCGCGAAGCTGTCCGGCGGGCAGCGCCAGCGCGTGGCGATGGGCCGGGCGATCGTGCGCGAGCCGAGCGTGTTCCTGATGGACGAGCCACTGTCCAACCTGGACGCCAAGCTGCGGGTGCAGACGCGCACGCAGATCGCGTCGCTGCAACGGCGGCTGGGCGTCACGACGCTGTACGTCACGCACGACCAGGTCGAGGCGATGACCATGGGCGACCGGGTCGCGGTGCTCAAGGACGGCGTCCTGCAGCAGGTCGACACGCCGATCGGCCTGTTCGCGCGGCCGGTGAACGTGTTCGTCGCCGGGTTCATCGGCTCGCCCGCGATGAACCTGCTGGAGACCACTGTGGACACCGGTGGTGCGGTCGTCGGCGGGACGCGCCTGCCGCTGACCCCGGCGCAGCGCTCGGCGCTGACCGGCCCCGGCATCGTCGTCGGCGTCCGGCCGGAGGGCTGGTCGATCGGCGACGGCGGGTTCGACGCCGTCGTCGAGGTGGTCGAGGAGCTGGGCAGCGACCAGTACCTGTACTGCCGCGACGGCGACCGGGTGCTGACGGTCCGCACGCCGGGCATGTCGCCGTGGCAGCGGGGGCAGGCGATCGCGCTGACGCCGCAGGTCGGTTCGGTGCACCTGTTCGACGCGGCCACCGGTGGCCGGCTGCCATGACGCGCCTGTACCGGACCGTGCTGGTCCTGCCCGCGGCCGAACTCGGACCGGAGAACCCGCTGCCGCCGCTGGTGAAGCCGGAAGCGGTCGCCTCGGTGTCCAATGTGGACGAACTGCCGCCGGACCTCGCGGCCGGGCTTGAGTACGGGCGGCTCGACACCGTGCTGCCGTGCCGTCTTCAAGACGGGTATTCGAGGAATCGCGTCGAGCGGGAGCTGCCCGCGCTGGTGCTGGAGAACGACCGGGTGCGGGCGACCATCCTGCCCACGCTGGGCGGACGGCTGTACTCGCTGGTCCACAACGGACGTGAGCTGCTCTACCGCAACCCGGTGTTCCAGCCCGCGAACCTCGCGCTGCGGGACGCCTGGTTCGCCGGCGGCGTCGAGTGGAACCTCGGCAGCACCGGGCACACGACGCTGACGTGCGCGCCGATGTTCGCGGCTCAGGTCGACGGGCCGGACGGCACACCGGTGCTGCGGCTGTGGGAGTGGGAACGCACCCGCGACCTGCCGTACCACCTCGACTTCTGGCTGCCCGAGGACTCGGACTTCCTGCTGGTGGGCGTGCGGATCCGCAACCCGCACCCGCACGACGTCCCGGTGTACTGGTGGTCGAACATCGCGGTGGCGCAGACGCCGGACACGCGTGTGCTCGCGCCGGCCACGCAGGCCTGGCACTACGGCTATTCCGGTCGGCTGGACCTGGTCGACGTCCCGGGTGCGCTGACCTACCCGGCGCGGGCCGAGTCCGCCGCGGACTACTTCTTCGAGTGCTCGAAGCCGTGGATCGCCGCGGTCGACGGCGACGGGCGCGGCCTGCTGCAGACGTCGACCGAGCGGCTGCGCGGCCGGAAGCTGTTCCTGTGGGGCGAATCCGCGGGCGGCCGGCGCTGGCAGGACTGGCTGGCGCCGGGCGCCGGCGGCTACCTGGAGATCCAGGCCGGGCTGGCCCGCACGCAGCTGGAGCACCTGCGGCTCCCGTCGGGCGAGTCGTGGGACTGGCTCGAGGCGTACGGCCCGCTCGCGGCCGACCCCGCGGTGGTCCACGGCGACGACTGGCGGGCCGCGACCGACGCCGTCGTCACGCCGGTGTTGACCGGGTACCACGAGCAGTGGCGGAAGATCCTCGACGTCGAGCCGGGCCCGTTGCTGGCCACGGGATCCGGCTGGGGCGCGCTGGAGGCCCGCCGGATGCCGATGTGCCTGCCGGGCACGCCGTTTCCTCCGGAGTCGCTGGGGCCGGAGCAGGCGCCGTGGTTGTCCCTGTTGGACGGTGTCCCGCCGGAGGGTGACCCACTGGCCGTGCCGCCGTCGACGCTGGTCAACCGCTACTGGGCCGATCTGCTGGAGCACACGGCCGACAACTGGCTGACCTGGTACCACCGGGGTGTCGCCCGCTGGGCGGCCGGGCGTCACGAGGCAGCGCGGGAGGCGTGGGCGGCTTCGGTGTCAGCGGCCGAGAACCCGTGGGCCCTGCGCTGCCTGGCGGTGACAGCCGGCTCGGCGGAGGCGGCCCGGCTGTACGACCGGGCGTTGAAGCTGGCGCCGGCTCTGGAGCCGCTGCTGGTGGAGGCCGTCGCGGCCGGGTGTGCGCCGGAGCTGCCGCCGGAACCGACGGGACGGCTCGCCCTGCTGGCCGCTCAGGCGCGGCTGGCGCTGGGCGACGTCGAGGGTGCGCGGGCGATCTTCGACGCGGGGTTCGAGGTCGCGAACATCCGGGAAGGGGAGACGTCGTTGTCCGACACCTGGGCGGCGCTGTCGGCCGATCCGCTGCCGGGGCGCTATGACTTCCGAATGAAGTAGGCGGCGTGCCGCGTTTCGAGGACGGTGATCGTGCAGCATAATGCTCGAAACGGTGGTCAACAGCGCACTTCTTTGTGCACAGGAACCTAGGGAGTACCGCCGATGGCCCGGCACGAACGGTTGAGCACCCTGCTGGACATGCTGGGGCAGCGGGAAAAGATCGACGTCGAGGACGTGGCCGAGGAGCTGAGCGTCTCCGCGGCCACCATCCGCCGCGACCTCGACCACCTGGCCGAGCAGCAGCTGCTCACGCGCACGCGTGGTGGCGCGGTCGCCAACGACCTCGCCTACGACCTGCCGCTGCGCTACAAGACCGCGCGGCACGTCCCGGAGAAGCAGCGGATCAGCAACGCCGCGGCCGCGTTCGCCGCGAAGGGGATGGTCGTCGGCCTCAACGGCGGCACGACCACCGCCGGCGTGGCGCGGGCGCTGGCGATCCGCTCCGACCTGTCCGGGCGGGGTGACGCGCCGGGCATCACGGTGGTGACGAACGCGCTGAACATCGCGCACGAGCTGGCGGTGCGGCCGAACGTCAAGATCGTGGTGACCGGCGGGGTGGCGCGGCCGCAGTCCTTCGAGCTGAGCGGGCCGCTGGCCACGCGGGTGCTCAGCGAGCTGACGATCGACCTGCTGTTCCTCGGCGTCGACGCGTTCGACCCGGACGCGGGCGCGTTCGCCCACCACGAGGGCGAGGCCAGCATCAACCGCCTGATGGTGGAGCGTGCCGAGCGCGTGGTCGCGGTGACGGACGGGTCGAAGCTGGGCCGCCGCGCGTTCGCGCGCATCTGCGAGACGACGCAGGTGCACGCGCTGGTGACCGACGCGGAAGCGGACCCGGAGGTCGTGCGCGCGTTCGAGGCCGCGGGCGTCGAGGTCCAGGCCGTCTAACGCGCTAGGGCGAGGGCCGCCGTGAGGACGCGGTGGCCGGCCGCTGTCGGATGGACGTCGCAGCCCCCGGCCGGCAGCTTGATCAGCAGCCCGGCCGCGCACGGGTCGCCGCCCGTGCGCAGGGAAGCCAGCCGGAACGCCGTGAAGCCGTCGGCGATCTTCCCGTGGTAGCGGCGGGTCACCTGCGTGAGCGCCGCGTCGATCGCCTGCACCTGCTGGACCTGCGCCAGATCGCGGTAGTCGAGCGAGTAGTACGACATCAGCACCACGTCACCGCGGTAGTGGGCACGCACCGCCCCGAGGATCGTCGCGACGTTGCGGCTCATCCGGTTCAGCGCCGCCTGGAAGTCCGGGCCGGTGCACTGGTCCGGCGTCGTGGCCTGGCAGACGAACATGTCGTTGGCGCCGATGTTCAGCGTCACCAGCTTGGTGTCCTGGTGGGTGCGCAGGTACCGCGTGGCGTAGTCGATCTGGGTGCCCGCGTACGTCACGTGCAGCGGGAACGTCGTCCGGTAGCCGACCGGGGAACCGACGGAGTTCTCACAGCCGTTGCTCTGCGCGCCTGTCTTCAGCATGCTCCCGGTCGTCTCGCCGGGACACGACGCGTTGGCGACCCGCAGGCCGCGCAGGGCCGCGTAGTTCTCGGCGTAGCCGCGGAAGTTGGCCGCGTTCAGGTAGTCCGAAACCGGTGTCACGGCGCCGGGTCGGTAGCCGAACGCCACGGAGTCACCGAGCGCGAGGTACCCGCCGCCGTGCCGGACTCCGGCGTCCGCGGGAGCCGTGGCCAGCCCGGTCAGCGTGACGGCGATCGCCGTGCTCGCGAGGAAAGTCCTGAACCGCATGACGGTCTCCTTTGCCCGCGACGGTGCGGGGCCGGAACCGATTGTGCCGCTCCCGGCCTCGCAACGGAAGCGTCAGAAACCGATGGTCACCGGCGCCTTCGGCCCGGCGATCCGGGCCTGCGACGCGCTCGGCTCCACGGCGGCGCAGTGCGTGCCCCGGGCCGGGAGCTTGCCGGTGATCAGGTAGTCGTCGGTCGCCTTGGTGACGCAGTCGCTGTTCTTGAAGTAGGCGCCGTGGCCCCAGCCGTCGTAGGTGAGCAGCGTGTTGCCGGTCTGCCGGGCCACGGTCTGCGACCACGCGTACGGCGTCGCCGGGTCGAACTTGCTGCTCAGGACCAGCAGCGGCGGCGCGCCGTGCACCTGCAGCGGGTGCTGCGGGTTGCTCGCCTTCTCCGGCCAGCCGATGCAGGCGGTCACGGCGGACCAGCCCAGTGAGTTGACCTTGACGTCCGGTGCGGAGGCCGCGGCCGCGCGCCGGTAGGTCTCCAGCTCGGCGTAGCTGTGCACCGGCAGTTTCCAGTCGTCGCAGAAGATGCTCTGGAACACGGTGTTGACCGGGATCTCGTCTCGCGCTCGAGCCGACGCCGCCGGTGGCGTGCCGTCCGCGAAGGACTTCAACGTCTTCGCCAGCTGGTCCCAGCTCGGGCCGTAGAAGGAGCCCTGGAAGATCGACGCGAGGTTCAGCGGGGAGATCGGCTCACCGCTTTGCGGCGCCTTCAATTCCCCGCGCGCGGCCTTGTCCTGCAGATCCCGCGTCACCTTGGAGACGTCCTGGCCGTGCAACGCGCAGGCCGGTGTCCGGCCGCACCAGCCGGCGAACTCGCCGAACTCCGCCTGCACGGACTGCGTTTCGCTGTGCAGGAAGTCCCACGCGCCCAGCTGCGAGTGGTCCATGTTGCTGTCCAGCACGAGCGCGCGGACCTTGCCGGGGAACAGCTCGGCGTACTGCTGGCCCATCAGCGTCCCGTACGAAACGCCGTAGTAGGTCAGCTTCTTCTCGCCGAGCGCGGCGCGGATCACGTCCATGTCCCGCGCGACGGTCTTGGTGTCGGCGAAACTCGCGAGCGGCCCGGTGAGCCGGGAGCAGCTTTCGCCGACCTTCCGGTTGTACTGCGCGAGCTGCTCGAACTCGGCCTGGTCGCGCGGCACCTCGGGGTGGTCGGCGATGACCTCGTCGAGGCCGCACTTGATCTGGGTGCTGTCGCCGATGCCGCGCGGGTCGAAGCCCACGGTGTCGAAGCGCTTGGTGACCTCGGCCGAGAGCGACCAGCCTTCCTTGACCTGGCCCGCGCCCGGCCCGCCGGGACCGCCCGGGTCCATCAGGACCGCGCCGATCCGGGCCCGCGGGTCGGTGGCCTTCCGCCGGGCGAGCGCGACGCTCGTGGTGCCCTTCTCCGGGTGGCCGTAGTCGATCGGCACGGTCACCGCGCCGCAGTCGACCCCGGGCGCGTCCGCGCAGGGCTTCCAGTCGACGCTTCCCGTTCCGGCCGCCGACGCCGGCGCGGCGGCCAGCAGGCTTCCCGCTACGGCCGTGACCGCCGCCGCGGTCAGCAGCCGCTTGCCTACCCCCAGCATGGCCCGTCCTCCCCGTCACCGACCGTGGTTGATCGGCTCCAGGAAATCACCAAACCGGTGATCGCGCCAGGTTCGCAGGTGGGTCCCGTCGTGGCGTCCACTGTGGACGATCGCGTGGCGCGGCCGTCGCGGTGCCGGTCAGCTCTTTCGCCGCTCCGCGCGGCGCAGCCAGGCCGCCGCGACGGTGCCGAGCACGCACAGCGCGCCCAGCACGCCGAACGCCCAGCCGAAGCCGGTCGCCGGATCGATCGTGAGGCCACGGGACAAGACGATCACGCACAACGCGCCACCGACCGCGCCGCCCACGCGCAGCACGATGTTCACCAAGGCCGTCGCGTGGCCCAGTTCGCCCGCGTCGACCGAGGCGTACGCCGCCGTCGACGCGGGCATGATCGACAAGCCCAGCCCCGCGCCGCGGACCAGCAGCAACGCCTGGATCAGCCACATCGGCGTGGCCGGGCCGAGCCAGGGCATCGGCACCGTGCTCGCCAGCACCACCAGTGACCCGGTGAACGAGACCGCACCGCCGCCGTACCGGTCGGTCAGCCGCCCGGCCACCAGCACGAACACCGTGGTGGCCAAGCCCATCGGCGCGAGCAGCACCCCCGCTTCGGCCGGCCCGGCGCCGAGGCGGACCTGGAACCACAGGGGGAGCAGCAGCACCGCGCCGAACATCCCGGCGCCGGCGAGCAGCACCGCGGCCAGCGCCGCACCCATGACCGGCCGGGTGGCCAGCCGCAGCTGCAGCACCGGGTGCGGCGCGCGCGACGACCACCAGGTGAACACCGCGAGCGCGACCGCGCCGACGGCTGCCAGCACGGCGTTCACCGGGCCGGTGGACCCGGGCGCGCCGAGTTCGGTGAGCGCGTAGACGACGAGCGGCACGCCGAGCGAGACCAGGATCAGGCCGGGCCAGTCCATCGGCGGCGGCTGCCGCCGGTCGCCGCGCGGCACGAACCGCAGCGCCAGCCCGAACGCGACCACGCCGATCGGCAGGTTCAGCCAGAACAGCACCGGCCACGAGAAGTGCGCGAGCAGCAAGCCGCCGACGCTCGGCCCGATCACCGGCGCGAGCCCGACGACCAGGCCGAGCGTGCCCATGGTCCGGCCGAGCCGTTCCGGGCCGACGGCCAGCCCGATCACGGTCTGCCCGGCCGTGACCATGACGCCGGCGGCCATGCCCTGCACCGCGCGGACGCCGATCAGCGTCCCGATGTCCGGCGCGAGCGCGCACGCGGCCGACGTCACCAGGAACGCCGCGAGCGCGCCGAGCCACAGCCGTCCCGCGCCGAGCTTCCGGACGAGCCACGGCGTCAGCGGCAGGGCCGCGGACAGCCCGAGGAGGTACGCCGTGGCGACCCACTGGACCTCGACCAGGCCGACGTCCAGGCTCAGCCGCATCGACTCCAGCCCGACGGCGACGATCGAGCCGTCCATGTTGCCGAGGAAGCCGCCGAGGGCCATCACCCCGGAGGCGATCCAGACGGTCCGCGGGATCGGCGGCAGGAGAGCAGTCATGCCGCCGACGGTAAAAGCTCAAGAATGGTTGAAGTCAACCGCGCGTGAACTCGTCAACCTTGCTTTCAGCGCGTGGAGCTGCCCCGGACGATCAGCTGCGCCGCCATCGTCGTGGTGGTCGTCGCGGGGGATCCGCCGCCGATGCGGTCCAGCAGCAGCCGGGCCGCGAGCTGGCCCATCGCGTGGGCCGGCTGGGCCACCACCGTCAGGGTCGGCGAAATCAGCGTCGTCCACGGCGCGTCGTCGAACGAGACGATGCCGACGTCGCGGCTCGCACGCAGACCCAGTTCCGCCATCGCCTGCAGCACGCCGATCGCCATCGTGCTGCTGGACACCAGGAGCGCGTCCGGCGGGTCGGCTTTCGTCAGCAATTGTTTCGCCGCTTCGTATCCGCCGGTTTCGCGGAATTCGCAGCGGCGCACCAGCCGCGTCGAGAGTTTCCGGCCCGCGTCGCGAAGTCCGTCGCGGTAACCGTCGAGACGGTCGTCCGCCGTCGTGATGCCCGACGGCCCCGCGACGCAGGCGATCCGCTCGTAGCCGCGGTCGACGAGGTGCCGCACGGCATCCCGGGCCGCGACGCGGGAATCGACGAGCACCGCGTCGCAGTCGGCCGTTGCCAGGCGCCGGTCGACCGTCACGATCGGCGTGCCGTGCGCGAGCAACGGGCGGACGTCGCTGTCGCCGGTGGTCGGCGACATGATCACGCCCGCCCGCCGTTCCTGCGCGGCGACCTCGACGTACCGGCGTTCCTTCGCGGTGTTCTCGTCGGAGTTGCACAGCATCACGGAGAACCCGGCGGCCTGCGCGGTGTCCTCGACCCCGCGCGCGATCGCCGTGAAGAACGGGTTCTCGACGTCGGAGATGATGAGCGCGAGCACCGCCGTCTCGCGGCGGCGCAGGCTGCGGGCCAGCCCGTTCGGCGTGTAGCCGAGCTCTTCCACCGCCCGCGCGACCCGCTCGGCCAGCACCGGGTCCACAGTGGACTTGCCGTTGAGCGCCCGGGACACGGTCGCGGTGGACACGCCGGCCAGCGCCGCCACATCGGAGATCGTCGCCACCCGCGTCCTCGTTCACCCGTGTCGTTGACAGTGTTCCCAGCACACCATAGCTTGGTGGTAATCGATTTCCCGCACCAGCGGTGCGTGGCGGGGCGGATGACGGGGCTGCTGCTCGGCGTGGACATCGGCACGGCGTCGCGACGCCCCACCCCGGCTGGGTGGAGCACGACGCCGAAGCCGTGTGGTGGACCGACTTCACCGCCATCGTCGCGGACCTGCTGCGCGCCGCCGGCGGCCGCCCGCTCGCCGGGCTGGAGGTCAGCGGCATCGGCCCGTGCCTGTTGCCCGCCGGCGAGCACGGCGATCCGTTGCGGCCGGCCATCCTCTACGGCGTCGACACCCGGGCGGGCGCCGAGATCGCGTCGCTGAACGAAGAGCTCGGGGCCGGGGAGATCCTGGCGCGCGGTGGTTCGCCGCTGACCAGCCAGGCCGTCGGGCCCAAGGTGCGCTGGCCGGCCCGGCACGAGCCGGACGTCCACGCGCGCACGGAGAAACTCCTGATGGCGAGCTCGTTCCTGGTGCACCGGCTCACCGGCCGGTACGTCCTGGACCACCACTCGGCCAGCCAGTGCACGCCGCTGTACGACCTCGCGGCCGGCGAGTGGGCGAAGGACTGGGCGGAGGCGACCAGCGTCGGCGTCCGCGAGCCGGGTGACGTGATGGTCATGTACGGCACCACGATGGTCCTCGTCCAGGTGTTCACCGAACCGCGGCCGCACCCCGGCTTGTGGGGCACGCGCGGCGTCACGCCGGACAGTTTCACACTGGCCGCGGGCATGGCGACGTCCGGCGCGGTCACCGACTGGCTGCGCAGGCTCGTCGGCGGCGACTACGCCGACCTGGTCGCGGAAGCCGCGGAAGTGCCGGCGGGCAGCCGCGGGCTCCTGCTGCTGCCGCACTTCGCCGGGGAGCGGACGCCGCTGTTCGACCCGGATGCGCGCGGCGTGCTCGCCGGGCTGACGACCACGCACGGCTGGTCGCGGTCGGCGGCGGCACCAAGGCGGGCTGTGGACGCGCGTCGTCTCGGACGTCACGGGGCTGCCCCAGCAGATCCCGGCCGAGACGATCGGCGCCTGCCTGGGCGACGCGCTCCTGGCGGCGGAGGCGACCGGCGCCGGGATCGACCCGGCCCGCGGCAACCCGATCGCGACGACGGTGACGCCGGACCCGGCGAATGTCACGCGGTACCAGGAGTTCTACGAGCACTACCGCGCGCTGCACGACGCGACGGCGAAGACGGCGCACTTCCTGGCGGCCCAGCAACGCGAGGCTGCTACTCCGGTGGGGGCAACCGGCGTACCGCTGGGCCATGCCAACGTTGTCGGTCGACGCGGCCGCGGTAGTCCTCCAGCGCCGCGATCGACTCCGTGACCTGCTCGAAGGACGGCAGCGCCCGCACGTTCGCGATCAGCGTCATGTCCTTGCGCGGGATCTCGACGAAGCACACTTCGACTCCGGAGAGTGACGCTTTGGCGGCCACCTCGGCCTGCCACGTCGGCAGATCGCCGTCGTCGCCCAGCCATTCGTGCAGGTACACGCACCACTTGCCGCGTAGCAGCTCTTCGGCGATGGCGTCCTGTGCCACCAAGTATGGCTCTGTCACTCGGTCGGACACTGCTTGTCCTGGGCGTACCACGGCACGACATCCCTCCTGCACCCGACGGCGACCCGACCGCCGGTAAGCGCTCTCTCCGGTCACCTCCCCGATCCCGTCGAGCAGCACGAGCCCCGATGGCTGATCCCCAGCCTTCGGTGGGCTGTCAACTTACAGCGGAAAGTGTTTCACAGCAAGAACTTCATCACTTGCTGACAACTTGCGTGCGCGAGCGTCGTGCGGATGCACGTGCTGTTGCACGCCGGAAAACGCGCAATGGAACCTGAAGTGTGACAACGGGAAACGGCGCGCGTCATCGTCCTGAATGGACAGAGATATGCGATCTGCAATTTGCAGATCGAGTGACCTCTAAGACGCCGTTCAAGTACCCGGAGTAACTGTACAGCGGAAGGCCGACGGAAGTCGGGAGTCGGGCGACGGAACCGGTTCAGTGGGTGACACTGCGCGAAACATGCGCTATACAGACTCCAACATGCGTGTTGATGCGCGAAAGGTGTCAGTAATGAGCAGAGTTGCGCAAACGCTCTGGTGTCTGGCGACGGCCGCCGTCCTCGGGCTCTCGCCCGCCACGGCCTACGCCGACCCGCCCGCGGCGCCCTCCGGGCAGCTCGGCGACCTGACCGGGATCTCCGCCGACGGCGCCACGGTGACGCTGACGTCGGGGAGCGCGGCGGTGCGCGTGAGCTTCCCGGCCGACGGCGCCGTCCGGGTCTGGCTCGCCCCCGACGGGTCCTTCACCGACCCCGCCGGCGGCAAGATCGTCCTCCCGAAGACCACGCCCCCGGCCACGCCGAAGCGCGTCGACAAGGGCGCGTACTGGGCCATCTCCTCCCCGAAAGCGACATTGCGGGCGTACAAGCACCCGCTGAAGTTCGCCCTCTACGACGGCGCGGACCGCAAGCAGCTCTGGGCGGAGTCCGCGCCGCTGTCCTGGACCGGCTCGACCACCACGCAGAGCCTGACCCGGACCGCGTCGGAGCAGTTCGTCGGCGGCGGTGAGCAGAACGGCCGCTACAGCCACCGCGACCAGACGATCAAGATCTTCGCCGACGACAACTGGAACGACGGCGGCGCGCCCAACTCCCAGCCGTTCTACGCCTCGACCGCGGGCTACGGCGTCCTGCGGAACACCTTCGCGCCGGGCAGCTACTCCTTCACCGACCCGGTCGAGACCACCCACGACGAGCGTCGCTTCGACGCCACCTACGTCGTCGGCGGCAACCTCAAAGACGTCATCAGCGGGTACACGGACCTGGTCGGGAAGCCCTTTCTGCCGCCGATCTACGGCCTGGAAACCGGCGATTCGGACTGCTACCTGCACAACGCCAACCGCGGCGAGCGGCACACGCTCGACGCGGTGAAGGTGGCCGACGGCTACGCCGCGCACGACATGCCGAACGGCTGGATGCTGGTCAACGACGGCTACGGCTGCGGCTACGAGAACCTGCAGCAGACCGGTGAAGGCCTGCGCAAGGACACCATGCAGCTCGGGCTGTGGACCGAGAACGGCGTCCCCAACGAGGCCGAAGAGGTCAAGGCCGGGGTGCGGGTGCGCAAGCTGGACGTCGCCTGGGTCGGCCCGGGTTACCAGTTCGCGCTCGACGCCTGCGACACCGCCTACAAGGGCATCGAGGACAACAGCGACGCCCGCGGGTTCGTCTGGCAGCCGGTGAGCTGGGCCGGCGCCCAGCGCTGCGGCGTGCTGTGGAGCGGCGACCAGTCCGGCTCCTACGACTACATCAAGTGGCAGATCCCGACGTACGCGGGCGCGACGACGTCCGGCATCGCGTACAACACCGGCGACATCGACGGCATCTTCGGCGGCAGCCCGCAGACCTACGTCCGCGACCTGCAGTGGAAGGCGTTCCTGCCGACGGCGATGACGATGGACGGCTGGGCGTCGGCGGACAAGCAGCCGTGGGCCCACGGCGAGCCGTACACCTCGATCAACCGCAAGTACCTCATGCTCAAGGAACGCCTGCTGCCCTACACCTACAGCTACTCCGCGCAGGCGCACCAGACCGGCGTCGGCCAGGTCCGGCCGCTGGCCCTGGAGTACCCGGACGACCCGAACGTGTGGACCGACAAGGCCAAGTACGAGTTCCTGTCCGGCACCGACTTCCTCGTTGCGCCCGTGTACGAGAAGTCGAACGTGCGCAACGGCATCTACCTGCCCAAGGGCACCTGGGTCGACTACTGGAGCGGCAAGACCTACACCGGCCCGACCACGATCGACGGTTACGACGCACCGCTCGACACACTCCCGCTGTTCGTCCGGGCCGGCGCCGTGGTGCCGATGTGGGCCGACGGCACGAAGTCGTGGCAGACGCGCGACAAGGGTGAACTCGACCTGGACGTCTACCCGCAGGGCAAGGGCAGCTTCACCCTCACCGAGGACGACGGCGTTACCCGTGGGTACCAGCGCGGGGAGCAGGCGAAGCAGACGTTCACCGTGGACGCGCCCCAGTCCGGCCCGGGCACGGTGACCGTCGGGATCGGCGCGAGCACCGGCACCTACGCCGGCCGGCCGGCCGCGCGGAACTACCAGCTGTCCGTCCACACGGGAACGAAGCCGGCGCTCGTCCAGGCGGGCACCGGGATCCTGCGGCAGTACGGAAGCAAGGCCGAGCTGGACAAGGCGGCTTCGGGCTGGTGGTACGACACCGCCGCCCACGGCGTCGTGCGCGTGAAGACCGGGCCGGTCGGCGCCGGTGCCCGCCAGGACGTCCGGCTCTTCGGGGCCAGCGCGGTCGGCGGGTTCTTCCCCGAGGACGACAACGGCACGACGACGCTGACCATGCCGTCGCTGGCCGCGCCGGGGCGGCCCACGGCGGCGACGGTCAGCTTCACCAACGGCACGCCGCTGCCCGTCCGGGACGTCGCGCTGTCGGTGAAGGGCACCGGGTTCCGCGCCGGCGTCCCGGCGTTGCCGAAGCGGGTTTGGCCTGGTCAGACGGTGAAGGTGCCGGTGACGCTGACCCCCGACGCCGGGTTGAAGCCGGCCGACTACCAGGTCACCGCGGCCACGACCTACCGCGCGCGGCTGGACACGCACCAGGCTGTCGACTCGTCGACCGTCACGGTTCCCTACGCGTCCCTGGCGGCGGCCGCGTCGAACGTCGGCGTCACCGACGCGGCCCACGTGACGGCCGGTGATCTCGACGGCGGGGGCAGCAGCTTCCGGGCCGAAGGCCTCGCCGAGGCCGGTCTCAAGCCGGGAGCGGCGTTCTCGGCTCTGGGCGCGTCGCTGACCTGGCCGGACGCCTCGGGCGAGAAGCCGGACAACGTCGTCGCGGCCGGTCAGACCGTCGCGGTGCGCGGAACCGGGGCGAAGCTGGTGCTGGCCGGCACGGGCACCGGGACCGCCAAGGGCACGGTCGTCGTCCAGTACGCCGACGGCAGCACCAGCCAGGCCGACCTCGGGTTCCCGAACTGGTGCTGCGCCGACCCCGCCCAGTACGGCGCGACGACCGTCGCGACCGTCCTGGGCAAGAACACCGGGACCGGCACGGCCTACCCGACCACGCCGTACCGGGTGTTCGCGAACTCCGTCCCGCTGACCGCGGGCAAGGAGGTCGTGGCGGTGACGCTGCCGGCGAACTCGGCGTTGCACGTGTTCGCCGCGAGCGTCGCCTGAAGCAGGTTCGGCGAACCGCCGAAGTAGGCGCCGTCCGTGACGAACAGCGTGTCATCACGGACGGCGACCGCCGTCGGGTTGGCCAGTCCGTCCGAAGTGGACAGGATGGTCTTGACGCCGTCGCGGCCGATCGTCACGACCCGGTTGTCCTGGTTGATGGCCGCGACGACGGTGTCGCCGTGGAACGCGAAGTCGTCGACTGGGCCGAGGCCCGACGTGACGACCCGGCCGGGGCCGCCTCTGAGCGGGAAGCGGACGAGCGTGCCGCGGTCCAGGTTGGACACCCAGAGCGCGCCGTCGTGGACCTTGACGCCGTTGGCGCCGAAGCCGCTCACCGGGGCGAGCAGCTCGCCGGTGGCCCAGGCGGTGACGCGTCCCCGCGAAACCCGCCAGACCGTCGAGCCGAACGAGTCGGCGACGTAGAGGTCGCCGGTCGCCGGGTCGCGCGCGACGCCGTTCTGGAAACCGGACGGCGGCAGTTTCGCCACCTGCACCGGCGGCACCCCGGCCCTGACCCGGTAGAGGCCGGTGGCCGCGGTGCCGGTCGAGACGGCGACGTACAGGTCACCGCCGGGCGCACGGACGATGCCGCCGAGGAACAGTCTCTTGTGGACGACCGGGACGTCCCCGTCGGCGGGGATCGGGATCCGGGCGATGATGGTGACCTGGCCGCTGGGGGAGACCCGGCCGATCTCGCCGGTGTAGGCGAAGGTCAGGTCCGCGGAGCCGTCGGGCTCCAGGGCGATGTTTTCGGGCTGTTGCCCGGGGGCGAGTGGCACGATCCTCGGTGCCGCGCCGGCCGGGGTGGCCGACAAGGCGACCATGGCGGCCGCGGCCAGCGCGACGCCGATGTGCTTGATGCGCAAGGGGAAACTCCGTCTGAGTCGGGAGCGGCGGCCCGACCCTGGGCCGCCGTGCCTTCGACGGTAGGCCCGTGGTGTCCTCGCGAACCAATAGCTTGCTCGCTTGCTGCCATCGGAAAACCGATGGCGCTCAGAGATCCCGGGCGAAGCAGCGCGAAATCGATTCGCCGCGGTACGGCCCGTAGGCCTCGATCGGTTCGTAGCCTTCACGCTGGTAGAACCGCATCGCGTCCGGCTGCCCGGTGCCGGTTTCCAGCAGCAGCCGCGGAATCCCGAGTTCGCGCGCGTGGTCTTCGAGCGCGCGCAGCAGGGCGGTCGCGACGCCGGTGCCGCGCGCGGCCGGGTCGATGTACATCCGCTTGATCTCGGCCGTGTCCGGTCCGAGCGGCCGTAGCCCGCCGCAGCCGACGGCGGTGCCTTCGCTGTCGCGCGCGACGAGGAACACCGCCATGGTCTCGGCGGTGGGGAGCGCGCCGGGCTCGTGGTCGTCGGTGCCGTAGCGGGCGTCGAGTTCGACGCGCTGGGCCTCGCGCAGCCGGACGGCGTCGGGATCGTCCCAGCTCACGGGCGTGATTTCGCTCGTGCCGAGGTTGGTCATCGGACACCCCTCCATTTCGTAACAAGCGTTACCGTAGCACCTGTTACGCTACCGGGGAAGGAGGTTCCGGGTGCCGAGACAGCGTGACGTGGACGCGCAGCGCGAGCTGCTGTCGAACGCGGTGTGGCAGGTCCTCGCGGAGGCGGGCCTGCCAGGCCTGACACTGCGCGCGGTCGCCGAGCGCGCCGGCTGCACGACGGGCCTGGTCCTGCACACGTTCCCGACGAAGAAGGCTCTGCTGCTGCACGCGCGCGACCTGCTCTACGAGCGCACGGCGATCCGCGCGGACGCGGCCGAAGCAGCGGCCGTCGACGCCCCCGCCGCGTTGCGCGCGGTCCTGGGCTGCGCGATCGACCTGCCCCACGGCCACCACGAGGAGTCGAGCGTCTGGGTCGGTTTCCTGGCGGCAGCCCTCGCCGACGACGACCTCGCGGAGCGCCACCGCGCGGCGAACCACTCGTTCCTCGCCCGCGTCCGGCGCCTGATCGCGGCCTGCCGTCCGGAATGGCCGGACGACCGCCTGGAGCTGACCACGAAGAGCCTGGTGGCGCTGGTGGAAGGCCTCAACGTCCTCGCGGCGGCCGACCCCCGCGGCTACCCGGCGCGGCTGCAAGAGGACGCCCTGGCCAAGGCGCTCCAAGACGTCGTGAGTGGTAATTCGGGTTAGAACCCTAATCACCACTCACGAGGGCCGGGCCGAAGCGGCGGCGGTACGCGCTCGGGCTGAGACCCGTGTGGCGTCTCAGCTGCAGCCGCAGGTTCGCCGCCGTGCCGAAGCCGCTCGCCTCGGCCACCCGGTCCAGCCGTAGCTCGCCGCGTTCGATCAGACGGCAGGCCAGCGTCACCCGCTCGGTCGTCAGCCACGCCAGCGGCGTCGTCCCCAGCTCAGCGCGGAACCTCCGGTGCAGCGTCGCCGGGCTGGTCGCCGCCCGCGCGGCCAGGTCGGCCACCGTCAGCGGGGTGTCCAGCCGCTCGAGGGCCCAGGCCAGCAGCGGCGCCAGCGAGGTGTCCGGCACCGCCGGCACCGGCCGGGCGATGAACTGCCGCTGCCCGCCGTCGCGGTGGCCGGTGAACACCAGGCGGCGGCTGACCGCGTTGACGACTTCCGCGCCGTGGTCGCGGTGGATGAGGTGGAGGCCGAGGTCGAGGGAGGCCGCGCTGCCCGCCGCCGTGAGGACGTCGCCCTCGTCGACGAACAGGACGTCCGGCT
Organism: Amycolatopsis sp. cmx-8-4; assembly: GCF_046548675.1. Taxonomy (NCBI): domain Bacteria; kingdom Bacillati; phylum Actinomycetota; class Actinomycetes; order Pseudonocardiales; family Pseudonocardiaceae; genus Amycolatopsis; species Amycolatopsis sp. cmx-8-4. Next base: position 127,448 of record NZ_JAEBDZ010000019.1, read on the forward strand.
CCCAGCGCACGGCCGGGAAGCGCTCGGCGAACTCCGCGGCCCACCGCCAGTGCGTGGTCGCGCGCCGGCCGTCCAGCACGCCCGCCTCGGCGAGCGCGAACGCGCCGGTGCAGAAGCTGACCAGCCGGGCGCCCCGGGCCGCGGCCCGGCGGATCGCCGCGATGATCGCCGGGTCGGTCGGCACGCCGGTGTCCGGGCGGGCCGGCGCGATGAGCGTGTCCGCCGTGTCGGCGGCCTCGAGCCCGGCGACGCCGGAGAGCGTGAACATGCCCAGGTTCATCCGCACGTCCGGGGTCGCGGCGCAGAGCGCGAAGTCGTACCAGGGCCGGTTCAGCTCCGGCCGCCGCAGCCCGAACAGCTCGGTCGCGACGCCCATCTCGAACGGGTTCGACTCCGCGGTCACGATCGCGACGACCCGGTGAGAGAATTCTTGCGGCATGTGCGATTCCTGGCACTCGTGCCGCTCACCCGCCAGGCCGACCATGGCAGGCATGAACCCGATCGACCTGACCGAAGTCCTGGCGAGCTTCGACGCCGTCTGGAGCCCGCGGATCGTCACCCGCGTCAACGACTACGACATTCGCCTCGCGCGGTTCGCCGGCGAGCACGTCTGGCACGTCCACGAGGACACCGACGAGTTCTTCCTGGTGCTGGACGGCGAGATCGAGATCGGCCTGCGCGACCCGTCGGAACGGGTGGTGACACTCAAAAGCGGCCAGGTCTTCGTCGTGCCGAAGGGCACGTTCCACAAGCCGTCGTCGAAGGCGGGCGCGAGCGTGCTGCTGGTCGAGCCGGCGGGCACGCTCTCGGTCGGCGACCAGCACGACGAGGTCCCGGACCACGTGGACGTCACGACCGGTCACCTGGTCTAGCTTCGGGGCATGGCGCTGACCTTCGTACCCGTGGACCAGGCGCCCTGGGCGGACCTGCAGGCGATCTTCGGCGACCGCGGGGACCCGGCCCGCTGCCGGTGCCAGTACTTCAAGGACACGCCCGCGCAGTGGCGCTCGGGCACCGCGGAAGAGCGCGCCGAACGGCTGCGGACCCAGACCGCCGAGCACGCGACCGGGCTCGTGGCCTACGTCGACGGCGAGCCCGCCGGGTGGTGCGCGGTCGAGCCGCGCACCGCGTACCGGCGGCTCCTTGGCAGCCGCCTCGTCTGGGCCGGCCGCGACGAGGACCCGTCGGACGACGGCGTCTGGGCGGTGACGTGTTTCGTGACCCGCAAAGGCTTCCGGCGTCGCGGCGTGAGCGCCGCGCTGGCCGGGGCGGCGGTCGGCTTCGCGCGCGAACGCGGGGCGCGGGCGGTCGAGGGTTACCCGATGCTCGTCGAGCCGGGGGAGAAGCTCGCCTGGCCCGGCGAGCTGTTCGTCGGCACCTCCGGCGTCTTCGCCGCCGCGGGGTTCACGGAGGTGAGCCGCCCGACCGCGCGGCGGGTGGTCATGCGGCTGACCTGCTGAGTCTCTCCGGAAGACGGCGTACCCTCGGCCGCATGAAACGGACCTCGTTCGCGCAGTGGCCGTGCTCGATCGCGCGCACCATGGATCTGCTGGGGGACTGGTGGACGCCGCTGGTGCTGCGTGACGCCTTCTACGGCGTCCGCCGCTTCGACGAGTTCCAGCAGGCGCTCGGCATCGCCCGCAACACCCTCGCCGACCGGCTCAAGCGGCTGGTCGACGAGGGGTTGCTGGAGAAGGTCGCCTACCAGACCGAGCCGGTGCGCTACGACTACGTGCTCACCGAGAAGGGCCGCGACTTCTACCCGGTGCTGCTCGCGATGACCCGCTGGGGCGACAAGTGGCTCGCCGGCGAGGGCGGCACGCCGATCACCGTGCACCACCTGGCCTGCGGGCACGACACGCACGCCGAGATCGTCTGCGCCGAGTGCGCCGAGCCGATGACGCCGGACGACACGCGGATGCGCCGCGGCCCCGGCTTCCCGGCCCGGCTGGCGCAGCGCGCGGACGTCGAGGAGCGCTTCGCCCGGCAGGAGTGAGATTGACAGCCGGGTCTACCTACGCAACTATCGTGGTCAGAAGCTCACCGAGAGGAGTGGCGACCACGATGGAGTGGACCGGCGCGCGGTACGCGGACAAGCCCACGGCCGAGGTCTCGACCTGGATCGACGCCGCCCCCGAGGCCGTCTGGCCGGTGGTCTCGGACATCGGGCTGATGCCTTCCCTGAGTTCGGAACTGCAGTCCGTCGAGTGGTGCGACGGTGAGACCCGTCGCAAGTTCGTGGGCCGGAGCAAGCACGACGCGTTCGGCGAATGGGAGACGACGTCGTACGTCGTCGAGTGCGAAGCGCCGCGGGTGTTCGCCTGGGCCGTGCAGGATCCGGCCGAGCCGAGCTCGGTCTGGAAGTTCACCCTCGAACCCGACAACGGCGGCACCCGGCTCTCGCAGTGGATGCAGCTGGGCCCGGGCCGGTCCGGGCTGTCGTTCGCCATCGACCGGATGCCCGAAAAGGAACAGAAGATCGTCTTCGTGCGGCTCCGCGAGTTCGAAACCGCGATGACCGGCAACCTCGCCGCGATCAAGGACCGGGTCGAAGGCTCGTGAAGACCGCGACGACGGTCGAGTTCTCCCGCGACACTCCCGTGACGCTGGACTTCGTGCTGGAGGCGGAAAAGCTCGGCCTCGACGTCTGCTGGGTCGCCGAGGCCTGGGGCTCGGACGCGCTGTCCGCGCTCGGCTACCTCGCCGCGCGCACCGACCGGATCCGGCTCGGCTCCGGCATCGTCCAGCTCGGCACACGCACGCCGGTCGCGATCGCGCAGGCCGCGCTGACGCTCGCCGACCTGTCCGGCGGCCGGTTCGCGCTGGGTCTCGGCCCGTCCGGGCCGCAGGTGATCGAAGGCCTGCACGGCGTGCCGTTCGCCAAGCCGCTGACGCGGATGCGCGAAACCGTCGAAATCATCCGCCAGGCCTTCGCGGGCGAGAAGATCTCCTTCTCCGGCAAGGCTTTCGAGATCCCGCTTCCCGGCGAGACGCGTCCGATGCGGCTGTCGACCGAGCCGAACCCGGACATCCCGATCTACCTGGCCACGCTCTCGCCGAAGCTCCTCGAGCTGACCGGCGAGGTCGCCGACGGCTGGCTCGGCACCAGCTTCGTCCCCGAAAGCGCCGACGCGTATTTCACCCACCTCGACGCCGGCCTCGCGAAGTCGGGCCGCACGCGCGCGGACATCGACGTCTGCCAAGGCGCCGAAGTCGCCTTCGCGGCGAACGAGGACGAGCTGCGCACGATGGTCGGCGGCCGCAAGAGGGAACTCGCGTTCAGCCTCGGCGGGATGGGCTCGGCCACCACGAACTTCTACAACAACGCCTACAGCCGCCAGGGCTGGGCCGACGTCGCCGCCGAGGTCCGCGAGCGCTGGCAGGCCGGGGACCGGGACGGCGCCACGGCGCTCGTCACCGACGAGATGGTGCTCGGCACCACGCTGATCGGCACCGAGGAGATGGTCCGCGAACGCCTGCGCGTCTGGCGCGACACCGGCATCGACACGGTCCGGCTCTACCCGGCCGGCGAGACGCTCCAAGCGCGGCTGGACACCCTCGGCCGCGCGCTGGACCTGCTGAAGCCTGTCGCGAATGGACGGATCGGATAGTCCGGGCAAACCGCTGCGGGACGGCGGCCTTTCGGTCATAGTGGGAACTCGACCGAAGGGGTGGCCATGCGCAAGATCGTGTCGAACCTGTTCCTCTCGCTGGACGGTGTGGTCGAGGCGCCCGACAAGTGGTCGCTGCGCTACTGGAACGACGAGATCGGCCGCGCCGTCGGCGGCGGGATGGCGGCGGCCGACGCGATGCTGCTCGGCCGCGTCACCTACGAGGGCTTCGCCGAGGCGTGGCCCGGGCGGATGGTCGAGGACGACGCGGGCGCCGAATTCATGTACAGCGCCCGCAAGTACGTGCTGTCGTCGACGTTGTCCGAGGTCAGCTGGAACAACTCGACGCTGCTGACCGGGGATTCCGTCGAAGCTGTCCGGGCGTTGAAGGCCGGGGAGGGCGGCGACATCATGACCAGCGGCAGCACCACGGCCGTGCGCTGGCTGCTGGCCGAAGGCCTGGTCGACGAGCTGAACCTGCTGCTGTACCCGATCGTCGTGGGCCGCGGGAAGCGGCTGTTCCCCGAAGAGGGGCCGGGTTTTCCGCTGGTGCTGAAGAAGTCGGCCACCTTCGGCAACGGCGTCGTCCAGCTGACCTACGTCCCGGCGTGATCACGCCGTTCCGGATCGACGTCCCCGAAGCCGACCTCGACGACCTGCGCGCGCGCCTGCGCCGGACCCGCTGGCCCGAGCCGGAGCCGGTCGGCGACTGGAGCCAGGGCACACCGCTGGCCGTGCTGCGGGAGTTCTGCGAGTACTGGGCCGCCGGCTACGACTGGCGCCGCGTGGAGGCCCGGCTCAACGGATTTCCGCAGTACCGCACCGAAATCGACGGCCTGGGCGTGCATTTCCTGCACGTGCGTTCGCCGCACCCGGATGCACTGCCGCTGGTGCTGACGCACGGCTGGCCCGGCTCGATCGTCGAGTTCACCAAGGTGATCGAGCCGCTCTCGCGCGAGTTCCACCTGGTGATCCCCTCGCTGCCGGGGTACGGCTTCAGCGACAAGCCGTCGGCACCGGGCTGGGGCATCGAGCGGATCGCGGCGGCGTGGGCGGAACTGATGGCCCGCCTGGGTTACTCCCGCTACGGCGCCCAGGGCGGCGACTGGGGAACGTCGATCACGACGTCGCTGGCCCAGCGGGACGCGGCCCACCTGGTGGGCATCCACCTGAACCCGCCGATCGCCGCCCCCGACCCGGCGACGTTCGACGAGCTGACTGTTGCGGAACGCGAAGCGCTGGCGGCGTTGGAGCACGCGCAGCGCTGGGAGGACGGCTACTCGGTCCAGCAGTCGACCCGCCCGCAGACCCTGGGCTACGGCCTGGCCGACTCCCCGGCCGGCCTGTGCGGCTGGCTGCTGGAGAAGTTCCACGCCTGGTCCGACGGCTTCCCCTTCACCCGCGACGAGCTGCTGGACAACATCACGCTCTACTGGCTGACGGGCACGGCGACGTCGTCGGCGCGGTTGTACTGGGAAAGTATCGCCAAGGTCCAGAAGTGGTTCAGCGAGGCCACGGACGACACGGTCGACGTCCCGACGGGCTGTTCGATCTTCCCGAAGGAGATGCCGAGGCCGTCGCGCCGGTGGGCCGCGCGGAGGTACACGGACATCCGGCACTGGAACGAGCTGGACCGGGGCGGGCACTTCGCGGCGTTCGAGCAGCCGGAGCTGTTCGTCGCCGAGGTGCGGACGTTCTTCCGCCTGGTCCGCTAGCGCTTGAAGCCCTTCGGGCCGGCCAGGTAGCGGTCCAGGTCCGGATCCTCGTGCAGCTCGGTGAACCCGTCCTCGACGTCCTCCCCGAGTTCACGACGCAGCCGGGCCAGCGCCGCCCGGACGTCGGCGTTGAAACGAAGGCACCGCGCTTCCCGCCACGGGCCGGGATCCGGCGGGTAGTCCCAGTTCAGCGACTCGTCGTACTGTTCCACGAGGCTGTCCAGCTCCGCGCGCAACCCGGCGCTGATCGGCAACCGGTCCACGTCCGCCGGGCCGACGCCGGCCCAGAGCACCGTGCCCGATCCCGCGTCGAAGAAGAACCTCAATTCACCCCTCGGGCCTGGCCCTGCCAGAACGGCTCCCGCAGCTTGAACTTCTGGATCTTCCCGGTCGCCGTCCGCGGCAGCTCGTCCAGGAACTCCACCCGCTTCGGGCACTTGTACCCCGCCAGGTACTCCCGGCAGTGCTTGATCAGCTCCTCCGAAGTGACCTCCGAGGCGGTCACCACCAACGCCGTCACCAGCTCGCCCCACTTCTCGTCCGGGATGCCGATCACCGCGGCCTCGCGGACCGCCGGGTGCGAGCTGAGCGCGTCCTCCACCTCGATCGACGACACGTTCTCGCCGCCCGAGATGATCACGTCCTTCTTGCGGTCCGCGATGGTGAGGTAGCCGTCTTCGAACGAACCGCCGTCACCGGTGTGGAACCAGTTGCCCTCCTGCACCCGCGCGGTCTCGTCGGGGTTCTCCCAGTAGCCGTCGAGGTTGTGGTTCGACTGCGCGAGCACCTCGCCGTCGGTGTCGACGGCGATCCGGACGCCCAGCGCGGGCGTGCCGGCGCGGCCCAGCAGCTTCGCCTGCTCGTGCGGGTCGAGGTCGGCCCACTCGCTGCGCATCCGGTTGACCGTCAGCAGCGGCGCCGTCTCGGTGAGGCCGTAGATCTGGATGAACTCCCAGCCCAGCTCGGCCCGCACCCGCTCGATCGTCCGGGTCGGCGGGGGTGCGCCGGCCACGACGATCCGGACGCGGTCGCGGCCCGGGATCTCGCCGTCCCAGCTCGCGGCGCCGTCGAGCGCCGCGCTGACCACCGCGGGCGCGGCGCACAGGATCGTCACGCCGTGCTCCTCGACGCGCCGCAGGATCTCGGTGCCGTCGACTTTGCGCAGCACGATGTGCCGCCCGCCGAGCCCGGTCACCGCGTACGGCATGCCCCAGCCGTTGCAGTGGAACATCGGGAGCGTGTGCAGCAGGACGTCGTTGTCGTTCAACGTCGTGTGCAGCCCGAAGACGGCCGCGTTGAGCCAGATGTTGCGCTGGGTCAGCTGCACGCCCTTCGGCCGCGCCGTCGTGCCGGAGGTGTAGTTGATCGTCGCGGTGGCCGACTCGTCGCCCGCCCACGGCCGCGGTTCGCCGTCGCCGCCCCAGATCGCGTCGTCGTCGCGGCCCAGCACGAAGACGTGCTTCGCGGTGACGGTGCCGAGCAGGTGTTCCAGCTCGGGGTCGACGATCAGCACCTCCGCGCCGGAGTGCTCCACGATGTACTTCACCTCGGCCGGCGCGAGCCGGAAGTTCACCGGCACCAGCACCCGGCCCCAGGCCGAGACGCCGAAGAACGACATGAGCAGGCGGGCGGCGTTGTGCGACACCACCGCGACGCGCCCGCCGACCGGCACGCCCAGCGCGTCGAGGTGGGCGGCCTGCGCGCGGGCCCGCCGCGCGACCTCGCGGTAGGTGAGCGAACCCCAGCTCGGCGCAGGCTGGTTCGGCTCGTCGACCACCGCGACGCGGTCCGGGTACACCGCCTCGGCGCGGTCGAGGAAGTCCCGGACACCCAGATCGAAGAACACGCGCCTTCCCTTCGTCGCCCCTGACCCGATGATGACTGTTCGCGGGTGCTCGCACCAGTCCGATGTGGTTGGCTGGGTGGGATGGACCTGAAGACGGTGGCCGGCGAGCTCTACGGGGGTGACCTCGCGGAGTTCGTCAGCGCGCGCAACGCGGCGGCGAAGACGGCTAAGGCCGAGGGCGACACCGACCTGGCGGCGAAGATCAAGGAGCTGCGGAAGCCGACCACGGCCGCGGCGATCGTCAACCGGCTGGCCCGCGACGACCCGGATGAGCTGCGTGAGCTGGCCGAGCTCGGCGACGAGCTGCGGGACGCGCACACGCGCCTGGCCGGGGACGACCTGCGCGCGCTGGCCCGGCGTCGCGGCGAGCTGGTGCGGCGGATCCTGCACGGCCTGGCCAAGATGAGCGACACCGTGGCGCGGGAGGTCGAGGCGACGCTCGAAGCCGTCGCGGCCGACCCGGACACCGCCGCGCTCGCCTTGGCCGGGTGCCTGACGTCGGTCGCGCACCAGGACACCGACCAGTGGTTCACGCTCGCCGCGACCGCCCCGCCGTCGACCGGCAAGCGCCCGGCCAAGCTGGTGGAAAAGGCCGAACCCGCGAAGGCCAAGCGGGCCGGAAAGGCCGAACCCGCGAAGGTCGAGCGGGACTCCAAACGCGACGAAGAAGAACGGGCCGAGCGGGAGCGCGTCCGCGCCGAACGCGAGCGCCTGCGCAAGGAAGCCGCCGAGCTGGCGAAGGAACGCGCGGTGGCCGAGCGCGACCTCGTCCGCACCGAGCGCGCGGCCGAGCAGGCCACGGCCCGCGTCGAAGACCTGCGGGCCCGCCTGGCGGAAGCCGAGGAACGCGCCGAGCGCGCGACGGCCGAGTTCGAGACGGCCAAGGAAGCCTTCGACCAGGCCGACGAAGCTTCCATCGCGGCGAAGGAAGCCGTTGACGACGCGCGCTGATTCCGTGCTACCGTGGAAGTGCGCCCCGGATGGGCCTACGCACGGAGGTAGTGGCTACTCAGCCCCCTGAGATCGACACGTCGGTGTCTCTCGTCTTTTCCCTGCTGTGGGATAAGTGTGCCTCCGTCGTGCCCTCTCACGCCTCCGATCACTCCACATCGGAAGGACCACGCGAGTTTGATCCAGCTCACCACGACCGGTGCCCGCACCGGCCGGAAACACCGCGTCACCTTGGGAGCCCTGCGCATCGACGGCCAGCTGGTCGTCGTCGCCTCGGCGATGGGGTTGCCGAAACACCCCGCCTGGTACCACAACATCCGCAAGAACCCTTTGGTGACCGTGGAAACCGGCACCGAAACGTTCGAGGCGATGGCCGCCATCGCCCCCGACCGTGACGCCCTGTTCGCCAAGGTCGTCGAGCAGCAGCCGGGCTTCGGGGACTACCAGGCCCGCACCACCCGGGTGCTGCCGGTGCTCGTGCTGCACCGCCTCGACCGCGTCCGGCGCATGGGCGACTGGATCGTCGAGGTGCACGACTGGCTGCGCACCGAACTGCGGGACCTGCGTGCCCAGCTGGATTCCGGTGAACCGCTGAGCTTCGGCAAGCGCTGTCTCGGTTTCTGCTCGGCCCTCACCCGCCACCACACGGGCGAGGACACGGCGATCTTCCCGATGCTGGCCGCGCAGTTCCCCGCGCTCGCGCCCGCGTTGACGAAGCTCGGTGAGGAACACGTCGTCGTCGCGCAACTGCAGGAAAAGATCCAGCGGCTCGTCGACGAGGAGTCCGACCCGGCCCGGCTGCACGCGGAGTTCGACCGGCTGGCGTCCGCATTGGACACTCACTTCACCTACGAGGAAAGCGTGATCGTCACGGCGCTGAACGCGCTGGCCCCGGCGCCGGGCTGATCAGAGCAGTAGGCCGGCGAGGATCCGGCGGTGCTCGGCCTCTACGTCCGGCGTGGGGCCGAGCACCTGGACGGCCACGTGGTCGGCTCCGGCGTCCACATGGGACCGCAGGCGCTTCGCGATGCTCTCGGGCGTGCCGTGGAACACGAGGTCGTCGATCAGGCGATCACTGCCGCCATCGGCGACGTCCGCCTCGGTGTACCCGTGGCGCCGCAGGTTGTTCACGTAGTTGCGCAGCCCGAGGTACGGCTCGCGGACGAACGGCCGGCCGATCGCGCGCGCCGCCACCGGGTCCTCGCCGACGACCACTTTCTGTTCCGGTGTCAGGAGCTTGCCCGGACCCAGTATCGATCGCGCGTGCCGCGTGTGCGCGACCGGCACGAGGTAGGGGACCGCACCGGTGGTGCGGTCGGCGGCCAGCTTCAGCACGCGGTCGCCGAGCGCGGCCAGGATCCGGGCGTCGACGGGCACGCCGGCCGCGTCCAGCCGGTCGAGGTAGCCGACGATCTTGTCGTACGGGCTCTGGTAAGCGGCGATCGACTCGGGGTGGCCGACGCCGATGCCCAGGAGCAAACGCTTTCCGTACCGGCCCGCCAGCCGGTGGTACGACTCGGCCAGCGTCTCCGGCTCGTCGGCCCACATGTTCACGATCGCCGTCGCCACGGTGATCCGCTCGGTCGCGGCCAAGACGTCCTCGACAAATGCGAGGTCGCCGACCGACGCGGTGCCGGTGCCGAACCAGACCGTGCCGTAGCCGAGCTTGTCGGCCGCGACGGCGTGCGCCTTGCGCGTCTCGTCGTCGCGGTGCGGGGCCAGGAACACGCCGAACTCATTCGTTACATTCGCCATACGACTCAATGTAGCAAATGTAGCGTCAGCTCGCGAGACGGTGCAGCCACTCCCGCAACAGCTGTCGCTCGGTGGTCGTCAGCTCGTCGACGTCGTCCGTGAGCGCGGTCGACAAAGCGACCGCGAGCGCGCTCGTCGACGACCCCGCGGCCGGGCCGTCGGTGAGCAGCCCGGCCAGCACGGCGTCCCGGACCTGCGCGGACATCGCCAGGTCACGGACACCTTCGGGCTGGGCGATCAGGCTGAGGGTGACGCCGCTGTTCGCCGCCGCGAACTGCCGCGCGGCCTCGGTCGCCTCGACGCGCAGCCGCCCGGCGCGGGCGAGCGGGGTGAACAGCTCGAGCAGCATCGCCTCGGCGCTGCTGGTGAGGTTGCACGGCACGCCGGGCTCGATCTGGCCGTAGAGCAGCACGTAGAACGCGGGGTTTTCCAGGCCGTACGCGACGTGCCTGTCCCAGCCCTCGCGGATCCGCGCGACCGGGTCGCCGCCGGTTTCGGGCGCCTGGACGTACTGGGTGAAGCCGTAGTTCACGACGGCGTCGAGCAGGCCCTGCTTGCTGCCGAAGTGGTGGTACAGCGTCGGGGCCTGGACACCGGCGCGTTCGCAGATCGCGCGCGTCGACACCGCGCCGCCGTCCGCCTCGTGCAGGAGCTGCCCGGCGGCCAGCAGGAGGCGGTCGCGGGTGCTGGTGGCGTTGCTCGATCGTCCGGCCATGTAGCAAGTGTAGCGGCGATCTGTAACGTCAGGCCGTCCCGTCGAGTGCGCGCAGCCGCAGCTGGACCCGGCGCAGGCCGATGAACGCGTCGAGCACGGCCGGGTCGGTCGCGAACGTGGCCGGGCGCACCGACCGGTACCCGTCCAGCAGCGCCTCCCGCAGCTCCGCGCGGTGCGGCAGGTGCGCGAACGCCTCGACCGTCACGGCCAGGTCGTAGGCGTAGTGCCCGTACCCGCAGCCGTCGAAGCCGACCACCGCGACCCGGCCGCGGTGGACCAGGTAGTTCTCCTGGTGCAGGCCGCCGTGGACCAGGCCGAACACGTCGGCGCCGAACCCGAGCGCGGCCCGCACCGCCCGCACCCGCTCCAGCGCGGCGCGGACGTCCTCGCCGGCCAGCGCGACCGCCCGCTCGACGACGGTCGCCGAGAAGCCGTCCACCTGCGCCCGGCCGAACGCGCTGAGGTCGTCGACGCGGCCGCGGTCGAGGCCGTTCATCCGGGCGCCGTGGCGCTGCAGCCGCGCGGTGACCTCGCCCAGCCGGTACAGCTGCGACGCGTTGAGCCGCTCGTCGAGGAACCGGCCCTCGACCCAGTGGCGCAGCACGCAGGTGCGCGGCTCGGGCACGGCCGGGTCGGCGACGACGGTGGCCGGCTCCCGGTGCCGCGTCGGCACCGGCCGCGGCACCACCAGGTCCGTCTCCCGGCACAGCGCCGCGAGCCAGGCCACCTCGGCCCGCACCTGCGTGACGCTCGGGCCGTCCGGCCGCTCCACGCGCAGCACGTACCGGCGGCCGTCCGCGCCGTCCACCCGGAACGTCGTGTTGCGCCCGCGCGCCAACGGCGTCAGCCGCGCCACCGGGACGTCGTAGTCGGTCAACGCCGCTTCGGCGAGCCGGCGCAGCCTGCGCGTGCGGCCCGCGCGGTCGAGTTCGGCGAACGGCCGGAGGTTCGCTTGGAAGTCGGCCATCGACCACGTGGTCAGCTGATCGACCGTTCCGGCTCGCGGGAGTGCGAGACGAGCTCGATCGGCGGCGTGTGACGGCCGCCGCCGAGCCGCTCGACCCCGCGCAGTCCCTCGACCAGCCGCTCGACCTCGGTGTCCGGCCGCACCCCGAAGCGCATGAACTGGCTGGTCATGCCGATCTTGTTGCCGCACTGGCGCACCAGCAGGTGGTGCTCGGTGAGCAGGTAGTCGCACAGCTCGGCGCCGTCGACCGAGCCGGGCAGCTTGACGAGCAGGAAGTTCGCCTGCGACGGGTACACCGTCAGCTCCGGGAACTGGCTCAGCTGCGAGTTCATCATGAACCGGTCGAGCGCGAGCCGCTTGAGGCTGTCCTCGTACTCCGCGCGGTGCTCGGCGAGCATGAAGATGACGGTCTCGGCCAGCGAGTTCAGGTTCCACTTCGGCAGCGCGGCCGACAGCTTGCGCGTCAGCGCCGGGTTCGACACCTGGTAGCCGAAGCGGATCCCGTGCAGCCCGAAGTTCTTCCCGAGGCTCTTCAGCACGATGACGTTCGGCCGCACGACGGCTTCGGCGGCCACCGACGGGTTCATCTCGGCCTCGACGAAGTCGATGAACGACTCGTCGATCACCACGAGGTCGAGGTCTTCCAGGGCGTCCATGAACCGGATGACCTCACGGCGTGACAGGTAGCCGCCGTCCGGGTTGTTCGGGTTGCACAGCACCGCGACTCGCGAGCCGCGACGCTTGATGAACTCGATGTACTCGTCGACGCGCAACTCGAAGTTGTTCGCTTCCTTCAGCAGGAACATGTCGACGCGCTTGCCGGTTTCCAGTGGCTGGTCGGTCCAGCGGCCGAACGTCGGGATCGGCACCGCGATGCTGGCGTCCACCAGCAGGTGGTCGATCCAGGTGATCAGCTCGGTCGAGCCGTTGGCCAGCGAGATCGTCGAGGGGTTGAGGCGGAGCACGTGCGCCAGCTGCGCGGTGATCGCGCCCGCGTCGCTCGGGTAGAACTTGAGGATCGTGCGGAGGTTCCGTTCCAGCTCGCCGAACATCCCGTCGGTCGGGAAGTACGGGTTGCAGGGGATGCAGAAGTCAGCGAGGTCGTCGCCGTGCTGGCCCATCGCCCGCATGACGGAGAAGAACGACGGGCTGTGGGCCTGACTCTGCTGGAAAAGGCCGTTCGTGGTCATGCCGTGCCGCACGTGGTCTCCGTCCGCCGCTTTACCGGCCCCTTGCCTTCCCATCGGAGATACGTACGAATCGGATACCCGGTTCAACGCCGCTCAGCGCGTAAAGCCCGGTGCCGGCCAGCGCGGCCGCCGCCAAGATGGACAACGCGAGCACCGGCAGCGGCGCGGCGAACGGCGAGACGCCGGTGAAGGACTCGACCCCGATCACGGCGGTGAGCACGGCGTCGGCGACCACCGCGATCACGACCACGCGCAGCCGGTGGGCCTCGGGCCAGCGGGTGAAGGTGAGCAGCCAGGCCAGCCCGGGCAGCACGAGGATCGCGTGCATCGCGACCGCGTGCAGCGGCTTGAGCGAGCCCGCGGTCGTGTAGGCCAGCTGCGGATCGCCGCCACGGGCTTCCACCACGCCGCGGGCGATCATCACGGCCCCGGTGGCCAGCGCGACCACCAGCACGAGCAGCCCGGCCCGGACGGCGAGACGCAGGCTCGGCGCGTCCGGCCCGGGTTCGACGAGCGCGGCGGCGGTGAAGCCAATGACGGTCAGGATGAGCACCCCGCCCCCCGCGGCGAGCGTCATCGACACGACGTTGTCGAACGGCGTCTCGAAGTCGAAGTGCGACGGCACGCCGCGCCAGGACTGCATGCTGACCAGGACGACCTCGACGATGCTCGCGACGCCGAACGCGCCGAGCAGTATGGACCGCCACCGCGGCCGGACGGTGAGGAACGACGTTGCCCAGGCCACCGAGGCCAGCGTCAGGCCGAACGACAGCCCGAAGGTGACGGCCTTGCGCATCGACAGCGGCCCCAGCCACGAACCGCCGGTGGCGAGAAGCACGATCGCGTGCACGAGGCCGCTCACGAAGAGGACCGCGCCGACGACGTAGGCGATCCGCTCGGCGCGCCGGCCGTGCTGCCAGACGTCGTGCCGGATCCGGGTCAGTGCGTTCATGCCCCGAGTCTCGCGCGTCACGGGGCGGCCCGCGTCGGCCCGGCGTCGACTCCCTGTCGTACGCCGATCTACGTACGGTGGATTCAGAAAGCCGCCGTAAAGATTTTCCGGAATTCTTGACCGGAATATTGCCGAATACGGTGTCCGGCGCCACTCGGCAGGCGGATGCGGGGTGGCCGGGGGAGTTCTACTCTTGAATCATGTACATCGCACTGCTGACCTACACAGCGCCCGAAACAGAAGTGGACTACGCGCTCCCGGACCATTCGGACTGGTTGCGCACCCAATTCACGAGGGGAATTTTCTTAGTTTCCGGAAAGGGGAGCGGTGCGGCCGACCACGTGATCCTCACCCGCCCGGTACTGCGCGGCAAGCTCGACGCGGTCCTCGCCAGCGACCCGTTCGTGGTCCAGCGCCTCGCCCGCTACGACGTCATCGAATTCACCGCCACCCGCACCGCGCAGGAGCTGCTGGCGATCAACGAGGCCATCGCCTCATGAGGAGCCCGCCGACGGCCAGGTGGCCCGCAACGACGCCCGCCACCTGCCGGCAAAAGCCGACGCACGCTCACGCGGCGGCGTCCACTCTCGTTTGTCCGGCCCAGCTCGCGTGGCCCCAGTCGCTCGGCCCCGCTCGCCCAGCCTGGCTCGCGTCGCCCCACTCGCACGGCTCTGCTCGCTCGGCTTCGCTGGTCCGGCCTCGGTGGCGTGGCTTGCGCCCGCGTGGCTTGCTTGCCTGACACGCTCGCTCGACTCCGCTCGCCCGGCCTGGCGTGGCCCCACTCGCTCGACCCCGCTCGCGTGGCTTGTTGTCCGACTCTGATCGCGCGGCCTCCGCTCGCCCGGTCCCGCTCGCCTTTGCTCACCCGCCCGCTGTACCGCGGTTTGTCGGTCCCCTCCGGTAGCATGGAGACCGGGGGCAGCGCCCATCGCAGTCGCGCGTTTTCCCTTGCACCGCAACAAAATCTCGCGCCAAACCCCGCGCAGCACATCACCCGATTCAGCGATGATCTTCGCACGTGTGTTCGGGTAACGTCGATGGCGTGACCAGAACGATCCGCCCGCCCGGCCGGGGCCGGCTACGAAGACAGCAGCCGGTGAAAGTGCTCCGGCAGCTCCAAAACGCGTGCCTCCGCTGGCGTAAGCCACGCGAAGTCGTCGTGTTCTCCCGGATTGAGCACCACTTCGCCCGCGCCCGTTTCCTCGGCCGCGTAGAAGATCGCGTGGATCTGCAGCGGCCGTCCCGTGATGTCCGGCCAGGAATCGCGGCCGCGTTCCCCGGTGATCCGCACCGTCAGCCCGGTTTCCTCCGCCGCTTCGCGCACCGCTGTGGTCTCGAAAGATTCACCCGGCTCGGCCGTCCCGCCCGGCAGCTCCCAGCGCCCGGCGAGGAAGACCCCGGGCGCGCGGCGGAGAAACAGCACTTCGTCACCGCGGGCGATCCAGCAGTACGCGAGGTGCTTGTGGTCCGTCATGCCCGCGATTCTCGCTCAGTTGGTCTTCGACGTCGGCAGGTGGGCGCCCAGGTACCCGACGTACACCGTGCCCGTGCGATCGGTGTCGTCGAGGAAGTGCAGCCGCGGCGCCGGCGACTTGAAGCGCTCCAGCGCGATGTGGGCGCCGAAGTAGTCGCGCCCCGCCGGGTTCGTCCGCGGGTCGACGCGGAACGTCCGCGCCTGCCGGAGCCGTTCGTTCGTCGTCACGGTGTCCGACTCGGCCAGCGCGATGATGTTGGCGCTGATCAGCGAGCCCGGCTGGCCGGTGCGGGCGAACGCGAGCACGTCCGACAGCTCGGGGCCCGGGTCCTGGCCGGCGTCGAGCAGCGACCGGCGAGCCCGCGCGTACGCGTCGAGCGTGCGGAGCGCGTCCCACGCCTTCCGGCGCCAGGCTGCGGCTTTCGGGTGGTGGTCGAGGATCGCCGTCGGCGCGGCCTCGGCCGTGATCTCGAGGTGCTTGAGCGTCGCCGCGGCCGCGCCGATGAGGTCGGCGAAGCTCGGGAAGTCGTCCGGCGGAAGTTCGGCGTCGGCGACCTCGGTGCCGGCGTCGTGGTAGCGGGTCAGCGTGCCGGCCAGCAACCCGTTGGCCCGTCTGAGCTCGTCGCGTTCGGCCTCCACCTCGTCGAAGGCGCGCGTGTAGTCGTCCAGCGCCTCCTGCAGCTGCGCGAGCTGCTCCTGCAGGCAGGCGAGGTCGGTCGCCGACAGCTCCTCGATGCGAGCGCGCAGCGCCTTCACCTCGCGAGCCGCGCGATCCCGTTCTTCCGCGCCGGTCTTGGCCTTCTTGCGCAGGATGGTGATCACGCCGCGCGCCTCCGCCAGCTCGCGCTCGACGCGGTCCAGCTTCTCGGTCATCCCGGTGTCGGGTTCCCGCTCCGGCGCCGCGAACGGGTCCGCCGCGTACCAGGCCCGCACGCTCGGCACGTCCGCCCACTCCTCGGGCAGCGGCGTCCGGCCCCGCGTCTGGATGAACCGCGTCATGGCGTCTTCGAGCGCCTGGTCGGCCATCGGGAGGGTCGCTTCCACGAAGTCCGGCAGATCGTCGCACGGCGGGACGAACAGCCGCGCGCCCAGCGGCACCGCGCAGCCGAGCGGGAGATGGCTGTTGAGGGTGCGGCGGAAGCGGTCGTCGACGTCGAACACGTTCACCAGCCCCGGCCAGCCCTCGACCGGCGCCGTCGGCGGTTCGGTGAGCACCAGCACCGCCGACGTCCGCCACGGCGCCACCAGCGCCTCGGCGAGCAGATCCGCGACGCGGTCGCACTCCTCGCGGGACCAGCCGTGCATCGAGAGCACCGGCCCGTCGATCGGGATCTCGTCGCTACCGCTGGCGCCCAGCTCCTCCAGGCCGATTCGCTGCGCCGGCGCTTCGTGGCAGCTGCGCCACGGCCGCGTGCACGCCGCCGCCAGCAACCACGCCACGCGGTCCTCGCCGGCGTGGTAGCAGAGCGAAAGCAATACCTGAACGGAGTAGCGGCCTTCGTGGCCGAGCCACGCGAACTTCAGGTCGCACCGGCGCGACCCGCCGTCGTCGGACGAGCCGAGATCGGTGACGGTGTAGTCGTCGTGCTGCCGTTGTCGGCTGATGAGCCTGCTGCGCAACGCGTCCAGGGGGCGTTTCCCCTCGACGGGGACCAGTCCGTGGTGCCAGATCCGGTGCACCCCCACTGGACTCACTCCGTTCGCCGGGAACCGGTACCTCCAGCGAACATAGCGGATCCTGTGACCGTTCGAACGCGGGGCGTCACCTCATTCACGCGTCCAGAGGCAGAACGGATGCCCGGCCGGGTCGAGGTAGACGCGGACCTTCTCCTGCGGCTGGAACGCCGAGAGCCCGGCTCCCGCGGCGATGGCGACCGCGCCCGCCGCGTCGAGGTCGTCGACCTCGATGTCGAGGTGCAGCTGCATCTGCTGGGCGCCCTTCGCCTGCGGCCATTCCGGCGGCACGTGGTCGGGTTCCAGCTGGAACGACAGGCCGGGTCCGTCGTCGGCGGGGCGGAGCGTCACCCACTCCGGCTCGTCGGTCTTGATCGACCAGCCGAGCAGGGTCGCGTAGAAATCGGCCAGCGCGCGTGGATCCCGCGCGCCGAGCACGGTCGAAGTCAGCTTCATGCCTGGTGGCTACCCGCCCGGGCGGGCGATCTACCGTCAGCGTCCCCGGCTGGGTGTCGAAGGAGGCGATCGACGGCCCGGCGTTGTGCAGCGACGATGTCGCGAACACCGCGGCGCCGGAGTGGTGCGCGCGCCGGGGTACACGCCGAAGACCAGCGCCAGCACGCTGATCGGCGGCAACGCGAACCACAGCGCGCCGAGCACCAGCACGAACGCCTGCGCGACCCCGGAGTACGTCCACGCGGCCACGACCGGCGGCCGGAGGATCAACCCCTGTCGCCCGGATCGTCACCGCCGGCGTCAGGTCGGGCGCGCCGATCGCGACGGCCGTGATCGCGAGGCCGCGCGACTTGGTTTCCGTGGGCTCGGTTTCGTCGTCAGGTTCCCGCATGGCGGGACTATCACTTTCGCGCGTCGTGCTACCCGGAATACCCCGGCGAGGCCCCGCCTTGCACTGTGGCGCAGGCGTAGTGATCACTGAGGGAGCCGCCATGTCGTCCGAGCACATCCAGGGAACCGTCGCCGACGGGTACGAGTCCGTCCGCGAGGAATTCGCCGCCGTCGCGACCGCGGAAGGCGGGGACTACGCCGCCCAGCTCGTCGCGCACGTCGCCGGTGAACGCGTCGTCGACCTCTGGACCGGCCCGGAGATCACGGCCGACTCGCTGACCGGCGTTTTCTCCTCCACCAAGGGCGCCGCGCACCTGGTGGTCGCGCTGCTGGTGCAGGACGCCGTGCTGGACCTCGACGAGCGCGTCAGCCACTACTGGCCGGAGTTCGGCGCCGCGGGCAAGGCCGCGATCACGCTGCGGGACCTCCTGGCGCACCGCGCCGGCGTCGTCGGCGCGGACCACGGGTTCACCGCCGAGGAGATCGCCGACGACCGGATCATCGCCGAGCGTCTCGCGCCGCAGAAGCCGTACTGGCGCCCGGGGACGGCGTTCGGCTACCACGCACTGGTGATCGGCGCCCTGACCGGCGAGGTCGTCCGGCGGGTGACCGGCCGCAGCATCCAGGAGCACTACGAGGAGCGCGTGCGCAAGCTGTACGACCTGGACTTCTACCTGGGGCTGCCCGAGGACCTGGAGCCGCGTTTCCTGACCACGCAGCCGATGCTGCCGACCCCGGAGCAGCTGGCCGCACTCGAGGCGAACGCGACGGGGCCGGACAGCATCACGGCGATCGCGTTCAACCGCAACCACCCGGAGGCCCCCGAGCTCTGGGACCTCCCGAACCTCAAGCAGGTTCGCCGACTGAGCCCGGCCTCGGTAGGCGGCGTGGCATCGGCACGAGGTCTGGCGGGAATGTACGCGGCGGCAATCAGTGGCCCCGAGCCCCTCCTGACCCCGGAAACGGCGGCGGACGTAGCCCAGATCCACTCGATCGGCGAGGACCTGTCGACGCGCAGCCCCAACGCTTTCGGCTTGGGCTTCTCGGTCGTCTCGTACGACTACCCGGTCCTGGGCCAGGGCGCATTCGGCCACAGCGGAGCGGCGGGCTCCCAGGCATTCGCAGACCCCCGATCAGGCTTGGCGTACGGCTACAACCGCCGCAGGTTCGCCTTCCCGGGCGGCGCGGCCCCGGAGAACACCCGCCTGGTCCAAGCGATTCACACGGCGGTGATAGCAAAGCGCGCCTGACCCGCAGACGCCCCCGACGCTCCCGGCCGCCCGATCCGGACCACCAAGGCCCAGACTCCGAAGCATGGCCGGGAGCACCGGATCGCCTGGCAACAAAGAAGTCCCCGCTACGCCCACCGACGGCTGCGGGGTATGCCCAATCGAGCCCCGCAGGCGTCCGCAGCCGACCATCCCGGTGGTCCTGCGATCGGCAAAGACCCCCTCGCCATGACGGCAGACGGCCCGCGCGCCGAGCCTGAACGTCAGCGGCTGAGTAGGTTCACTCGCGTGCAGCGCCACGAATGGCGGTGTCATGCCCACATAACTCGCGACCTGGCCGCGCCGGGCAGACCACCGCGGCCGCCGCGGAGGTCCGCAAGTATCGCGCCCGAGCCGCAGCCCGCGGCTCGCCGTGCGCGCCCACCCTTCCCTCGCCACCGTCACCCACCACCGTCACCCACCACCATCGCCTGCCGCGCCTGCCGCGCCTACCCGCAGTCAGCGCGCACCGAGGCAGCGACCGAGCGCCGCCAACCAACCGACGCACTAGACCACCTGAGCGCACGCTCAGTCACACTCCGTGACAGGTGGCACGCGTCGACCCGCATGGCCCCGACTGCCCTAGTCCGCCCGATGGCGATGCACGCCCTGGTCAAAGCCGTTACAGGGTTCACTCGTTAGGACGGTTTGGCGAGCGCGTCTGCCCAGTTCACGCCGATTGGACTGACTTTCCGTAGCGAAAGACCTCCCGATCACTGCTCCGTTGTGCAACTATTGGTCCGTTCGCGGGGAAGAGGGCCCCGCGGCGAGGGACTCACCGTCACCGGTCAGCGTCCCTATGAAGATCCCCAGGGGAGAGGAGATCGACCATGTCGACGCCCACGGACACCAAGCCCGAAGAAACCCCGGAGCCGGTCGAAAAGGCCGGCCCGGTGGTCCCGCACCCGGAGGCCGACGAGCACGGCTGGGTGCACCTCGGTCACGACCTTCCGAAGGACGGACCGGTCATGACGCCGAACTGCGGGTCGCCCTGCTACCAGGTCGCGCGCTGAGCTTCACCGAGCTGTAACCGCCCGCCTGCCGATCTTCGACCGGTAGGCGGGCTTCATTCTGTTACCAGCTGTGCTGTCATAGGAGAGTGCCTGTGACAAACCTGGACCCGTCCGACGTCATCGAGAGGGTCCGCACCCTTCAGAAGGCCGCCACTGACGCGTCTTGCGTGGGTCGCTACCGCGAGGGTGTCAGGTTGTTGCGTCGGGGAATGGGCATGCTCGACTCCATCTACCCGGTGCACGACGAGCACCACACCGACTGGCTGGTGACCCGGATCCGGCTGGCCAGCACCTTGGCGGCGATGTCGACCGAGATCACCGGGGACGTGCCGGCGGGGCTGGCCGGACTGGACGATGTTCGGCTGCTCGTCAGTACCGTGTCGGACTTGGTGCTTCGAGCCGAGCTCAACGGCTCCCTCAACCACAACTACGCCGTGAAGCTCATGACCGTCGGGCGCTACGAAGAGAGCATCAAGTACTTCGACCAGTCGATCGAGCACCACGAGTACCGGTTGGAGATGGGCCCGAACCCCGAGGCCCGGATGGGCGCGTTCGTCCAGACGCTCTCCACGCGTGGCTGGTCGCACACGAAGCTGGGCAACGTCGGGCAAGCCCGCGCGGACCTGACCCGGTCGATCGAGCTGGCCGAGAAGTACGAGCTCGGCACGGTCGCCGCGGACGTCCGGCGGACTCTAGGGGGATTGGCCCAGCGCACCGGGGACGTTCCCGAAGCCCTGCGGCTGTACGAGGAGAGTGAACGCACCTACCGAGGCCTGGGTCGAGAGATCCCGGCTCTCTTGCAGCTCGAACAGGCGGAAGCGCTCTTGTCCGCCGGTCTGGCCGAAGAGGCCTCCGGGCACCTCGACGAAGTCCTCGAGCTGATGCGGAGTGAGCAGGTGATCACTCGCGAGCTGGCGTTCGCGGAGATCCACCGGGCGTCGGCAGCTCTGCTCAACGACGAACTCGAACTCGCCCGGCAGATGGCGGCTTCGGCGCGGCGTGGCATGCAGCGTGCGGGTTGCCGGACGTGCACGGCCAACGCGACGATCGTCGGGCTGCACGCGGACACGCGCCAAGCGTTGCGCGAGGACACCGTCCCTTCGGCGTTGCCCACGCGGGCGATCAACACCGCCGAGAAGATGTCGCAGCCGCAGCTGGTCGACCAGGCCGCTACCGCTCGCATGCTGGCCGTCCGGTTGGACATCCGGCGGGGGAACCTCAAGCGGGCCGCTGAGACGCTGCAGAAAGTGCCGCGGCCCGGGCAGCTGACTCCCATCGACTACCGGATGCTTCGACGGCTCTGCCGGGCCGAGCTGGCCGTTGCTCAGGGGAGCCGGGCCAAGGCGCTCACCGAGATCCGGTCCGGGCTGACCGAGCTCGACGCCGTCCGGGATCGGATGGGTGGGCTGGACCTCGTGTCCGGGACCGCGTTGCACGGTCAAGAGCTCGCCGACCTCGCCGTGAAGCTGGTGCTGGAGCGCAATGACGCCCGGCGGCTCTTCGTCTGGCTGGAGCGGACCCGCGCGCAGACCTACCGCTACGAACCGCTCTCCGCCGGGACCGATCCCGAGCTGGCCGCGCGGGTGGCCGAGGTGCGGGGTCTCGGGCAGGCCATCCAGGAGGCCCAGCACGACGGGCACCCGATCGCGGGCCTGCGCGCCAAGTACAACGAACGCCTGCGGGAAGCCCAGCGGCTCGGCTGGCACACCGGACGCTGGGGCCGGCCGCGGCCGGTGGCCGGGTTGGGCGAAGTCGTCGGGCAGCTCGGCGAGCGGGCCTTGGTCAGCTTCGCCGCCTCCGGGGACGAGCTGGTCGCGGTGGTCGTCGCCGGGGGTGAGTGCCGGCTGGTGCGGCTCGGGTCGGCCGGGGACGCCGCCGAGTCCGCGCGCGTGCTGAACGTCGACCTCGACGCGCTCGCGCCGGACAACCTGCCCGAACGGCTGGCCGAGGTCGTCATGGTGTCGGCGCGCAAGCAGGCCGACAAGCTCGACGCGCAGTTGATCCAGCCCCTGGAGAAGCTGTTCGGCGACCGTGATCTCGTCATCGTTCCCACCGGGCCGCTGTACGCCGTGCCGTGGGGTGTCCTGCCGGGGCTGCGGGGCCGGCCGACCGTCGTCGCGCCGTCCGCGACCGCGTGGCTCGCCGCCGAGCGGACGAAGCTGTCGCGGGCCCGCAAGATCGTGCTCGTCCGCGGGCCGGGGCTGGCCGGCGCGCGCGGTGAGCTCGAGAAGCTGACCACGCACTACCGCACCGCGACGACGATGACCGGCGCCAAGGCGACCGTGAAGTCCGTGCTGCGCGCGATGGATGGCGCCAAGCTGGCCCACTTCGCCGCCCACGGCGCGCACGAGCCGGAGAACGCGCTCTTCTCGCGCCTCGAGCTCGCCGACGGCGCTCTGTTCGGGCACGAGATGGCCGGGTTGCGGCAGCCGCCGCGACAGGTCGTGTTCGCCGCGTGCGAGCTCGCGCTCAACCGGATCCGGCCGGGCGACGAGGCCCTCGGGTTCGCCAGCGCCCTGCTGGCGAGCGGCTCGCGGACGGTGATCGCACCCCTGTCCCGAGTCGGCGACCTCGCCTCGGCCGCCGCGATGGACGACTACTACCGGGCCCTCGCGGTCCGCGACAGTCCCGCGCTGGCCCTGGCCGACGCGATCGCCGTCGACCCGTTCCGCCGCCCCTTCGTCTGCCTCGGCGCCGGCTGACGGCCGGCTGGCTCGACACAGTCAGGCGGATCTGTTCTGTCTGCTTCGGCGCCGGTCGGCAGTGGCCCGGCCCGACACCCTCGAATTGGCTCTGTGGGCCGGGCCAATCCCGTCTTAGGCTGCCCGGCATGACCAAGCGTCTGCAGCAGGCCTGCGACAACGCCGTCGCGATGTGGACCGTCCTCGGCCGGGCTCGTGGCCACGACGTCCGGGAGCACGAGGGCTTCGTGGTGATCGACGGCCCGGCCGCTGTGCGGATCATGCTGACCACCCCGGACCCCCTGGAAGACCCGGCGTCGGCCGCGAAGACGTACCAGGACGGCGGCCGTGCCCTGGTCGTCGAGGATCCCTTCGGCACGCTCGACCTCACGGCCATCGGGATGACCGCGCACCAGCTGCCGGTGATGGTGCGCGAACCGGCGCCCGCGCCCGAGCCCGCCGGTGTCCACCGCGTCGCGACCGGCGGCGATCTGGTCCGGGCCGGGCGCATCGTCGTGGACGGCTTCCCGCTGGAGCACTACCGGGCCGACGACGTCTTCCCGCCGTCGCTGCTGGAGCAGGACGGCCCGGCCTTCTTCACCCTCGGCGACGCGGGTGCCTGCCTGACCATGGCCCACGGCGGCGTCGGCGGCGCGTACTGGGTGACGACGATGCCGGAGCACCGCTCGAAGGGCATCGGGCGGACGCTGATGCACGCCGTGCTGCGGCAGTTCGACGGCCTGCCCGTGACGCTGACCGCGGCTCGGGCGGGCAAGCCGCTTTACGACTCCCTGGGCTTCACCAGCGTCGGTGACGCGCACTGGTGGAGCTGACGGCACACGGTGGACTCCACCCTGTAGTCGCCCAGTAGGGTGACCCCCGTACGCGGCCAGGTGACGCCGGCAGGTGGAGGTCCTTCGATGGCACGCACGGGCGGTGAGGGCGAACTCCCCTCGGTCGCCGAACTGGTGAACCTCTCGCAGACGAAGCCGCTGATGATCCGCGGTGAACTCGACGCGAAGCTCGCCGAGGAGCTTGCCGCCGAACCCGAAGAGCCCAGACCCGACCCGCTGGCGATCCTCGACGCCGAATTGGCGGCCGAAGACGTCGCTGACGACCGCCCGCTCGACGCCCCGCCGGACGACCGGCCGCGGCGTACGCAGCCGTTCGTCATCGGGGCGGTCGCGGCCGTCGCGCTCGGGCTGGCCGCCGTGGTGCTGTTCCAGCCGCACGAGGTCGGCGGGACGGCCGTGCCGCCGCCGGGGGCCGCCGCGCCACCGCCGCCAGCGACCTCGAGCGAGGCCGTCGCGACGTTCAGCGCCTCGGCCGAACCGCCGCCGCTCACCGCCGGGCTGCAGGACACCCCCGTCAAGACGACGAGCCGGCCCGTCGCGGGGCGCAAGCCCGCGAACCCCGTGGCGACGTCGTCGACGCCGCCGCCCGAGGACCAGTGGCGCGACATGGTGAGCTCGGCGATCAGCTCGTGGCAGCACGGGCACGGCCGCCCCGGCCGCTGATCCGCGCCGCGGTCGTCGGCTCGTCGGAGCCTCGCGGTGCCGCCGTCCGAAGGCCGGCCGGCCACCACGATTCCCTGCGCCGCAACGCATCGCGGCCGCCTGACTGTTAACCGGGCGCCTGGCGAAGCGTTACTCAACGGCGTTCTGGTAACGCGCCGATGTTCCGGATGAAACCGTCCGGAAATGGTTCGCCGTTGCACTGATCGGCATGAACTTCGAGCTCGACGGCCTGCACCGGCCGGTGATCGTGGTCGGCGGCGGCCAGGCGGGACTGTCCATGTCCCACTGCCTGACCTCCGCCGGAGTCGGGCACCTCGTGCTCGAACGCGAGCGCGCGGGGCACGAATGGCGGACCCGCCGCTGGGACAGTTTCTGCCTGGTCACGCCGAATTGGCAGTGCCGGCTCCCCGGTTTCCCCTACCCGGGTGATGACCCGGACGGTTTCATGGTCCGGGAGGAGATCGTCACCTACCTCGAGTCGTACGTGAAAGCCTTCGACGTCCCGCTGCGCGAGGGCGTCGAAGCGAAGCGGCTGCGGCAGCTGCCCGGCGGCGGGTTCCGGCTGACGACGTCGGCCGGCGAGCTGACCGCCGACCACGTCGTGCTGGCCACCGGCCCGTACCAGGTGCCGCTGAAGCCGCGGCTGGCCGAACGGCTGCCGGAGCACGTCGTCCAGCTGCACTCGGCCGAGTACCGCAACCCGGACCAGCTGCCCGACGGCGACGTCCTGGTCGTCGGCACCGGGCAGTCCGGCTGCCAGATCGCCGAGGACCTGCACCTCGCCGGACGCCGCGTGCACCTCGCCGTCGGGTCCGCGCCGCGGGTCGCCCGGCGTTACCGTGGCCGGGACGTCGTGGCCTGGCTCGACGAAATGGGTTACTACGCCCGGGGAATCGACG
This sequence comes from Amycolatopsis sp. cmx-8-4, assembly GCF_046548675.1. Taxonomy (NCBI): domain Bacteria; kingdom Bacillati; phylum Actinomycetota; class Actinomycetes; order Pseudonocardiales; family Pseudonocardiaceae; genus Amycolatopsis; species Amycolatopsis sp. cmx-8-4. The sequence goes on from NZ_JAEBDZ010000019.1 coordinate 152,522, forward strand.
AGTTCGCCGACGCGGACGCCGTGCGGTTCCGCGCCAACCACTACGTCACCGGACGCGACGGCGGCCACGACATCGACCTGCGCGCGTTCGCCGTCCAGGGCATGCGGCTCTACGGGCGGCTCGGCAGCGTCCGAAGTGGACAGTTGACGTTCGCCGACGACCTGCGCCGCAACCTCGACGCGGCGGACGCCGTCTCCGAGGGCATCAAGGACTCCATCGACGCCTACATCGCGAAACGCGGGGTGGCTGCGCCGAGAGAGGACCGCTACAAGCCGGTCTGGGAGCCACGAGGCAGCCGGAAAACCCTCGACGCGGAAGCGCTTTCCGCCGTCGTCTGGAGCACCGGATTCGGCCGCGACCACCGCTGGATCGACGTCCCGGTCTTCGACGGCAAGGGCTACCCGACGCACCACCGTGGCGTGACCAGCTGCCCCGGCCTGTACTTCCTCGGCCTGCCCTGGCAGCACACCTGGGGCTCCGGGCGGTTCTGTGGTGTCGCCGCCGACGCGGAATACCTCGCGAGGCGGATCACCGGAGGCGGCCGCGGCGACGTCCGCTGGCTGTCGGGCACGCCGGTCAGCACCTACCCGGCCGACGACGACTGGGTCGCGCCGAGGACGGTCGCATGAAGCGCTGGACGAACGACGCCCACCGCCACCTGGGCGTGCTCCCGGCGTTCCCGTTCTACGGCGGGCCGCCGGTCGCCCCGGCGATCGGCAGCCGCGCGACGATCGGCGAGCTGCTGTCCGATCTGGACCGGGAGGGCACCGAACGCGCGCTGGTGATCCCGAACTACGGCGTGCCGGACCCGGCGATCGCGTTCTCCTTCAACGAGCTCTGCGTCGAGGCGGCAGGCAAGGACGACCGGATCAGCGCCGCGTTGTGGGTGTCGCCGCGAGCCGAAGACGCCGTCCGGACCGACGACGCGTTGAGGCTGGCGGGCGAGGACGGCGTGCGAGCGCTGAAGCTCAGCTTCCTGCTGGGCGGCAAGGCATCCGACCCCACGTGCAAGCCGCAGCTCGACAAGATCTTCGCCACCGCAAGGGAACACGACCTCGTCGTGCACGTCCACACGTCGCCGGGCGCGGCGTCGGACATCGACGAGGTCGGCAAGCTCGTCGACGCCTACGCCGGCGACGTCAAGCTGCACCTCGTCCACTTCGGCGGCGGGATGAGCGGGCACATCAAGCTCGTCGGCGGCCGCTTCTTCGACTGCATGACGATACTCAGGATGGCCGCGGTCGCCGCGCCGTTCGACCGCGATCTCGAGGGTGACTTCGCGCGCATCGAGAAGCTGATCGGCGAGGCGAAGGCCGAGGGCGTGCGGCTGCTGGCGCTGCCGGAAGCGGCCCTCGGCGGCTATCTCGCCAATCTCGACGGCGGCGCCGAAGGGCCGCCCGCGCTGGCCGTCGACGGCCCGGAGGTGAAGCGGCTGGCCGCGCTGGCCGGCGACCTCGTCGTCACGGCGGGGTACTGCGAACTCGCCGGCGGCCGCCGTTACAACTCCGCGGTCTGCGTGACCGGCGACGGCGTCCTCGGGAACCACCGCAAGGTCCACCAGCCGCTGGCCGAAAACGCCAGCTACGGCGCCGGCCGCGGGTTCGCCGCGTTCGACACGCCGGTCGGGCGCCTGGGCATGATGATCTGTTACGACAAGGCTTTCCCCGAATCCGCGCGGGCGCTCGCGCTGGACGGCGCCGAGGTCGTCGTCTGCATGAGCGCCTGGCCCGGCAGCCGGACCAACGCGGCCGCCGACCTCGCGCAGGACCGCTGGAAACGGCGGTTCGACCTCTTCGACCGGGCCCGTGCGCTGGAGAACCAGATCGTCTGGGTTTCGGCCAACCAGTCCGGCACCTTCGGCGACCTGCGGTTCGTGGCCGGGGCGAAGATCGTCGACCCGGGCGGCGAGATCGTCGCCGACACCGGCGTCGCCGAAGGGATGGCGATCGCCGAGATCGACGTCCAGGCCGCGCTCGCCACGGCGCGCCGGTCGATGGGGCACCTGGCGGACAGACGGCCGGACGCCTACCCCGTTAGTGTCCCGTGAATGGGGCAGATCCGGATCGCCGCCGTCGCCGCGCACTTCGGCCGCGACCTCGACTTCGACCTGCAGCGCATCGCGACGCTGATCGACCACGCGCGCTCGGCCGGCGCCGCGCTGCTGGTGCTGCCGGACGCGGCCCTCGGCGGTTACCTCGCCGACCTCCGCCATCCGGACCCGGAGGCGCTCCCGCCGGCCCTCGACCCCGACTGTCCGGAGCTGAAGACGATCCAGTCGCTGGCGGCGGAGATGGTGGTGTGCGTCGGTTACTGCGAGGCGGACGGGCCGCGGCGCTACAACTCCGCGGTGTGCGTCACGGGTGACGGCGTGCTCGGCCGGCACCGCAAGGTCCACCAGCCGCCGGGGGAGAGCATCGCGTACGAACCGGGCGCCGAGTTCGCCGCGTTCGACACGCCGGTCGGGCGGCTCGGCATGCTGATCGACTACGACAAGACGTTCCCCGAGTCGGCCCGCTCGCTGGCGGTCGACGGCGCGGACATCGTCGCCTGCCTGAGCGCGTGGCCGACCAGCATCACCAACCGCGCGGCGAGGATGGCGCAGGACCGGCAGTCGCGGCTGTTCGACCTCTACGACCAGGCGCGGGCCGCGGAGAACCAGGTCGTGCTCGTGTCGTCCAACCAGACCGGCGCGATGGGCGGCATGCGGTTCCTCGGCCAGGCCAAGGTCGTCGGCCCGGGTGGCGAGATCCTCGCGCGGACCTGGTCCAAAGCCGGCATCGCGGTCGCCGAACTCGACGTCGAACAAGAACTCGCGAACGCCCGCCGCGTGCTGCACCACCTGGGGGAACGGAAACCCGAGGTCTACCGGGAGGCCTGATGCGCATCGCCCTGCTGAGCTACTCGACCAAACCCCGCGGCGGTGTCGTGCACACCCTCGCGCTGGCCGAGGCCCTCGCGGCGCTCGGCGAGGACGCCACGGTGTGGACGCTCGGCCGCGGCGGCGACGCGGGGTTCTTCCGGCCGGTGGACCCCGCTGTCCGATTGTCGATCGTGCCCTTCCCGGACGTCCCCGGCGAGAGCGTCGGCGCGCGGATCCTGCGCTCGATCGCGGTGCTGCGCGCGGCGTTCACCCCGGACGCGTACGACGTCGTGCACGCGCAGGACTGCATCAGCGCGAACGCCGCCGACGCTTGCGTCCGGACGATCCACCACCTCGACACCTTCACCACGCCGGAGCTGGCGGCCTGCCACGAACGCGCGATCGTCCGGCCGTACGCGCACGTCTGCGTGTCCGGGTCCGTGGCCGCCGAGGTGCGCGACGGCTGGGGCATCGAGGCGACCGTGATCCCCAACGGCGTCGACTACGACCGGTTCGCCAAAGCTCGCCCGGATACCGGCCGAGGACGTTATGTCTTGGCGGTGGGCGGAATCGAGCCGCGCAAGGGCTCGCTGGACCTGCTGGAGGCGTACGCGCTGCTGGCCGAACCGGACGTCCGCCTGGTCATCGCGGGCGGCGAGACGCTCTTCGACTACCGCGACTACCGCACCCGCTGGGAGAAACGCGCCGCCGAACTGGGTGTCGAGCCGGAGGTGCTGGGCCCGGTCGCGCACGACGAGCTGCCGTCGCTGATGGCGTCCGCCGCGGTGTTCGCCTTCCCGTCGACCAAGGAAGGCTTCGGGCTGGCCGCGATGGAGGCGCTGGCCGCCGGGGTGCCGGTGGTGACGCGGGACCTGCCCGTGCTGCGCGAAGTCTTCGGCGAGGTGGCCCGCTTCGCCGTCGACCCGCCCGGCTTCGCCCGGGAGCTGCGGGCCGCGATGGCGGGGGTCGATCCGGCGCCGGGCCGCGCACTGGCGCAGCGGTACACGTGGCCGGCGGCCGCGGAAGCGCACCGGACGTTCTACCGCTCCCTGCTCAGCGGCGGCGCTTGAAGTACGGCGCGGCGTCCGCGCGGAACATCAGCGTGAACCCCGCCATCGACAGGCCCAGCACGAGCAGGAACGCCAGGCCCCGCACCAGGTCGCCGGTATCGCGGGCGGACGCGGCGAAGAGCGCGAACAGCTGCAGCACGACGTCGAGGATGCCCAGCGCGCCGGCGATCGCGAGCACGACACGCGCCCACCCGGCACCGCGGAACACGCCGTACACCAGTGACGCCCACAGCCCGGCCGCGACCACGAACGCGAGCACCGCGACCGGCGTCGGCAACGTCGTCGCCAGCAACGCGTCGCGCTCCCCGGTCCCGCCGGCCCCGGCGCCCGGTGTGGCGTGCCCGCCCAGCAACCGGCCGAGCAGCGAACCGAGGAACCAGCACGCCGTCGCGCCCCACCACGCGAAGGCCGCGCGCCGGACCGGTACGGGCGGCTCGGGCATAACGGCAGCGTAGGCGCGGAAACCCAGGTAACGGGACCGCCGCGACCCGAACCGTTATGCACACAGCGGAACATCGGGGTGCTATAAATCGCTACCTCCGGCGGGGCCGTGTGGTCGTAGGCGGCCGCGGCCGGTGCCGCTAGGGTGATCGCCTGCAAGGTGCCGCTGAACGGGAGAATCCGGTGACCGCCGACTCATCGTGGGATCCCCGCACCCGCTTGCGCGTACTGCTGATCGAGGACGACGACGGCGACGCGCTGCTGGTCGACGAGATGCTCGCCGACACCTCCGTGCCGGTCGCGCTCGAACGCGTCGAGACCCTTTCCGCCGCCCTGGCCGCGCCGCTGACCGCCGACTGCGTCCTGCTCGACCTCCAGCTCCCCGACGCGATGGGGCTCGGCGGGCTCACCCGCCTCGCCCAGCACGCGCCCGGCGTCGCGGTCGTCGTGCTGACCGGCCAGCACGACCAGGCCACCGGCGTCGCCGCGGTCGCCGCCGGCGCGCAGGACTACCTCGTCAAGGACCAGGTCGACGGGCCGCTGCTGGTGAAGGCCCTGCGCTTCGCCCGCGAGCGCAAGCGCGCCGAGCAGGTCGAGCAGCAGTTCCTCCAGCAGCAGCTGCTCGCCCGCGAGAACGCGCGGCTCGAACGCGGCCTGCTGCCCAGCCCGCTGCTGCGCGACCCGCACCTCGAACTGGCCTCCCGCTACCGGCCCGGCCGCAACGGCTCCCTGCTCGGCGGCGACTTCTACGACGCCATCGAGCTCACCGACGGCAGTCTCAACATGATCATCGGCGACGTTTGCGGCCACGGCCCGGACGAGGCCGCGCTCGGCGTCGCGCTGCGGATCGCGTGGCGCTCGCTGGTGATGGCCGGCCTGCCGATGCCCGACGTGCTGAGCATGGTCGAGCGGGTCCTGGTGCACGAGCGGATCGAGCCGCTGTTCGCGACGGTCTGCATGGTCGTCGTCGCGCCGGACCGAAGATCCCTGCGCCTGTCGCTGGCGGGACACCTGCCGCCGCTGCTGCTCACCCCCGGCGACGGGCACCTGCTCTCCGGCGAACGCCTCGGCGTCCCGCTCGGCGTCGTCGAGGGCACGAAATGGGAGGCCCTCGACGTGCCGCTGGACCCCGGCTGGTCACTGCTGCTCTACACCGACGGCGTGTTCGAAGGCCGCGTCGGCGCCGGGTCCGAACGGCTCGGCCACGAGCGGATGGCCGAGCTGGTGCTCGACATCCGCCACCAGGACGGCCTCCACGGCCGCGCCCTCCTCGACGAACTGATCGCCCGCGCCGAACGCCTCAACTCCGGCCCGCTGGACGACGACGTCGCCCTCGCCCTGCTCAATCACATCCCCGGGGAGACCAGCCGATGAGCGGGACCGTGCGCGGCTGGCCGATCCGCCGCTGGCTGAGCCTGCTCGCCGTGACCGAGGCCGTGCTGTTGCTCGCGGCCCTGGCCGGCGGCGGAATCGCCTTGAACAACCTCACCGATGCCCGCAACCGCCTGCTCGACGTCATCGGCTCCCAGCGGCTCGCCGCCATCCAGCTGTCGACGGCCATGCTGAACCAGGAGACCGGCGTCCGCGGTTACCAGCTCGGCCGGCAGCCGGACTTCCTCGCGCCCTACACCGACGGCGTCCGCTCGCAGGCCGACGCCGTCACCCAGCTGCGGCAGCTCGGGGCCACGCCGGGCACGCAGATCGGTGACGACCTCGACCGCGTGCTGCGGGCCGCGTCGGCCTGGCAGGCGACGGTCACACCCACCATCACCGCGGCCGCGGCCGCGGTCACCCCGGCGCAGGCCGACCGCAGCCGGACCCAGTTCGACGCCGTGCGCGGCGCCCTCGACGCCCAGGCCGCCCACCTCACGACGCTGCGCGGCGAGGGCCGCGCCGACCTCGACAGCGCGGCGAACTTCCTGACCGCGATGCTCATCGCCGTCGCCGTGCTCATCCTGCTGCTGTTCGTCCTGCTGTTCCTCGGGCTGCGGCGCGTCATCACGCGGCCCATCCTGCGGCTGGCCGGCGAGGTCCGTCACGTCGCCGACCAGGACATCCACCGGCCGGTCCGCGGTGACGGGCCGATCGAGCTCGTCCAGCTCGGCAGCGACGTCGAGGCCATGCGGCAGCGGATCCTCGACGAGGTGGCCGAGCTGGAGCGGGCGCACGCGCTCCTGGACCGGCGGACGCACGAGCTGGAGCGGTCCAACGCCGACCTGGAGCAGTTCGCGTACGTCGCTTCGCACGACCTTCAGGAGCCGCTGCGGAAGGTGGCCAGCTTCTGCCAGCTGCTGCAACGGCGGTACGCGGGCCTGCTCGACGAGCGCGGCGAGCAGTACATCGAGTACGCCGTCGACGGCGCCAAGCGCATGCAGGGCCTGATCAACGACCTCCTGTCGTTCTCCCGCGTCGGCCGGAAGCCGGGGGAGCACGTCGTGGTCCCCGCGGGCGAGCTGGTCGACGGCGCGCTCGCGAACCTCGAAGTCGCCCTCTCGCTCAACCGCGGCAAGGTGACCTACGACGACCTGCCCGAGGTCCGCGTCGAGCCGGCGCTGCTGACGGCCGTCTTCCAGAACCTCATCGGCAACGCGCTGAAGTTCCACGGCGAGGTGCCGCCGGAGGTGCGCGTCACCGCGGACCGCGACGGCGACGACTGGGTGTTCGCGGTGCGGGACAACGGGATCGGCATCGAAGCCGAGTACGCCGACCGGGTCTTCGCACTGTTCCAGCGGCTGCACTCCCGCAGCGCCTACCCGGGCACGGGCATCGGGCTGGCCATGTGCCGCCGGATCGTCGAGTACCACGGTGGCCGGATCTGGCTCGACACCGAGGCCGGTGCCGAGGGTGCCACTTTCCGCTTCACCCTGCCCGCTCGGCTCGAGCGCGGCGCAGAGGAAAACGAGGACGCATGACACCCCTTGTGTCAACCTCTGGGTCAAAGTCAGGCCGCGAGTGGTTGTTTTGCCTGGTGCTGGGCGCCTCCGTGCAGGGTCGGGTCGTAGGGTGTGCTGTTCTGCCAGCAGCGCCAGATGACCCGCACCCAGGCGCGGGCGAGGATGCGGGTCGCGTGGGGGTGGTCCTTGCCCGAGGCGCGTGCGCGGTCGTAGATATCGGCGGCCCACGGGCTGGCGAAACGGCTGTTGCCGGCGAAGGTGGTGATGGCCAGACGCAGACGTTTGTTGCAGGCCCACCGGAAACTGACGCCGCGTTGCTTGCCCGAAGCTTTGGTGACCGGGGTGATCCCGGCCAGCGCGGCGATCGCGTCCGGGTGGGTGAACGCCGCGCGGGCATCACCCCATTCCGCCAGGATCTGGGCGGCATTGATCGTCCCGGCGCGGGGGAAGGACCGGAAGATCCCGCCGTCGGGGTGGGTGTCCATCTTCTCGGCGATCGACCGGTCCAGGGCCTTGATCGCACTGTTGAGTGTGCTCAGCACGCTGACCTGGGCCAGCACCGCGTCACCGACACCGGCGGTCAGGTCAGGGTCGCTGACCCCGGCCGGTGCGCTGCG
>NZ_JAEBDZ010000020.1:0-159486 GCF_046548675.1 Amycolatopsis sp. cmx-8-4
CGACCAGCGAATCAACTGCTCACGCTCGACATCAGCCAACACCAGCTCAGCCTTCGGACGCCCGGTTCTCGACATATCCCCATACTACCCACTTAACTCACGAATTTACGACGCGACACACTAGGCCGCCGCCAAGTCCGTGAATGGCACATCGAGGGACTCTGAGTCCCTCGATGTGCCATTCACGGACTTCAAGCGTTACGGGCGCGAGGTGAGGTCCTGGACCGTCTCCGCCGGCAGGCGGGTGCAGCCGACCGCGCCCGGGTTGAGCAGCAGGTCCGTGCCCGGGCGGTCCGCCAGCAGCGCCGCCAGCTCCCCCGCGTCCACCGCTCGCCAGCCCGCCGTCCGGACCCGGTGGCGGTGGGCGGGCGCCGTCGCCACCAGCAGGCACGGGACGCCGTCGGGCGACGGTGCCGTCAGGGGCGCGCCCGACGCGTCCAGCGCCACCGCCGTCTTGACCTGGCGGAACACCGACGCCACCTGCGCGAACTCCGCGTCGCCCACCGCCAGCAGCCGCAAGACCGCGTCCAGCGGGTCCGCCGGGCTGTCGGGGCCCGACGGCACGTACTCCGGGTTCGGCTCGAAGTCGCCGATCGAGCCGTCCGCCGAGACCGGCCAGCCGCCGACCACGTGGGACCGGTCGGGCGCCGACGGCTCCGGGGGCCACGCCGGGTCGACCAGCAGCACCCACTTCTCAGCCGTCATCACGCACCCCTCCCACCGCGGCCGTCAACCGGGCCGATCGTTCCGACGCCGCCTTCTCCTGTTCCTGATAGCGTCGCACGCCCTCCGCGATCCGCCACCGGTAGAGCCACGCGAGGTTCGTGACCCGGAACCGCCGCATCAACCACAACGCGCGCCGTGTGGGCTCGGGGGCGTCCACCGCGCCGCGCACCGCTTCGCGCATGACCCCGATCGGCAGATCCCCCTCGGCTGGCTCCCGGATCACCGCCGCGACCGCGCCGGCCCGCGTCTCGACGTCCGGCGACGCCAGGACGGCGTCCATCGCGACGGCCACCAGTTCCGGCCGCAACGCTCCGTGCCGGGCGAGGGCGTCGATGGCGTCCGCGGCGGCGCCGACGTCCAGGCCGCCGGCCACCCGGGCCGCGATCTCCAGGACGTCGTCCCGGCCGGCGACGGTGTCCGTGACGCCGTGCAGCTGCAGCAACGCGAACTCCTCGGCCAGCCCGGCCACGGCCGCGGCGTCGGCCGGACTCAAGGCGCCATCGATCACGAAAGGCGCCGCACCCGGCGGAGTCAACGCGATCAGTTCACTTTGGACATCAGCCATCAGCGCGTCCGGAACAGCAGGCGCGGGCAAGCCGTCGCCGAGCCGCTCCACAATAGACTCGGCGAGCGCACGAGCTGTGTCCACACTGGAGTCAACCGAAGTCAGAGGCCGGTACACCAAGCCGTCCCGCCACTCACCCTTGCCCACACTCGGGAAGAAGTCCCGAATGGACGGTCCGACCGGCCGCCACTTCCCGGACGCCGGATCGAACCGCCGGTCGACGACGTGCGCGACCGCAGCGAACTCCGGCGACGCCGCGACCTGGGCCAGCACCGACGTCCACAGTAGACCGGGATTCTCGTGCGACTCGACGGCGTCCGCGACACTGTCCAAACGCAACACCGGCAGATCCGTCCGGAGTCGCCCGACGATCTCCCCGACCGCCGGGTCGATCCGCAGCCGCGTCGAGGCGAAGGAGATCTCGACGTGCCCGCCGTCGCCGCCACGGATCTTCACCGGGACGCGAGCCAGGACGTCGTGCGCGAGGGCCTCGCCGAGGTGTCCGGCCAGGGCCTTCGCGACTGAACCGGCGCCGGTTCCGGTGACGCTGATGGCGGGCAACGGACCGTCGCCGGTGTCGGCCACGAGCACCGCCCGCGCGAGTTCCCGCGCACCCGCGGCCAGGCCGGTGTCCCGGTGCCCGAGATGCCGGTCGACGACCGCGCGGACGACGTCGGGCTGCTCGTGCTGCGCCAGCACCGGCGCGGGGTCGCGCAGCGCCAGGGTCGTCGCGACGGCTTCCCGCACCACCTTGAGAGTCCGGGCGCGATCGGCCAGCGGCACCAGTCCCGAGCCGGGCTCCGGACGCGCGTACTGCCAGTCCCTGCCCAGCGCCTCGGCCAGCTCCTCGACGACCGCCGCGGTGTCGACGGGCTTCCCGAACGTCGTCCAGTGCCCGCCGCGGACGACGGCCGTGAACGCGTCGTCGGAGGCGCCGAACAGCGGCGCCGACGGCTCGTCGTCACCACGGCGGTTGGCGAGCACCGAGTCCGTGGCCGCGTGCACCGGCAGGCCGGAAGCCGCGTGGAAGTCGAAAGCCACCCCACCCGGACCGGGACGGCGGCCGGCCGCGCACGGGAAGAGCGTCACCGATTCCGGTCGCGCGGAACTGAAAGAAGACGTCACCAGCCGGGCCAGAGTGGCCCCGTCGACGAACACCGCGCGACGCTCGCCGTCGACCCGAGCGAAGACCTTGGCGCGGGTCTCTTCTCCGTGCCCGGTGACGAGGAACGTCTTCCCCCGCGCGAGTTCGTCGGCCCACGGCGCGCGGACCAGCACGCCGCCCTCGCCCGGCCCGCGACCGCGCAGCGACGGCTGCGCGCCCGACGCGAACTCGCGCATCTCGTCCGGCGCGGCCTCCACGATCAGGTTCTCGCCCGTGGTCTGCGACAGCCAAGCCTGCACCTTCGCCGCCTCGTCCGGCTCGAGGAAACTGACCCCGCGGACCTCGCCGGACGCGTCCAGCAGCGGCGTCGCGGCAGGCGCGTCGAACTCGACCGTCGTCCCCGGCTGGTCGGCCAGTTCTCCCCTGAACCGCTCGCCGAAGGTCGCGAAGTGCCCGCCGTCGGTCACGGTCGTGAAGCCGCGGGTGGCGCCGGTCGCCTGGCCCAGGGTCGCCGACGGGCGGCCGAACAGCGCCGGCTCGGTCGGCGCGTGCACCTGCAGCGGGCCGCCCAGCTCGGACAGCGCCCGCTGGAAGTCGTGGGCGACGCCGCCCGGGCCGTCGAGCTTGCCGGTGCCGCACGCGATGAGCGTGATCGACGGCCGCGCGGACCCGGCCGCCTGCGCGAACGGCTTCGACGCGGCGAGGATCTTCGCGAACGACGCGCCGTCGACGCGCACGGTCCGCCCGCCGAGCAGCGTGAGCTTCACCGACTGCGGCCGGCCGTGGGCCATGACGAACAGCGTGCCCGGGTCCCACGGCGCGGGGCTCTGCGACGCCCACTCGCCGAACGCGCGTCCGTCGAGGTCGGGCTTCGCGCCGTTCTCCCGGGCGTCACGCAGCAGCGGCGCGGTCCGCTCCGGCGTGGCGCCTGCGGGCAGGGAGCCGACGGTGTCGGAGTGGTCGTCCGCCCAGTCGCGTTCGATGTCCGCGGTGTGCTCGGCGGCGGGCAGGAACGACACCGCGACCACCCGGCCGGAGCGGTCGGTGACCGGGCGGGCCTCGATCTGCGAGACGTCGAAGTCGTACGGCAGGCCGGTGCCGGTATCGACGCCGGTGACGGTGTCCTGCGCCAGCACGGCGTCCACAGTGGACGGATCGAACGCGTCGACCTGCCGGTCCAGTTCCCGCTTGGCGTCCCACCACGCCTGCCGGGCTTCATCGGCCCGACGGCGGGCTTCGGCGACCTCGTCGAGAGCCGCGTCCCGGCGGGCGATCTGGTCGGCGCGGTCGTTGCGGTGCTCGTCGAGCACGGCGGCGAGCCGTTCGGCCCGGTCCTGCGCCGCACCGCGAACCCGGGTCAGCTCCGGCTGCGCGGCCCGGATGGCGGCCGCGTCCTCCAGGGCCTTCCCGCGCGTGGCGAGGAAAGCCCGCTGCTCGCCAGAGTCGGGTTCGGCTGCCCCAGCCAGGGTGAGCGCCTGGTCGGCGACGTCGTTGAGGCGCGAGATCTCCGCGTTGCCCGCGCGCAGCCGCGCCCCGGCGTCACGGGCGTCGGTCTCCGCCGCGGCCAGCGCGTCCCGCAGGGCCTGGACGGCGTCGGTCGAGGTGTCGACGCCGAGCGCCGGGCCGTCTTCGGTGAGTTTCCGCGCGCCTTCGCGCTGGTCGAGCCAGCGGTCGTCGGCACCGCGTTGCGCCTGGTCGACGGCCTCTTCGGCGGTGCGCCACGCCTCGGCGGCGTCCTTCACCGCGTCCTGGGCCCGGCTCAGCGTGTCCGGCAGCTTCGCGTTCAGGAACGCTTCGACGTCGGCGTCGGTCATCCGCACCAGGGCCGACGACGGCACCTTCACCTCGACCGCCGCGGTCCGCCCGCCGCCGAGGTCGGCGACCACGCGGTACTCGACGTCGAAGCCGACCAGCGCGGTCCGGCCCTTCGGCTTGCCGGTCACCGACCGGTCGCCGGCGGACGTCGACGACGCCGGGTCGGTGCTCGCGTCGGGCGAGCGGGTGTCGAGGCCGCCCCACGAGTGCGCGTTCTGCCCGGGGTCGGTGACCCCGCCGCCGCCGAGGTTGTGCTGCTGCTCGGAGCTGGACGAGGCCTTGGCCTCGCCGGTGAAGGTCGCCGTCTCGGTCGCCGAGTGCTCCAGCTTCACGCTGTCGCTCAGCCCGGCGAGCTTCGGGTTGACGACCCGCGCGTAGATCTTGACCGTGCCGTGGCCGTTGCGCAGCACGGCGGCTTCGTGCAGCTCGGGGACGTCGAGCGGGCCCTTGACCAGGTCGGGCAGGTTCGCCTGGAGCATCTCGTTGGTGACGGCGGACGCGAGGGTGGTGTTGCCGATCAGGCCGTCACGCGCGCCGGCGGTCCGCAGGGCCTGCCGGGCGGCCGCGCGCACCTCGGCGGCGCCGCGCAGGCCCTCGGTCGTCGCCGACGCCGGCAGCGCGCCGTGCCCGCCGTCCTGCCAGGTCTTCAGGTCTGCGTCGGTGAAGGTCTTGACGTTCGTCGCCGCCGCGTTGTGGTCCTTCAGCGCGGTCCCGGTGGTGATCTTCTGGTCGTCGGCGGCGGCCCGGACGACGAGGTCGGTGTCCTGCGAGGTGACCGGGAACGTCCTGTCGCCGCGTGTGACGACCAGGTCGAACGTCACCTTCGCGCGGTACCGCACCGCGGGCCCGCTCGAGGACGCCGTCTTCGATGTCGTCTTGGTATCGGTGGCGGTCGTCTGGTCGGTCTTGGTGCGGGTCCCGGACACTCCCTTGTAGACACCGTCGTACCCGCTGACCTTCGCGTGACTGTCGGCGAAGAGGCCGCGTCCGGCGCCGCGGAACTGGCCGCCGTAGGACGAACCGCGGCCCGCGTTCTCCTTGGCCGTCGCGGTCGCGCTGACGGCGTGGTCGATCTCGCTGCCGTCGTGCGCGACGTCCAGGAACCCGGTCTCGGTGACGCGGGCCTTGAGCAGCACCTGGTAGGTGTCGGTGGTGACGACGCCGGGGTCGTGCAGGACGAGCGGCACGCCGCCGTCGAGCGCACCGTCCACAAGGGACGTCACGCTCTCCGGCGACGCGGCGTCCAGCATCCGCTGCAGGTTGTTCATCGAGTCGTCGAGCACGGACTTCGGCAGCAGCCGGGCGCCGGTCTTGCCGAGGGTCGCGCGCGCGTCACGGATGAGTCCACTGAGGTCCGGCGCGTCCTCGACGACGGCCGCGCCCAGCGCACTCGACGTACCGCCGACCAGGGCGGGCGCGGTGAGCGTGCCGGGCGCCGGGGTGCGCGGCTCGAGCGCCGGGAGCAGGCCCTGCTCGCGGGCCTGGTCCTCGGTCATCCGGACAAACACCGCGCCCGGCAGCTTGACGTCGGCCCCGGCGCGGGACTTGCCGCCATTGACCACGCTCTCCTGGCGTGTCTCGGCGACGAGCCGCACGTCGGCGTCGTACTGGACCAGCACGGTCCGGCTGTCGGACGGCGCGCGGCGGACGTGGTCCACGCTCGCGCTCAGCTCGGCCGAGGTGCCCTTCGTGCGGCTCCACGGGCTCCACTTGGCCGAGGTGTACAGCTGGCCCTGGCCGTGCGGGTCGCTGCCGTCGGCCCGGATGGTCATGCCGAACTGGACGTTCGCCTCGACGGCCTGCTTCCGGGACTTCTCGTACCCCGCCTTGGTGCCGCCGGCGAACGTCGTATCGCTGCCGCCCGCCTCGGACGTCATGACGAGCTTCGGGTTGCTCAGCTCGACGTTCATCCCGAGGCCGCCGACGCGGTCGGCGACGCGGCGTTCGTAGCGGAACCCGCCCGAGCGCGCGCCCTGTCGGAGGAACCGCGGGAGGCCGGAGCGGAACGTCTGCGGCGAGAACATCCGGTCGATCCGCTTGCGGGCCTCGCCGCCGGGCAGGCCGAGGACGCCGTCGCCGCCCGCGGCCCGCTCAAGCTGCCGAACGGCTTCGTCCCGCAGGGCTTCGGTGTTCGCGACGGCTTCGACGTGCAGGAACTTCGGCGCGGGCGGCCGGTCGGCCCCGAGCAGGGCGTCGAGCTTGGGCGCGGTCTCCAGGTCGACGGCCGTGGGTTTGCCGGGCGCGAACCGCGCCGGATCCGCCTTCGGCGCCGAGCCGTCGCTGACCCAGAGGTCGACCTGACCGGAGATCTTCGGCAGGCCGTCACCGGTCTTGGCCACTGTGGACACTCGCGGCGTCTGGCGGAACGGCGATCCCGGCGTCAGCTTCTTCACCCATGGGCGGTGCCGGGTGTGGCTGGTGATCTCGACCTCGAACTCGACGTCGTGCTCGAACACCTGCGCGTCCGGGCTGCCGCCGATACCGGTGGTGGTCGTAGCGGTGGGGCCGCCGGAGTTCTTCCAGGTCGTGGTGTCGGAGTACTGCACCGGCGTGACGGTCGGGCTGATGCCGAGCGACGTCAGCGGCGTCGTCTTCGGGATCATCATCCGGCCTTCGAGCCCGACGCTCCAACCCTTCTCGGTCGTCGTGCTGCTGCTCAGGGTGGGCGACGTCGCGGTGCTGCCCTTCACCGACCGGCCGGTGGCCTGACCGAGGTGGCGGCCCGGCGACAGCTTCGCCTTGACCGTGACACTCAGGTACTCGTCGGTGAACAGGCCGCGCCGCTTGAGCTGCGTCGACACGCCCGGGCCGAGCAGATCGTCCATCTTGGACCGTAGCGCGGCCGGCGAGAAGTTCGCGGTGATCTTGCGGAGGTTGCCCAGCCGTTCGGCGGTGCCGGCGCCGGAGCCCTTCGAGACGTCGCGCTGGAGCTTGTCGAAGCGCGGCAGGAACTTCGCGAAGCCCGGGCGTTCGCGCAGGGTGTTCTCGATCTGGGCCTGGACCTTCGTCGCCGGGGTGAAGGTGCCCGCGCGGACGTGCCCGGCCGCCGCGGCCGCGGCGAGGTACGGCGGCTCGAACCGCTTCTCTCCCGGCGTGACCTTGTCGCGCGTGCCGTCGGGCACCGGCAGGCCTTGCGCCTTCGCCTCCGGCAGTCCCATTCGGACATACGCGGTGGCCGGCACGGTGGCGGTCTCGCCGCTCGACGTCGTCACCGCCAAGTCCACAGTCACCTTGTACAGCCCGATGTCGCCCTTGGCGTTCAGGTTGGTCTTGGTGGTGACACTCGTGCCGCTCTGCGACGTCTGCGTGACCTTGGCCGACGCGCTCGCGCTGACCCCGGCGACCCCGCCGACGGCCCCGGGGATGTAGGCCCCGCCGCCGAAGATCCCGTTGACGTCGCCGCCGGACTTCGACGCCGCCGACGTGCTCCCACCGGTGACGGAGGAGTCCGTGAGCTTCACCTCGGAGTCGCCGGGCACGGTGCCGAGCAGCTCGACGCCGGTCGGCTTCGCCCGCAGCTCGACGGCCTCGCGGTAGCTGCCGTGCGGGCTGGCCAGGTCGTTCGACACCACGGGTGAGCCGGACAGCGCGGTGCCGAGCACCTGCCGCAGGCCGCCACCGCTGACGAACTCGCGCAGCGCCGTGCGGCCCGGCGCGCCGAACTTGGTCACCGACGGGTGCAGCTTGCCGCTGACCTGGTCGAAGAACGCCTGCTCGTCGAGGAGCACCGCCTCCGGCGCGAGGAATTCTACGCGCTCGGCCCAGTCGTCGCGCGGGGCGGCGTCCTGGTGGTCGTGGGTTTCCAGGCCGGCGAGATCGGTGGGCACCAGGAGCCGGACGCTGCCGTCCACTTCGGACCCGGTCTGCCCGCCGGTCTGGGTGGTGACGGTGATCCGGTACTTCACCGGGACGTCGGCGTTCCGCAGGTCGCCGGCCGAGCGGATGACCCGCTGCTCGGTGCCGGTGCTGGTCGAGGTGTGCTCGACGGCGGGCGACGCGAGCTGCGCCGACGCGCCGACCGAGGCGTAGGGCCCGGCCGGGAACAGCCAGAACACCGACGTCCCGACACTGCCCGTCGTGGTGTCGGCGTTCGGGTCGCCGTGGGTGACCTCGTGCTTGTTCGTGACGTCGCCGGCCGCGGGCGTCGCGTCGGTGATCTGGTCCGCGGCGACCGAGGCCAGGTCCGGCTCGGCCTGGACGCGGACCTCGAACCACTTCTCCCCCACCCGCACCATCGACGCCTTGCCCGCGCCGAGGAACGACTCGAACCCGCCGCCCTTGAGGGAGCCGGTGATGGCGTCGACGCCCTCGGGGCGGCCGTCGGCCAGCGGGCTCAGCAGCTGCTCGATCCGCGTGCCGACCTCGTCGGCGCCCCGGACGTCGACCGGGGCCAGAGCGCCGAGCGCGCGGCCGTCGCGCGCGTACTCCGGCAGCCGGGCCCGGAGCGGCCGGGTGTCGGGCGCGTCGTCGACCAGGACGTCGTCGCGGTGCGCCGGGTCCCAGCCGGCGATCAGCCGGTCGAAGAACTCGGCCCGCTGCGGCGCGTGCTGCCGCAGGTGATCCGGGTCCATGAAGTAGTACTTGGCCGTCTCGGCCATGTCCTCGTGGACGTTGGTCGCGCCGTACTTGCTGATCGGGCGTTCGCCGGCGAACGCCGGGTAGCCGTCGGCGTCCCAGTGTCCGGTGTGGACGTTGAACTCCGCCTGGCTTCCCTTCACTTCCTTGAAGATCCGCTCGGCGGCCTTGCCGGACAGCTCGTTCTCGAGCCGGGTGAAGACGTCAGGGTGAGCTTGGGCCAGCCGGCTCACGAACTCCGAGCGACGCGGCGAGCGCGTCGCGAAGCCGTCCGGGTCCAGCAAGTGGGACTTGAGGGCGGCCTTGAAGTCGGCGACGTCGTCGCGGATCTTCGGGTCGGCCGACGGTTCGCCGCCGGGCTCGCGGCGCGGCGAGCCGTCCGGGTTCCAGCTGCCGACGTGCTTGCCGTAGTCGTCGAGGGCGTAGGAGAGCAGGCCGTGGGCGAGTTCGTGGGTGACCGTGCCCTCGATGCCGCGGTGGCCGCCGCCGAACTCCCTGTTGATCACGCCCATCGCGTAGAGGTTCACGGTCCCGTGCGAGGCGAGGTACTCCGCGCGGGCCGTCGGCGCGATCTGGCCGCGTTCGACGCCGAACGACACCGCGGCGAAGTGCCGGACCTCCTGCTCGGCGTGCGCACGGCTCGAGTTCGCCCGGCGGTCGCCGAGGATCGGGGCGTAGTGCTTCAGGGCGTCGTCGATCGCGCGCGTCTCGTTCTCGCTGAACTCCCGCGGCTTGACGCGGGCCAGCACGGTCGGCTTGGCCTGCGGGTTCGTGTCGTGGACGGCACGGACGCCGTGGGCCGAGTCGCGGTCGGTGCCGTCGGGGCCGGGATCGGTGTCCCCGACCAGCACGGTGCCGTCGTGCACCGCGTCGTCGAACAGCTTCGCCAGTTCCTGGTACTTCTGCTCGTACGGCGTCTTCCCGCCGTCGCGGGGGTCGTTCGAGTAGGCGAACCGGTGCTCGCCGGGGACCCGGACGTGACCGCCGCCCTCGACGGCCAGGCCGGTCAGCTTGTCGTAGCCGTCCTGGACCTCGCCGGTGGTGTCGTTGACGAACTTCGCTTGCAGGCTGTAGGAGGAGAAGTCCGCCTGGTAGTACTGGTGGAACTCGCGGAACAGGTCGCGCACGTCGGACGCGTTCGGCGTGCGGCCGTCCGGTGTCTTGGCCTTGTGGGCGAGCGCCTTGACGAAGTCGTGAACGTCCTTCGCGGACACACCCATGTCGCGGAAGTAGAAGCCGAACGGGTCGGAGTCGACGAACGCACGCGCGATCTCGAAGTCGCGTGGGGACGCCCAGAGCCCTTCGTGGCGGTTCATGTGCTGGACCGCGCCGCGGTGTTCCGGCTCGCGGTCGTGGCTGACCTGGGCGTCGCCGTACTGGTTCTTGGAGTTCACCTTGTCCGCGTCGTGGAACAGGATCGCCTTCGCGATCGCGTCCCGCGACACGAACCGGCCGGCGTCCGGCTGCCCTTGGGTGAGGGTGAGGTACTGGTTGAGCACCATCTGGGCGTGCTCGCCGAAGGTGTTCGGCTTCGCCTGGCCCGGCGCGCGGTCCGGGCGGCCGTCGGCCTGCGGCTTGACGGTCTCGGCGAACTTGCGCGCCAGCGTGCCGCCCGTGTCCACATCGGACACCAGCTGGTCGACGATCTTCCTGGCCGACTCCGGTTTCGGGTCCGCCAGCGCGTCCGCGATCGTCGAGGTCAGGTTGCGGCCCGCGGTCTGGTGCCGGGCGAACACGGCCGGGTCGTGCTTCTGGGTGTAGCCGCGGGTGTGCTCGGCCTGCCAGCGGCCGAACTCGTTCGCGAACGGCGTGCCCTCGATGCCGTGGTCGGTCAGGTCGGTTTCGCGGGTGTCGAAGTCGGCCTTGATCCGGCGTTCGTCGGTCGCGATGGCCGAGCCGATCTCGGCCTGGGTCGCGAAGTCGGGCAGCCGGTCCATGAAGGCGTCGGCGTCTTCGTGGGTGACGGGGTCGAACCGGGCGTTCCGCAGCAGGTCCGGGTTGCGGACCTCCGGACCGACGGCGTTCGCGAGGTTCTTCCGGAAGCCGGGGTCGGCGAGCTTGCCCGCGTTCTTGCGGCCGAGTTCTTTGGCGAGGGCGTCGGCGACGTCGTTCTGCTTGGCCTGGAAGTGGGCGCGCAGGGCGTCGGCGTCGAGGCCGACCAGCGACGTCTTCGTGACCGGGTGCATCGCCTTCGGGACGACCTGGGCCTTGAGCTGCGCGGCGAAGACGTCCGGCGCGATGGTGACGCCCGGCTTGGCGAGCAGCTTCTTGAGATCGGCGTTCTTGCCGAGGTCGTCGGCGATCCCCTTGGTGAACGCCTCGGCGCGCGGGCCGCTGAGGTAGCCGCGTTTGCCCTGCTTGAGGCCGTCGAGCTGGGTGCCCCGGGCACCCTTGAGCGCGTCGAAGTGCTCGCGGACGGTCTGGTGGACGATCTTCGCGACGTCCGGTCCGAACGTCCCGGTGTCGCCGATTTCACCGGTCAGCCGGTCGGTGGCGGCCTTGGTGACGACGTCCGCGGCCTTCGCCGCCACCTGCGGGTCGGTGGTCATCGCGGCGCGGATGTTGTCGAGGGTGTCGCGCCGGGCGTCGCCCATGGCCTCGGCCAGGACCTGGTTCGGCAGCTTCAGGCTGTCCTTGACCTCGCCGAGAACGGCGTCCCTCAGCTCCTTGGAGCCCACCGGGACGCCGTCGGGAGCGTGCTGCCGGACGGCCGTGTCGATCGCGGCGCCGATCCCGTCGGACAGCTGCCCGACGGTGGCGCGCCCGGGGCCGTGGGTGGTGAGGAAGACGTTCATGTCCTCGGTGCGGCGCGCCTTGCTGTCCGGGCTCGCGTGCCCGGTGACGTCCGGAATGCTGTCGCCGGCCGGGCTGAAGAACAGGTCGGGCGAGTTCTTCCAGGTGTGGTAGTGGTTTCCGAGCGTCCGGGCGAGACCGCGCAGCGCGGCGGGGTCGTTGCGGAAGTACTTGCGGCCGTCCGGCGTCCAGCTGAACCACGGGTCGTTCTCGCGGCCGAGGGCGGCGGAGTCGAAGTCCGGGCTGATGCCGAGCCGGTGGTACAGGTCGGCGAGATCCTCCTGCCGGCCCGCGACGTCGGGCATCTGCCGGTCGTGCCCGCCCGGGGTGTACGTGACGAGCGAACCCTTGAGCGCTTGCTGCTGGAGCGCGTCGAAATCCTTGCCGCGCAGGCCGAACTGGTTCGTGTCGCCGTTCTGGTCGACGTTCATCGACAGGCTGTTGCCCTGCGACTGCGCCTCGACGGTGGCCTGCTCGCTGACCTTCGTGAACGTGTCGAGCGGCACGAGGAACGACCGCAGGACCGGCTGCATCCCGGGTTTGCGGTTGACGTCGTGCTCGTACTTCGCCGTCCACTGCAGAGCCCGCAGCGGACGCCCGCCGCCGACCCAGAAGATCTTCGAGCCCTCTTTGCCGTCACCGCTGAACGGGTGGACGTGGCCGTCGGCGTCCTGGTGTACGTCCTTGAACTCCGAGCCGCGCGCGGCCGGCGTCAGGATCGCGGTGTAGAGGCGAACGTGGTGCTGTCCCTTGACCGTCTCGATCTCGAACTCGCCGCGGTGCACGACCTTGCGGCCTTCTTCCGTGCGCAGCACGGTCGAGCCGGGATAGCTCACATGTGGACGTCCGATGTGGACGTTCTCTCTGGTGCCGAGGTAGGTCGGTTTACCGTCCACAGTGGTCTTGACGATGTGGATCGGACGACCGGTCTCCGGGCCGTGACTGGTCCAGTTTCCCTGGATGTCGAGCACGTGGACGTGAACGTCGGCGGCTTCGGCGAGCGCGTCGAAGCCGGTCTCGGTCCGGTTGCCATCGAGAGCCGCGGTGATCCGGGCGTGCTCGTTGGGCGCGTTGTCGGACAGGCTGGCGGCGACGGCCTCACGGAAGTTGTCGTGCGGCGTATCCCCGCCGACGAACACGGGATCCATGCCGTGCACGCCGAGAACGGTGTGCTGCGGCGGCGGCAGGACCCGGCGGTCGAGCACCTGCCCGGGATGCGGGTCGTCGACGGTCACCGTGTTGACCGTGACGGGCGCCTTGGCCGGACTGTGGTGGTTCGACGGCTGCTTCGTGTGCCCTGACGGGGGATCGGAACGCGGGGTGGGCGTGACGCCGGGGTCGCCGAGGTGGTGGTCGCGTATCGGCGCGGTGTCCGAGATCTCCTGGATCTTGGCGAGGTTCTGCTCGGTGAGCGTCGAGTCGGTCCAGGCGTCCGGCCCCATCACGCCGGGCTGGTCGTCGCGATGGAACAGCAGCTGGTCGTCGTGGTAACCCTCACCGAGACCGAGGTAGTGCATGACCTCATGGGTGAGGCCGGTCTCGGCGTCGCGGACGTCCCAGTGCGTCTGATCAGTGGGTCGTTCGCCATCCACTGCGGAGTCGTGAATATCGACGGGAACGCCACGACTGTGGTCGGTCCGCCAGCCGTCATCGACTGTCCCTTGTGGAGTCCGGACATCGACGGTGACGTGCAGCTTGTCGCCGCCGGGGAGGTGATTGCCCTGGTTGATCGTGGCGTCGAGGTGTTTCTGGAGGCCCTTCGCGAGCTGGGCGCGAGCCTCTGGCGTCACCGAGCCGGAGTTCGAGGTCAGGTCGAGCGGAACGGTGAAGTCCCGGACCCACTCGCCGTTCCGGCTCTCGTAGCGGCGGACGTCATAACGGATCTGCGTGATGGCGCCGTCGAGTTCGCCGCCCTTGAGCCCGTCACCCTCGAACTGCCGCGAGATGGACTTGGCGGGATCGAAGCGTTCGGAGACCAGCCGCGCGGGCGGCGCGGTGGCCCGGCGACTCGTGTCGGCTACCTTCGTCATATCCGATGTGGACTGTCTACTACGGACCTTGGGTGGCGCTTGGGCCGGGCTCTGGTGGTCGATGGGCACGTCACGCGTCGTGGCGGCGTTCGTCGACCCCGGATCGCTCGTCGTACCGGTCGAAGCCGGGGTGACCCCAGGCTTCGCGCCATCCTCGGTGGCGAGTACCGAAGCCGCACCCTCGTCAGCCGCGACAAAGCCGGGCAGAGAGTCGGTCTTGATCGGCGAGGCCGGCGCAACCGAGCGGGCCGTCCCCTTGCCGGCACCGCTCGTGGTCTGCCCGACCCCAGTGATCGGCTGAGAACCGGCCTTGCCCGGCGCTGTGCCGGTCACCGGCTGAGGACCACCTGTGGTCGGCCCAGTCCCGCCGACCGTCTCAAGACCGGACTTGACCGACCCGATCCCGAGGCCCGACTGCGGACCAGCCTCGACCGGCCCGGCGCCCGCAGTCGGGCGCGCATCGGCCGTCACCGTTCCAGGACCGGTCGACGGGTCGGCGCTGCCCTTGGCCGGCCCCGTCCCCGTAGCCGACTCGGGACTGGTCCCGGCCGTCCCAGACCCGGGTCCGAACTTGGCAGTTCCGGTATCGGGTGTCGGGTGGGCGTCGGCCGCGGGTTCGGTGTTCAGCTGGTGCGGGCCAGGTGTGTGGCTCAGCGACGGCGAGCCTGCCGCGGCCACCCCGCCGACGCTTCCCGCCACCGACGGCGGCGCGGGAGTGGAGGCATGCGTGTCCGGCTGTGTGTGGCCCGCCGGACCCGGCCGGGTGAAGCCCGGCAGCCCACTTTCGGTCGTGTTCTGACGCCCGTTCGAAGAACCGGGTGCGGGATTGCCGCCTGCGGTGTCGTTCACCCCAGGCGAGCCGGCTCCCGGCGGGTTTGGAGTCGTGCTGGGAGCAGTGCTCCCCGGGCTGCCCGTGGCGGACGGGTTCGTACCGGTGCCATAGGTACCGGGAGCGCTGGAATTCGTGCTGCCGGCGGCAGCCGAGTTCGTACCGGCGCCACGGGTACCCGGACCGGTACCGGGAGCGCCGAAGTTCGTGTCGCCGGCGGCAGCCGGGTTCATGCCTGCGCCGTTCGCACCCGGACCGGTCACACCCGGGTTGCCGGCGGCGGGGGTCGCGGAGGTGCCGGATCCCGACGGGCTAGCTCCGGTGCCGGCGGACGTACCTGGCGCCGTCGTACCCGGGTTGACGGCAGTCGTCGGTGCCGAGCTCGAAGTGCCGTTCTGGTCAGGCGAGCCGGTGCCGGCGCCGCCCGGAGCTTCGACGGGCGTCACCACACTGGAGCCGTTCGGGCCCAGACCGGATGTGGTGCCCGAACTGGCGCCCGTGACCGGGTTCACCGGGCCATTCGTGCTGGTACCCGTGCTCTGGCCGACACCAGTTGCGTGGCCGGCCGAGCCGGTGCCCGTCGTACCGGGCCCTTGGTTCGCCGGACTGGGGCCGGCGCCGAGTCCTCGGCTCCCGGTGGGGGCGGGTCCTGAACCGTTGCCGGGGTTGGCGGGACCGGCGGAAGGTGCGGTCGCACCCTGCTCGACCGCACCTTCCGTGCCCGGGCCGGGACCACCGGGCGCCGAGGAGACGCCCGTGCCGGAGCCCACCACTCCCGTCGAACCGGGGCCGCCCGTCGAGGTGCCGGAATCGGACGCGCCCGCACCACCGGACGGCCCAGGACCGCTCGCCGCGGCACCGATGCCCGTCGAGCCCGTTCCGGTTCCCACACCCGAACCACTCGAGGCGACGCCGGAACCGTTCGCACCTTGCCCAACCCCGGCCGAACCGGACGCACCTGGACCGGAGCCGGTCCCGCCCGAACCGGCCCGACCGGGGTCGGCACCAGCCCCACTCGCGGACTGACCAGAACCCGCGCCGGTCGAACCGAGCTGACCGGAACCCAAGCCGACCCCGCCCGAACCGACCTGTCCAGGGCCGGCACCCGTCCCACCAGCGCCGGACAGACCGGAACCGGTGCCGGTCGAACCGGGCTCACCGGAACCAGAACCGGCACCAACGCCACCAGCACCGGACAGACCGGAACCCGCGCCGGCCCCGCCCGTGCCGACACCGGCACCTCCGGTGCCCGGCGCCCCGCTACCTGCACCGGAGACACCAGGAGCCGCCGTGCCTGGGCCGGAACCCGGCCCGTTCGACCCGACCGAACCGGCACCGGGGCCCGCTCCGCCATGAGCCGACGTGCCGGAGCCGACAGTCGCACCCGTACCTGCCCCGGAATCGGACCCACCCGAACCGCCATCGGCTCCGCCGAGACCGGACGTACCGGCTCCACTCGACCCCGGCCCGTCAGAACCGGTATCGGCTCCCGTGCCGCCCGCAGGAGGCGCACCCGTCCCGGCCGAACCAGTCCCCGGTCCGCCGGTACCAGGCGCGCCCGAACCGGGCCCGCCGGTTCCGGCACCCGCCCCTCCAGGAGCGGGGTCACCGGCACCGGCCGAACCCGCGCCGTTCCCGGCACCGGCTCCCGGGCCCCCAGACCCGGAACCCATCCCACCCGAACCCGATCCACCCGTCCCGGAACCCGCCCCGCCCGAACCCGGAACCCCCGTCCCGGCACCCACTCCACCTGAACCAGGACCAGCCGAACCCGGACCGCCGCTTCCGGAACCGGACCCAGCGCCGGAATCGGAACCCGGCGCCGGCGGCGCGTCGATCGGCCCGATGTTCCCCTTGTCGAACCCCACGTCCCCGACGTCCTTGGGCCCAGCCCCGTCAGCCCCAGGGCCGCCCCCGGTCAGCTTGTCGTGCAACGACTCCCCGGCGTGGTGCGCCCCGTGCGTCGCCGCGCCGCTCAAGCCGCCGTTCAGCGCGCCCCAGCCCAGGCTGTCCAGGTCGCCGCCGAAGGCCGCCGCTCCGGTGAGGCCGACCACCACCTCCGTCGCGGCCTCGGTTCCCGCCTCGCCCCAGACGTTCTTCGAGAACTTCGTGCCGAACTTGCCGTCGACCTTGCCGAGACCGTTGCCCGCCACGTGCGCGAATGCGCCGCCGACCGCGCCGAGGGCCGCCGACTGGCCGATCGACTTCCAGTCGAACCCGTTGCGGTTGCCTTGCGCGATCTGGATGAACTGCGCCAGCATGTCTTCCGCGACTTCTTCGGCCGCCTCCTGCGCCGCCTCGCGGGCGATGCGGGCCAGCAGGCTCGTCAGACGCTGGACGAGCGTGCGCTGCACCGTGACCACCGCGGTCCGGCCGGCCGCCATGATCTCCGGGACCAGCGGCGCCGTGAACGGGTTCGTCAACGCCCACAGCACTTCCGCGGCCGTCACGGCGATCGAGATCAGCATGCCGTACTTGGCGTTCTCGACGTTCAGCGCCTGCTCGCGCAGCGACGCCGCCTGCGCCCGCGCGCGCTGGACGTAGTCCGCGCCCAACGTGCTCAGGTTGCGCGAGAACTCCGAGAAGTTCTGCTGGACGTCGCCACCGACGTTCGCCGTCACGTGCTGCGACAGCTGGTTGAAACCCTGGCCCGCCGCCGCGATGTCGCGCGCGACCTGGTCCCACTCCGCGGCCAGCTCGCGCAGTTTGTCCTCGTCGCCCTGCGGCCAGGCGTCACCCGCGATGATGTAGAAGATCCAGTTCAGGCTGGGATCCACCATCAGGCTCATCGCGGGCTCCGGAGACTCAGGCCGTCGGCGGCTTCGAGACGTCTTCCTGCAGCTGCAGGAAGTTCTTCTGCAGGTCGCGCGCCATGTCGAACGCGCCCTGGTCGGCTTCGCGGAACGAGCCGGCCATGTCGTGGATCGCGTCCGACGTGCCGTCGACGGCCTTCGCCCACAGCCGGACGCCGTCGCGGATCTCCGCCACCGCCTTCATGTGTGTTTGGGCGAAGGCGTTGCCGTTCTTGTCGTGGCCCGCAGCCTCGGAGACGCGCCCGGAGCTGCCGAGCGCCTGGATGCGCTGCGTCAGCGCCTCCAGCTCGGTCGCCTTCTCGCGGTAGCCGTTGCGGCCGGTGTCGAGCCCGTCGGCGTCCACGAAGAACTGATCAGTCATCCTCGTTCCCTCCTTCGAAACCCGGCACGCGGGCGGCGAACAACGCTTCGACGTCGACCTTCCCGGCCATCAGGTCCCGCGCGGAGAACCCCGGCGGCAGCATCGGCGCGAGCTCTTCGGCCGACGCGTCGATCGCCTGCTGCCGCGCCTGCGCGATGGTCCGGACGATCACCCCGGCCAGCTCGGCCGGCGCCATCCGCTTGTACGCGCTGGTCGGGAACGTCAGCTCGGTGACCTCGCCGGTGCGCCCGACGGTCGCGGTCACCTCGCGGCGTGCGGACGTCGCCGTGCCGGTGGCCTCGTCGATCCGCTCCTTGGCCGCGGTGAGGTTCTCGCGCTGCCGCTGGTACGCGCCGAGCGCGTCCTCCAGCATCTTCTCGTAGGGCGATGCCATGACTCCTCCTTCAGCCGACCGAGGCCAGTCCCTGCCCGAGGGCCAGTGGTCCGACGTCCGGCGGGCGGACGCCGCGCAGGTCCGCGGCGGCCAGCGTGCGGGACGCCGCCGTGGCCGACAGCGTGCGGGCGAGTTCGTGTGCGGCGTGCACCGTGCGTTCCGACGCCGCCGCCAGCTCGTGCGCCAGCGCGTCACGGACGGCATCCGGCACTTCGTGGCCACCGCGGACCAGCAGCCGCACGGCGATCTCGCCGAGTTCGTCCACTGTGTACTTTCCCAGCTCCCAGACCGCCGGGAACCGGTCGCGCAGCGACGGCACCAGCCCGGCCAGCGTCCGGACGCGACGCGGTTCGCCGGTCAGCACGACGACCGGATCGGCGGGCCGTCGTCCGACCGCTTCCGCCAGCGCTTCAAGGACTTCGTGGCCCGGAGTGTGCACAGTGGACTCCCACTCACCGTCCAGGTCGAGCACGAGGACACCGCCGCTCGCGTCGTCCAGCGCGGTGCGGATCAGGTGTTCGGCCTGTCCCGGCCAGCGCGGCAGCAGGTCCTCCGCGACCGAGCGCCGGACGAGCTGCCCGACGCCGACCAGGCCCAGTTCGGCGAGTCCCCGCGCGTACAGCCGGGCGAACTCCGCCCGGCCCGAGCCGCGCTCGCCGCTGAGCACGACGTTGGCCTCCTGGCCGAGCGGCTGACGGCCGTGCTTGAGCCCGCCGAGCCGGACCAGCAGGCGCTCGGCGTGCTCCCGCACCGCTTTCTGGCCGACGAGCTTGCGCAGCCGGTGCACGCTGGTCGCCGCGCCGACGGCGGCGGCCGGATCGGTGCCCACCGACACCGCCGCCTGGGCTGCCGCGGGCAGGTTCGCCAGCTCGGCGTGCAGGTCCTCGGCCGTCAGCCGGTTGAGCTCGGAATCCTTGGACGGCGGCTGCAGCGCCAGGCGCGACGCCTGGTTGTTCACCATGGCCTCGAACAGCTTCCGCGCGACGCGGCCGTTGCCGAACGTCGAGTTCTTCGGCACCCGCTCGAAGTACTCGCGCAGCGTCGTCATGGCGTCGTCGGTCAGCTCGTAGTAGTGCTTGCGGGTCAGGCCGGTGGTGATGGTGACCAGCTCGTCGACGCTGTAGTTCGGGAACTCGATGGTCCGGGTGAACCGCGACGCCAGACCGGGGTTGGACTCGAGGAAGACGTCCATCTGCTCGGAGTAGCCCGCGACGATCACGACGAGCGAGTCGCGCTGGTCCTCCATGATCTTCATCAGCGCGTCGATGGCCTCCTGGCCGAAGTCCGGCCCGGAGCCACCGGAGCCCGCCGACAGCGTGTACGCCTCGTCGATGAACAGGACGCCGCCGATGGCCTTCTCGACGACCTCGGTGGTCTTGATCGCCGTCGAGCCGATGTACTGGCCGACGAGGTCCTGCCGCGCGACCTCGACCATGTGGCCCTTGGACAGGATGCCCAGCTCGGCCAGGACGGTGCCGTAGAGCCGCGCGACCGTCGTCTTACCGGTACCGGGAGGGCCCGCGAAGACCAGGTGCCGGCTCATCGGCGGCATCGGCAGCCCCATCCGCTCCCGCATCTGGGACATCCGGATGAGGTTGATCAGGCCGGTGACCTCCTTCTTCACCCCGGCCAGGCCGACCAGCGACTCCAGCTCGCCGAGCGGGCCGTCGAGCACCTCGCCCGCGGCGTCGCTCGTGCTCGGTTCGACGGTCTCCGCTTGCGGCGGCTCCCGGACGGGTTCGCTCGCCACACCGTCCACTTCGCACTCGGTGAGCGTCACGTTCGCACCGTCGTCGGACGAAACGCCGTTGTGCACGCGGCAGCGCGACGCGGTGAGCGTGGCGCCGGCCTTGACCACGATTTCGTCGGCGATCTCGCAGTCCTGCAGCTCGGCCGTGCCGGTGACCCGGACACCGCTCCCCCGCACGTGGAGGTCGGTCCCGGTCAGCCAGGACGATTCGGTGACCTCGACGGCGATCTCGCGTCCGGTTTCGACGGACGCGTCGGTGAGGTCCAATCGCGACTGTCCGGAAAGGACAATGCCGTGACCGGCCAGCCGCAGCCCGGCGATCCGGACCTTCGCGTCGGCGGTGACGAGCACGCCGGTCCGGGTCGCGCCCCGGATCGTCGCGCGCTCGAAGTTCGGCGTCGCCTCGCCGTCGGCCAAGATCACGACGGGCGAGTCCTCGAACGTGCAGTCCACGAAGTGCGGCGACGCGTTGCCGGTGACCTGGACGGCGTTGCGTTCCGCGCCGGCGAAGACGCATTCACGCAGCACCGGCGCGGCCGACGCGGCGACGTGCACGGCCTGCATCGGCGCCGACAGGAACCGGGAGTCCACAACGGACACCCGGCCTTCACTGGTCAGGTACAGGTCGACGTTCGCGCTGTCGCGCACGGTCAGGCCGGTGATGGTGGCGCGGCCCTGCTGCTCGACGACCATCGCGGGCTTCTCGGCGCCGGTGATCTCGCACTGCTCGACGACCGCGACGGCCTCGCCGTTCACGCAGACGCCGTTGCCCTTCGGCTGCCGCACCGCGCACCGGCGCAGCACGACCGACCCGACCTCGGCGACGACGACGCCCGACGAGGCGGTGCCGGTGATTTCGGTGTCCTCGATGGTGCTCTGCGCCGGCGACGCGACGACGATCCCGGCGCCGGCGGTGCTGCTGACGGCGCAGCCGCGCAGGGCGAGGGAACCCTGGAGGCGCGCGAGGAGCGTCGCCCAGGAGGCGCCGGTGACGCGGCAGCCGTCGAGCGCGGCCTCGCCGCGCACGACGTCGACCGCGACGAGCTTGTCGTCCTGCCCGGTGAGGGTGAAGCCGCGCAGCTGGACGGCTTCGGCGTTGGCCACGAGCACGCTGCCTTCGCGCGCGACGATCTCGACATCTCCTTCCGCGACGAGCGAGACCATGCGGTCGACGACGAGGTTCTCCTCGTAGCGTCCGGAGTGGACGGTGATCGTAGCGCCGTTCTGAGCCTGCGCCAGCGCGGCGCCGATCGTGGGGTAGGCGCCTTCTCCGCCGACCGTGAGCACCTGTCGGTTCATCAGTTCCGCCTCTCCCTCACACCAGCCCCGGCACGACGCCGAACCGCTCGGCGGCCGCCGCCGCGATCGGTTCGCGGCCGTCCGTCTCGGCCCACACCTCGAGTTCGCGCCGCAGCGACTCGAGCGCCAGTTCGTCGAGCGAGATCCGGTCGGCGGCGACGCGGCCGGTCTCGTCCACCTCGCTCACGGTCAGCTCCCGCAGCAGCACGAGCCCGCGCTGGGTGGCGGTGGGCTCGGTGATCTCGAGGACCTTGAAGCTGGTACCGGGTACGAAGAGCGCACGGTTGACGACGCCCTCGGCCGGCTCCAGCAGCTTCGTCCGGCGGGCGGTGACCGACCAGACGAGGATGTCAGTATCACCGTCCGAAGTGGACATCGGAGCGGTCATGGCGTGCAGGAAACCCCACTCGGTGACCACTTTCCGGCTCCGGTAGAGCGCCCACTGCCCGGCGGTCGGGCTGGTGGCGAAACTCGTGGGCCCACGGTGCGACGGCAGCCGCCCGAGCCCGGCGACCACGCAGCGCGCGATCGGCACGTGCGGCCCGTTGCGCCCGGCCCGCAGCCCGGCGTCGATGGCCGCGCCCTTGGCCGAGAGGTAGAGCTGCACGGCAACGGCATCGGTGAGCACATCGGCCGGCGACGCGGCGAGCGCACCTTGGAAGCCGGGATGCTCGGAGAGGATCCGCGCGGCGGCGTTGGACATGAGGCCGTACTCGGCGCCGAGGGACTTGCGAAGCCACTCACGTTCCTTGTCGACGCCTCGTTTGGGCAGCAGAGCGGTCGCCTCGGCGGCGGGGGTGGGCTGGAGCCGGGCGTGGCTGGTACCGCCGTCCGCGACCTCGAGGGGCGAAGCCGCGGACGGCGGGGTCTGGGGAGTGTTCGCTTCCTGGCTGAGCTGGGTGGTTTCTCGCTGAGTGGCGGCAGGTGGGGTGGCGGTTCCAGTGGCCGGTCCACTGAGGACGCCGACGGGTGGGGTGGCGGTTTCGCCGACCGAGGTGCTGAGAACTCCGGCGGGCGGAACTGCCGGCGGCGGGGTCGCGGGACCGCCGGTGGCGGCGGGTCCACCAGGGACTCCCGCCGGCGGAACCGCGGGCGGCGGCAGGGTCGCGGGACCACCCGAGACCAGGGAGCCGGCCGCGGACTCGCGTAGGCCAGCGGGCGGAACCGCCGGGAGCGGGAGCGGCGCGGGGTCGGTGACGGCCGGGCGGGCGACCTCCGCCAGGGCTTCGGGCTGCGGGTTGATCGCAGTGGCGGCGGAGTCGGACTCCGGACCATCCACATCGGCGGGCGGCGGGGTGGCCGGGCCACGAGAAGCGCCAGTCGCGGGACCAGTCACGCCGGCGGGCGCAACCGCAGGCGGCGGGGCGACCGAGCTGATCGCTGGACCATCCACGCCGACGGGCCGAACTGCCGGGGGCGGAGTGACCGGAACGCATGGAACGCGGGTCGCCGGACCGTTCAGGCCCATCGGCGGAACCGCCGGCGGCGGGGTCGCCGGACCACGCGACGTGAACGACCCGGGCTTGGCAGCGCCGGTTGCCAGGGCGTCCATGCCTGCGGGCGGCGGGGTCGCCGGGCCAAGCGATGTGAACGACCCGGGCTTGGCAGCGCCGGTTGCCAGGGCGTCCATGCCTGCGGGCGGCGGGGTCGCCGTACCTGTCGAAGTGACCGCGGGCGGCGGCAGGATGACCGGGCCGCCGGACACTGCCGTGGCATCCCTGTCCGCAGCAGGAGAGATGGTCGTCGGACCGGCAGAGACCGCCGGTGCGCCGGCGGGCGAGGCGATCTCCGGGCCGGCCGAAGCGCGCGAAGGGGCCTTGACCGCCTCTGTTGCTCGCTCCTCCGAAGCCAGTGCCGGAGTCCGTGGCGGCGCTGCCGTCGTGATCGTCACCGGGGTCAGCGAGGCCGCGATCACCGCGCCCGGGTCCAGGCGCTCCGAGATGGTCAACAGCGGGGCCTCCGCCGGGGACGTGCCGCCCACTCGGGCCGGGGCCGCCGCCGGGGGGACTGCGGCGGCAGGGGTCGTCGGCGACGCAGGGGCTTCGATCTCCGCCATCGCACGCCGCGGGATCGTCGCTCGGGCCCGCTCCGCCAGCAGGGCCGCTGCGGGGAGGATGCGGCTGATGCGGCGGGTGTGCTCGTCCAGCCTCACCAGGACGTCCTCTGCCAGCAGGCGCATGCGCTCCACCGCGTCCGCGCCCTCCTCCGGGACGTCGTACGTCAAGTTGTGGACCGACGTGTCCAAGGTGACCTCGCGCAGTGCCTCGGCCATCGGACCGGCCGATGGCGGGCGCAGCAGCAGGCCCGACTGGACGACCTCCAGCACCGCGTCCGGTGAGTACCAGTAGACGGCGGGCTCGATCTCCTTCAAACCCTCGATCGGCAGGCGGTGGTCCAGCATCCGGGGCATCGGCTGCTGAGGGACGTACGCCAGCTCGCGGGCGAACGTGGCCCAGCCGAGACCGCCGTCGTAGAGCACCGTCCAGACGTCGAGGTCGTGCGGGGTGCCGATCGGGAGTCCACTGTAGAACCCGACTTCGCGGCCCAGCAGGTCGGCGAGCGACTGGCCCAGGGTCGTGCCGGACGGCACCGACATCGGGCCGTACTGGACGAAACGGGCCTTGTGGCGCACCGGTTCCGGCAGACGCATCCACAGGCGGGCCGCGTCGTCCATCGTCAGGGGCGGGCAGCCCGGGCAGCCGAGGACGATCGTCATCGTGTCCGGCAGCGCCGGCAGCCCGCGGATCAACGCGGAGCGGTGGTAGCCGAGCTGGCGGTCGAAGCCGACCGGGCGGATCCAGAGGCCGCCCGGCAGCGGCTCGGCCACGCCGCGGGAGCTCGTCGACGTCAGTTCGGCCGTGACGCCCGAGTCCCAGGACGGACGCGGGAAGCGCTTGGCCTCCCACTTCGGCGGCCGGCCGGGCTGGAAGCGGACCCAGCCGCTGCCGCGTCCACTGTGGACGAACAGGGCGCCGCCCGCGCTCGGGATCACCGAACCGTCCGGGGCCAGCACCGGACGGCCGATCCGCTCGGCCAGCCACTGCCCCGCCAGGGCCGAGGTCTCCCGCGAGCGCCCGCCGATGACGAGACGCACTCCGCGACGACGCCGCGGCAGCGCCTTCGCCACCGATTCCCACAGGGAGATCGGCGAGTCCACCGGCAGGTCGACGACGACGAGGTCGTGCTCGGAGTCGGCGGCGACGCCCAGCGCGAGCGCCTGCGCCTCCTCCGTCATCCCGGCGGCGGGGTGGACGACCAGGGCGTTGCCGACCGTCTGCCGGTTCAGATCGGTTTCCGGGCCGCCGCGGCGGCGCACCAGCGAGAGATCCATGGTGACGCTCCTTTCAGGCTCGGCGGACCGGGGGCGGCGTCGCCTGGACGGCGTGCCCGGTGTGGTGGGCGATCAGGCCGAACACGAAGAACCCCAGCACGATCAGCACCGCCAGCGCCGCGCCGACCAACAGGCCGGTCCAGGTGCGCTTGGCGGGCACGTCGAGATGGCTCGCGTCGCCGAGCACGAGGGCCGAGGTCATCCGCCCGATGAGGAACGAATACGCCTCGACGTGGTCCTTTTGCGTCTGCACCATGCTCGATCACCTCATTCGCAGTCTTACGGTCGTACGGTTGCTCTGACATACGGTCATACAGTCATACGGTTATACCGTCAGGCTGACACTCCGGCAGACGGCCAGACCGGCAGACCGACAGACGGGTAGACGGGTAGGCCGCCAGACGAACTGGCGGGGCAGACGGACTGACTGGCGCACTGGCTGACAGGCAGACGGTATGACCGACTGACCGACATACGGGCTGACGGACTGACGGACTGACGGACTGACGGTCTGACCGGCAGGCGGGCAGGCGGGCAGGCGGGCAGACGGGCGGGCGGACTGACCGGCTGACCGGCTGACCGTGAGACAGACATACGGTTAGACGGTATGACCGTCATTCCGTAAGCCTGTGAGGCCGTCATGCCGTCAGTCCGATCGCCCAGGCGTACGTCCCGAACAGCTGCAGCAGGATCGGGAGGATCGCGACGGCGCTCAACGTCTCCAGCCAGTTGGCCAGGTGGCCCCAGATCGGCAGCAGCCGCCGCGGCGGGGGTCGCAGCATCGCCAGCACCAGCAGGAAGAACACCAGCACCACCCCGGCCGCGGACGCGCCGCGCCAGTTCGGGGTGAGCGGTTCGATCAGCGAGAACGTCAGCAGCACCAACCCGAGCGCGCCGGCGACGGCCAGCGGCACTCGCTGCCACGCGCCCAGCAGGCTGCGCGAGCGCATCAGCACGGCCGCCGCGAGCAGGCCGGCGAGGATGCCGGGGAACAGGCCTTGGCCGACCAAGAAAGGGAAGGAGCACGCGAAAACAACAGCCGAGGTGACGCAGGCGATCGTGAGGTAACCATCGGCGTACGCGGTCTGTGCGACCATCTTCTCCGCCGGCGCGGGCTCGATGTCGTACTGCAGTTCGTCGGCCGTGCGCGGCAGCTGCGGGCCGCGGATGCGCGCGAACCGGATGCCGATCCGGGGCGCGAACACCAGCAGGCCGATGAGGACGGCCGAGACCAGCGCGGCCGACTGCACCGGCGAGAACTCCGGGCCGTAGTGCAGCCACAGGGTGATCGCGCCGGCCGCGGAGGTGGCCACGACCGTGCCGAACGGGACGAACGGCGTGGCCGGCGCCCACGCGGCCCGGCCGCCCAGCATCAGGCCGCCCGCCAAACCGGACGCGAGGCAGCCGGACAGCAGTGGCGCGGTCTGCAGGTCGAACGCCGGCCCGAGGCCCGCGACGGCGACCGCGCCCGCCACGAACGCGAACCCGCAGCCGCCCAGGCCGAGCAGCGTGATCAGCGCCGTGTCTTCGGACCGGACGCCCGAGCCGACGGCCGCGACCAGCAGGCCCAGTGCCACGACGGCGCAGCCGATGGCGGACAGGCCCAGGGCGCCCGGGTAGAGCAGCACCCGGGCCAGCACCAGCAGGCCGGCGATGGCGAAACCGAGGAACAGGAACCGGTTGAACTCGGGCTTCCAGCGGCCGGCCTGGCGGCTGACGGCGGTGGCCATGCCGTCGGCGATGTCGTCGAAGTCCAGTTCCGGCAACGGGTCCAGCCGGGGGCGGAGGTGGAACTCCTCCCCCTCCTTCCAGTCGAGCGACTCCGGCGTGCCCGCCGGGTCGAGCGGCGCCTCGCCGAGGCGCTGCAGCACCCACGAGTCGCCGAGGTCCTCGTGGCCGCCGGTGTGCCGCAGCAGCACCGGCAGCAGGCTCGTCACCGGGACACCCATCGGCACGGCCAGGTCGGCGCGTCCCTGCGGGCCGTGCACGGTGACCCGGCACAGCTCGCCCTGCTGCATGGCGGTCAACGTCCGCTCCCTTCGAGAGTGCCGAATGTGCTGCCGACGAGCTGGTCGGGACCGGGGACGAAGCCGGTCTG
Source organism: Amycolatopsis sp. cmx-8-4 (assembly GCF_046548675.1). Classification (NCBI taxonomy): domain Bacteria; kingdom Bacillati; phylum Actinomycetota; class Actinomycetes; order Pseudonocardiales; family Pseudonocardiaceae; genus Amycolatopsis; species Amycolatopsis sp. cmx-8-4. The sequence continues at coordinate 26,485 of NZ_JAEBDZ010000020.1, forward strand.
GACGAGCTTCACGCCGCGGCGGGTGACGAGCTGGGCGCGGCCGGCCGGCAGCTTGCGCGGCGCGGCCTCGCCGAGGAACTTGCCTTCTTCCTTGGGGTAGGAGAAGACGACGCCGGGACTGCCCAGCTCCCACAGCCGGCGGATCACCGGGTCGCTCAGCGCGCGCATCGCGCCCGACGTGCTGCGCGCGACGACCAGGTGCATGCCGATGTAAGCGCCCTGCGCGAGCAGCGACAGCAGCGGCTCGAGCGGCGAGCCCATGCCGCCGGTGAGCAGCTGGTAGTCGTCGACGACGAGGAACAGCCGGGGGCCGGTCCACCAGTCGCGGCGCTTGAGCCGGTCGGCGGTGACGCTCTGGTCCGGCACCCGCGGCGAGAGCGAAACCCCGGTCTGGGTCGCGAGTTCCTGCAGCGCCTCGGTCGTGGTCGCGTAGCCGACGCGGTAGGCCTCGGGGACCTCGGCGTCGAGCTGACGGCTCGGGTCGGCGAGCACGATCTTCGCCTCGCCCGGCCCGTACCGCGCCAGCACCGAGCGCAGCACCAGCCGCAGCATGTTGGTCTTGCCGGTCTCGTTGTCGCCGAACACCAGCAGGTGCGGCGTGGCGCGGAAGTCGTGCCACACCGGCAGCAGCCGCTTCTCGTCCTGGCCCAGGGCCAGCCGCAGGTCGCCGTCGGGGCGGGGCAGCTCGGACAGCGGCAACGTCGCGGGCAGCAGCCGCACGGCCGGCGCGCGGCGGCCCGGCCAGAACGTGTGCACCTCTTCGGCGACGGCCTTGGTCGCCGCGGCGAGGTCGTCCGTCGCGGCGCTGCCGTCCATCCGGGGCAGGCCGGCGAGGAAGTGCAGGCCGTCCGGGGTCAGGCCGCGGCCCGGCTGACTCGGCACGGTCTTCGCCTTGCGGGAGCCGATCTCGGACTCCATCGGGTCGCCGAGGCGCAGCTCGAACCGGCTCTGCAGCAGGTCGCGCAGGTACGGCCGGATCTCCGACCAGCGGGTCGACGCGATCACGACGTGGATGCCGAACGACAGGCCGCGCGAGGCGAGCTCGCCGATCTTCTGCTCCAGCTCGGAGTAGTCGTTCTTGAGCGAGTACCAGCCGTCGACGACCAGGAAGACGTCACCGAAGGCGTCCTCGACCTGGCCGCGGCGGCGCAACTGGCGGTAGACGTCCATCGACTCGACGCCGCGTTCGGAGAAGATGTTCTCGCGGTGCTCCATGATCTGGGAGATCTCTTCGATGGTCCGCACGACGCGGTCGCGCTCGAGGCGGGTGGCGACCGAGCCGACGTGCGGCAGGCCGCTGATCGACATGATCCCGCCGCCGCCGAAGTCCAGCCCGTAGAACTGGACCTCCGCCGGCGTGTGCGTCATGGCCAGGGCCAGCACCAGGGTCCGCAGCAGCGTCGACTTGCCGGTCTGCGGGCCGCCGACGACCGCGACGTGCCCGGCCGCGCCGGACAGGTCCGCCGTCAGCAGCTCGCGGACCTGCTCGAACGGCCGGTCGATCATGCCCAGCGGCACCCGCAGCCGGCCCAGCTGGGCCGGGTCCTGCACGCTCATGCCGCGCACGGCGTCCGGCAGGACGCCCGGCAGGAGCGCGTCCAGGCTCGGCGACTCGGCCAGCGGCGGCAGCCACACCTGACGCGCCGCCGGGCCCGCGCCGGTGAGCCGCTCGACGAACGCGTCCGCCAGGGTCGGCCCGCTCGGCGCGGTTTCGAGGACTTCCTGGGCGGTCTTCTCGGCGGTGGGGTCCGGCTCGTCGTCGCGGACGATGAACCGGGTCGGCCGGGTCCGGGTGAAGAACGGGACGACTTCGGCACCCGCGCGGGCGACGTCGCTCGCGCCGTCACCGCCGCCGGCCGGGACCGGGCCCGAGACGTAGGCGGCCTTGAAGCGCACCAGGTTCGTCGTGTCGATCTTGAGGTAGCCGTTGCCCGGTTCGGACGGCAGCTCGTAGGCGTTGCCGACGCCGATGACGCTGCGGGACTCCATCGAGGAGAACGTCCGCAGCGCGATCCGGTACGACAGGTGGCCTTCGACGCGGTGGATGCGGCCTTCGTCCAGCCGCTGCGACGCGAGCAGCAGGTGGACGCCGAGGCTGCGCCCCAGCCGCCCGACCGAGACGAACAGCTCCATGAACTCCGGCTTCGCGCTCAGCAGCTCGGAGAACTCGTCGACGACCAGGAAGAGCGTCGGCATCGGCGGCAGCTGCTCGCCGGCCGCGCGGGCCTTCTCGTACTCGAACAGCGACGGGTGGCCGCTCGCGCGCAGCTGCTCCTGGCGGCGCACCATCTCACCGTTGAGCGAGTCCTGCATCCGGTCGACCAGCGGCAGCTCGTCGGCCAGGTTGGTGATCATCGCCGAGGTGTGCGGCAGCCGGTCCATGCCGAGGAACGTCGCGCCGCCCTTGAAGTCGACGAGGACGAAGTTGAGGATCTCCGACGAATGCGTCGCGGCCAGGCCGAGGACCAGGGTGCGCAGCAGCTCGGACTTGCCCGAGCCCGTGGCGCCGATGAGCATGCCGTGCGGGCCCATGCCGCCCTGCGCGGACTCCTTGAGGTCCAGCTCGACGATCTCGCCGTCCTCGGTGACGCCGATCGGCACCGACATCCGCGCGCGCTGCACCGCGCGCGGGCGCCACTGCGCCGGGATGTCGAAGCTGTGGACGTCGCGGATGCCCAGCAGCGCGGTCAGCCCGAAGTCGCTCTCGAGGGGCTGCTCGGTGATCTCCAGGGTGCCGCTGGTGCGCTTCGGCGACAGCAGCCGGGCCAGGCCCTCGATCTGCGTCACCGAGAGTTCGTCGCGGACCGCGGAGCCGACGCCGGTGCCGGCCGGGAACTCGACGCGATCGTCCTTTGTGGTCAGCCGCAAGACCTTGGGGCCACCGGGAAGCGCGCCGGTGACGTCCAGCAGCACGACGTTGCGCAGGCCCGCGCCCAGCAGCCGCGACGACTCGGGGATCATCGCCAGGTGCGCGACGATCACCACGAACGGTTCGGTCGTGGTCGGGCCGACGGCCTTGTCGTGGTCGTCGCGGTCGGCGACGTCCGGGCCGAGGACGTCCATCAGGTCGTCGTGGTCGGCGGCCAGCAGCCGCAGCGGGCCCGCCGGGTCACGCAGGGTGGCGTGCTGGTTGTGCGGCAGCCACTTCACCCAGTCCCACTGGGACTGCGCGGCTTCGGTGGTGAGCACGGCGATCCGCAGCTCGTCCGGCGAGTGGAACACGACCAGCTGCGCCAGCATCGCCCGCACCAGGTTCGCGGCGGCCTCGGGGTCGCCGTCGAACTCGACGCTGGTGAAGCTGCGCAGGCCGACCGCCGTCGGGATGCCCGAGAGCGACCGGTAGGTCTCGGTGAAGCGGCGCAGGGAGATCGCCGACAGCGGTTCGAGGTCCTCGATCGGCTTCGTCACCGGTGGGACCAGTTCGAGCGCCGACTGCTGCGAGCCCAGGCCGATGCGGACGCGGCCGAAGTCGTCGTGGCTGACGCGCCGCTCCCACAGCCGCCGTCCCATCGACAGCGACCACAGCGAGTCCGGCGACGGGTTGTTCCACGCCACCGCCCGCCGCTGCTGCTCGGCCGTCGCCCGCGCCCGGGTGCGGACCTGCGCGATGTAGCGCAGGTAGTCCCGGCGTTCGGCGCGCATCTTGCGCTTGCGCTCCCCCACCGCGCGGGTGAGCTGGCCGACGCTCATGGCCATCATGGACAGGCCCATGCCGCCGCCGAGGACGTAGGTCATCGGCGAGCTGCCGCCGACGCCGGAGAACGACAGCACCATCACCATCGACCCGATGCCCATCGGCAGCATCATCAGCAGCGAGTTGAAGTCCCGCGCCGCCGGTTCGGCGAGAACCGGCGGCTCCTGCAGCTCTTCCTGGCCTTCGGGCAGCTCGGGGCCGGACGCGCGCGGGCCGCGCTTGACGGTTTCCGTGCTCACTCCAGCACCCCCGAAGGCCGGCTCGCGGGACGGCCCCACGCGGAGTCGTCCTGGCTCAGCAGGTCCGCCATGGTGCGTTCGGCCTCTTCCTCTTCGCCTTCTTCGGCTTCCGGTTCCGGCGCCTCGGCTTCGGTGTCGAGGGCCGGGCCGTCACCGCAGGTCGGCAGCTCGTCCGGAATGGACTCGCCGTCACCGACCCGGATCCGCCGGTACGTTTCCCGCGGCTCGTCTTCGGCGGGCCGCCACGGCTCGTCACTGCGTTCGACGAGGTCCGTGCTGACGTCCACTTCGGACTCCCCCGCCGGCGCGACCGCCTCGAACGGGAGGAGGCCGGGCAGGAACTCGGCGGTGCCGACGTCCCAGGCGGAGGTGTCTTCGCTCGACTCGACGGGCCGCACGACGGAGATCCGCACGTCGTCGTCGTGATCGTCCGATATGGACTTCCCGACGGGCGCGGTGCCCCAGCCACTGACCGGCACGGCCGTCGCCCAGCCGCGCGGGGTGCCGGCGCCCGGGTCGGGTTCGCCCGGGGTGCCGGCGGTGGCCCAGGCCGAGCTGTCGCCGCCGAGCAGACCGGCGGAGTCGGGACGTTCCGCGGTGGCGCCGTTGTCGGGCGGGGTCATCGGCGGCGGCATCATCGGCATGGCGCCGGCGGTGACCGGGTCGCCGTGACCGGTGACCTCCGGGGTCCACGGGCTCTCGACACCGCCGAGCAGACCCGCCGAATCGGGACGTTCGCCGCTGGCCGGGACGCCGCCGCCCACGCCTCCGGGCGGGGTCAGCGGCGTTCCGGCGGACGGAGTCACCGGCGACGACCACGAGGCCGCGCCCAACGCCGGAGTCTCGCCGACGGAGGTCGGGTCGCCGACGCCGCTGGGCGCGTCCGGCGTCCACGGCGCGTCGATACCGCCGAGCAGACCGGCCGAATCCGGGCGCTCGGCACCCGTCGGGTTCGCGCCACCGCCCATGCCGCCCGGCGGCATCATCGGCATGCCCGAACCCGGGAATGCCTGCTGCTGCGGAGAATTCGCCGACGACAGGCCGCCCGGCGCCTGCAGCTGGCTCGCGTCGAGGCCCTTGATGCCGCCCGGGTCGACCGCGTCCGCGCCGCCGATCCCGCCGAGGTCACCGGCACCGCCCAGGTCACCGGCACCGCCGACATCGCCCGGAGGCGCCGACCAGGAAGCCGACTGCAGCGCGGGAGTCTCGCCGAACGAACTCGGGTCGCCGAGACCGTCCGGCACGTCCGCCGTCCACGGTGCGTCCACGCCACCCAGCAGACCGGCCGAATCCGGCCGCTCCGCGCCGGTCGGGTTCATGCCGCCACCCGTGCCACCCGGCGGCATCATCGGCATCCCCGAACCCGGCATTCCCTGCTGCTGAACGCCATTCGACGACGAAAGACCGCCCGGCGCCTGCAACTGACTGGGGTCCAGGCCCTTGATGCCACCCGGATCGGAAATGCCGGCACCGAGGTCGCCGAGGCCACCGACACCGCCCGCGCCGCCGACGTCACCCGGAGGCGCCGACCAGGAAGCCGACTGCAGCGCCGGGGTCTCGCCGAACGAACTCGGGTCGCCCAGGCCGTCCGGCAGCGCCGAATCCCAAGGCGCGTCGACACCGCCGAGCAGCCCCGCCGAATCGGGGCGTTCCGCGCCGGTGGGGTTCATCCCGCCGCCCATGCCGCCCGGCGGCATCATCGGCATCCCCGCACCCGGCATGCCCTGCTGCTGACCACCGTTCGACGACGAAAGGTCGCCGGGCGCCTGCAGCTGACTCGGGTCCAGACCTTTGATGCCACCCGGATCGGGAACGTTCGCACCGACGTCGCCGAGGCCACCCGCGCCGCCGACATCGCCGACGCCGCCCGCGCCGCCGACGTCACCCGGAGGCGCCGACCACGAAGCCGACTTCAACGCCGGGGCGTCGGTCAGTGCGCTGGGGTCGCCGAGACCGTCCGGGAGGCTGCTGGTCCACGGCTTGTCGACGCCGCCGAGCAGGCCGGCCGAGTCCGGGCGCTCCGCGCCGGCGGGGTTCATCCCGCCGCCCATGCCACCCGGCGGCATCATCGGCATGCCACCACCCATCGGCGAGGTGAAACCGCCACCCGCCTTGGGATCCTGCAGGGACGACGGCACGTCGGCCGGGTTGAGGGCGTTCGCGCCCAGCCCGTTGAGACCGCCGGCACCCGGCGGGTTGCCCGGCGCCGGCGACTTCAGGTCGCCGAGGCCGTTGAGACCACCCGCGCCACCACCGGCGCCGACGTCACCCGGTGCCGAGTCGAACGACGGCGGCTTGATGTCGCCCAGGCCACCGGCGCCGACGTCGCCCGGCGGGCTGTCGAGCGCGGGCGACTTGATGTCGCCGAGGCCGCCGGCCTTCGGGCCGTCCTTGCCCCCCGCGCCGGACGGCGGCGGGGTCAGGTTCGGCGAGGTCAACGGCGGCAGGGCGCCACCGCCCGCGCCGGCGTCCCCAGGCGGGCCGTCGAGCGAAGGCGGGGTGATGGCCCCGAGATCACCGGGGCCACCGGTGCCGCCCGCGCCGGGCGGCGGCGCGACGGCGAGGTTCTGGAACGGCGGGGGTGTGCCCCCGCCGTCCCCGCCCAGGCCGGAGTCCCCACCGGGTGGCGGCGGGATTTCGGCGCTGGACAACGGCGGCGGATTTCCGCCGCCACCGCCACCGCCCGTGTCGCCGGGCGGAGGCGGGAGTTCGGGAGGCGGCACGTCGCCACCACCGCCGCCGCCACCGGAACCGCCGGGCGGCGGCGGGATGGCGGGCGGGGGCGGCGCGTCCGCGGGAGGCGGGATGTCCGGGGGCGGCGGGGCTTCGGGCGGCGGAGGCGGCGGCGGGACGTCCACGGGCGGCGGGGTCGCCGGCGGCGGCGCGGTGTAGCTGGCGACGGAGAACGAGTGGTACTTGCCGGACAGCTGGTTGCCGACCTGGCGCATGTCGTTCGTCATCATCTCGACGGCGTCGGGGAACTGCGAGATGTACGCGCGCCCGTCGTTGAGCACCTTGCCGCGCGCGATGACCTGCTGGGCGTAGTAGGAGTCGATGTAGCGCAAGGTGTTCTGCGCCCACTGCAGGTACGCGGCCGAGTTGGCCAGCTGGTTCGGGATGTTGCGGCCGCCGCTGCTGCCGTCGCTGATCTGGTGGACGAGGCCTTGGAACTTCGAGGCCATGTCGTTCATCATGCCCTTGAAGTTCGTCGCCGCGGTGCCCTTCCACGGGCCGTCTTCGCCGGCGAGCGCCTCGACCTGCTTCTGGATGGCCTCGGCTACGACGGCGAGGCTCATCTGCGTCGTCTGGAACACGCCGGCGGCGGCTTGCAGGGACTGCCAGTTGACGTTGCCGTAGGCCTGGTCGGCCTGGTCCTGGCCGGGCGCCATCGATCCGCCGCCGAGGATGGCGGCTTCGATCTGCTTCCAGGTCAGGCCGTCGAAGTCCTTGCCGGGGTCGCCGGTGGAGTTCGTCGGCGTGTTGCTGGAATCCGGCCAGACGCCGTTGTCGTCCTGGGTGAACCCGTGGGTGTTGTTGTCGTCGCCCATCGTCCCTCGCTCGCCCGTTCCCTGGTTCGGCTCAGCCCGCCGGAACCCCGCCCGCGATCAGTGTTGCTTGGAACCCGCGCCGGTGATCTCCGAGCTCAGCTGCCCGAAGTACTGGTTGTAGGCGTCGGTCGTCATCTTGTTGGCCTCGTCGGCGGAGTCGTAGGCGTTGGCCGCCTTGTCGACCGCGTCCGCGGCGTCGTGCATCGCCGTGATGAGGTCCTGCACGGTGGTGCGGGTCGAGTCGCGCAGGCCGCCCTCGCCGACGATCGGCTGGATGAGCTTGTCGTGCGCGGTGGCGAACACGCCCGGCTTGATGTTCACGGTGTCGAGCTGGCCCGGCAGCTTGGCCAGCGGGCCGTCGGCGAGCGTGCGCAGGTTCTGCGCGAACGTGTGCATCGCCTGGGTGTTCACCGCGGTGACGCCCTTGCCGGGGTGGTCCGCGCCGCCCGGGACCGGCGGCGCGGTGGAGACGTCACCGACCGGGATGTAGACGTTGCCCTGGTCGCCCGGGTCCTGATGGCCGGGGCTGTTGAACGCGCCCTCGGTCGACGGCGGGGTGTCGCTGTGCTGGTTGTTCGGGTTCGCGATCTGGGCGGTTTCGAAGACCACCGGGTCGAAAGCCATGGCGGGAGGAGTCCTTTCCGGTCTGTCGCGTTCGGACGAACCGGCCGGGGCGCGGCGGCTGACTGGCCGGGCCCCGGCCGGAGCGCGGGAGCCTCAGCGCTGCGCGAACCGCGTCGCGTTGGCGCTCTCGGTGCTCGACGTGCCCTCGTTGACGGTCGCCAGCGTGCGGCCGGCGGCGTCGAGCGACTGCGGGAGCGTCAGCGCCTGCTGGCGGCACCACTCGTAGGTCGACTGGAACTCGTCGGCCGCGCTGCCGAGCCAGTGCTCGCGCTGCGCGGTGATGGTGCGGTTCATCTGGTCGAGCAGCTCGGTGATCTGCTGCGACTGCTGCTGCGCGCGCCCGACCGTGGCTTCCATCTGCGCGAAGCTGATGGTGAACTGACCCAGAGCCATGGGTTTTCCTTTCCGATGTGGGAGTCCGGTCAGAAGCCGGGGAGGCCGCCGATGGTCGCCGCCTGCTGACGCACGTTCGAGGTGTTGTCCTCGTCCTGGCGGTCGTAGTCGTTCGCGCCGGTCGTGACGTGCTGGGAAAGCGTGTTCAGCCGGTCGACGATCGTCTGCACGGTGCGGTCGAACGTGCCCATCGCCTCGTGGAAGACCACGGCCGCGTCCGAGCGCCAGGTGCCCAGCAGCTCCTGCATCGTGGAGTCCACCTGGCGGTTCACGCCCGTGATGCCCTGGCCGGTGTCGGTGATGGTGCTAGCGCCTTGGCGCATGATCCCGGTGTCTACCTTGGCGCCGTTCTGAGCCGCCATTTTCGCCTCCTCGAATCCGTTGTTCTGCCCTGCCTCAACGGGGTCGGGCCGCCTCCGTCCACAAAGGAGTTCCGCGGGCCCCGGCATCGCCCCGCCCGGCACTCTCGACGCCGGAAGACGTGAAAGCCTGACGGAGACAGCACGATGATCGTATGGATGATTTCCGAAGGGCGCGCGACGCAGTTCCCTTAAGGACACACAGGCGCGAACGGTCGGGCAGAACCGGACATTCGTGGTCACCACCCAGCAAGACGGCCCCGAAATCCGGCCGCGGCGCCGGGTGGCTGCCCCTCCGGCCACGAATGTCTGCCCGCGAACGCCCGGCGCGCGCGGGAGCAACCCCTACGAAAGTCGCGGATTCATTCCACCGGCGAGGAATAGTCGCGCCGGAGCCGTGCGCGAATACGCGGCTTGTCCGGTGTGGACATTCTTATTTCTTCGGTACCGAACCGGATTTGGTGCGGTACCGCATCACTCATCCGGGGGATGCCGCGAAGACGAAACCACCCCGGTCTCCGCGGCGACCGGGGTGGTGGACGAACGGGCACTCAGGCGCGGCTGAAGAGCTTCCGGACGCGGCGGCGCACCGGCAGCCGGCCGGCGACGGCGTCCTCGAGCAGGGCGCCGACCGTCTCGCGGGCGCACGCCCGGTTCGCCCCGATGCCGCCGGACGGCCCCCGCTTGATCCAGCCCGCGACGTAGGTGCCCGGGTGGCCCTCGACGCGGCCCTCGACGTTCGGCACGGTTCCCGTCGCCTCGTCGAACGGCAGGCCCGGCACGCCGGTGCCGCGGAACCCGGCGGCCCGGACGACCCGGCCCGCGCCGATCTCGACGTCACCCCCGGCGCCGGTGACGCGCACGCCCCGGACCTCGGTGTCGCCGGTGAACGCGAGCGGCGCCGAGTGGAACCGCAGCACGACGCGGCGGCGGTCGTCCGGCGGCGGCGTGGACCAGTCCACGGTCTCGCGCGGCAGGCCGCGCAGCAACGCCGCCTTGCCTTCCCCTTGGTCGATCGCCGTCGCGACGCGCGGGTCGTGCGTATCGACCACGAGGTCGACGCCGGCGCGTTCGGCGAGGGCCAGCAGCTCCGGCCGCGTGTAAGCGGCGGTCACCGGGCCGTGGCGGGCGAGCAGCACGACCTCGCGCACCTTGCTCGACCGCAGCCGGGCCAGCGCGGCCGGGGCGATCTCCGTGCCCACCAGGCTCTCGGGGTCGGCGGTGAGGATGCGGGCGATGTCGAGGGCGACGTTGCCGGTGCCGACGACGGCCACCCGCTCGGCCGAGAGGTCGACGGCGCCGGGCGCGATGTCCGGGTGGCCGTTGTACCAGCCGACGACGGTCGCCGCGGCCAGGCTGCCGGGCAGCTCCTCCCCTGGGACGCCGAGGGGGCGGGCCGCTGTGGCGCCGACCGCGTAGACCACCGCGTCGTGCCGCGAAGCCAGCTCCGCCGCGGTGACGTCGCGGCCGACTTCGGTGCCGAGGCGCAGCCGCAGCCGCGGGTGGTCGTGGAACCGCGCGAACGTCTCGCCGATCTTCTTCGTCGACGGGTGGTCGGGCGCGACGCCGAAGCGGATCAGGCCGCCGGCCACCGGCAGGCGGTCGACCAGGGTGACCCGGGCGTCGGTGTGCAGCAGCAGGTCCTCGACGGCGTACATACCCGCCGGGCCACTGCCGACGACCGCGACGTCCAGCGGCGCGAAGTCGCTCGGGAGCACCCGGGTGAACGCCGGGGGCGCCCAGCGGTGGAAGTTGGGCGCGGCGCTCGCCCCGGCCAGCACGTCCTGGCCCGCGTAGTACTCGGCGTTGATCTCCTCGTAGGCCCGCAGCGGCCCGGTGAGGTCGCCGGCCGGGAAGATCGCGTCGACCGGGCACGCGTCGGCGCAGGCGCCGCAGTCGATGCAGGTGGCCGGGTCGACGTAGAGCATCTCGGTGCGGCCGAAGTCCGGCTCGTCCGGCGTCGGGTGGATGCAGTTGACCGGGCAGACCGACACGCAGGAGGCGTCGGCGCAGCAGGTCTGCGTGATCGCGAAGGCCATCTCGTAGACTCCGGGGCCGTCAGATCAGGTTCGCGCGCTTGTAGAACCACAGCGCCGGCTTGGTCAGCAGCCCGGCGGAGTGGAGGAACTCCATCAGCCCAGAGCAGCTCGAGCGCAGCATCGACTTGTGGTGCTGGTTGGCCTTCGCCTCGCGCCGGGCGCGCTCGCCGTCGAGCCCGGCGTTCTCGTACACCTGGTGGTTCACCATGCTGGTGACGATGAAGAACGACGCGATCGCGACGACCAGGGCGTTGATCTGCCGCCGCACCCAGCCGGCGCCCTCGAGCCGCTGACGGGTCTCCTCGCGCGCGAACTTCATGTGGCGCGACTCTTCGACGACGTGGATGTTGTTGATGGTCCGGACGAACGGGACGACGCGCTCGTCGCGCATCCAGTCGCGCTGCATGACGTCGAGGACCTCTTCGGCGACGAGGATCGCCGCGTAGGCGGCTTCGCCGGTCGCGGTGGCCTTGAAGATCCGGCCGGCCTCGACGACGAACCGGCGCGGGCGGTAAGCGGGCGCGCCCAGCTTCGCCGCGCCGCGGGCGAACATGATCGAGTGCCGGCACTCGTCGGCGATCTCGGTCAGCGCCCACTGGAACGCGGGATCGGTCGGGTCCTTGGCGTAGAAGTCCCGCAGGATCATCTGCTGCAGGATCATCTCGAACCAGATCCCGGTGCTCGCCACCGACGCCGCCTCGTGGCGGGTCAGCTCACGCTGCTGCGCCGGGGTCATCTCGGCCCAGTACGACGTCCCGTAGAGCGTGCTCCACTCGGGGCTGGCGCCGTGGAAGTCCCTGTCGAGCGGCGTCTCCCAGTCGACCTCCTTGACGGGGTCGTACGAGAGCTGCTCCGACGAGTCCAGCAGCCGGCGCGCGATGGTCTCGCGGTCCGACATCTCCGGCTCGCGTTCGCTGATGCTCGTCATGCCGACCTCCTCGTCATGGTGTTACCGCAGTTTACTGTTACCAACCGTAACACATAGATGTTCCAGTGCACACCCGTCCTCGGAGTCAGCGTTCGCGGAACTCGCTGGGTGGCGCGCCGAGCAGGCGGTGGAACATCGTGGTGAACGCGCCCGGGCCCGCGTAGCCGAGGCCGGTGGCCACCTCGGCCACCGGCGCACCCGCCGCGAGCAGCGGCAACGCGTGCAGCACGCAGGCACGACGCCGCCACGGCGCGAGGCCGAGCCCGGTCTCGGCGCGGAACCGGCGGTGCAGCGTCCGCTCGGCGACGTGCAGCCGGGCCGCCCAGGCCGCCGGCCGGACGTCGACGCGCGGTGCGGCGAGGAAGTCCTGGCACAGCCGGCGCAGCTCCGGGTCGGCCGGCAGCGGCAGGTCGAGCGGCAGCGGCGCGGCCCGGCGCAGTTCGTGCAGGACCAGCTGCAGCAGGACGGCGTCACGCCCGCGGGCGGCGTAGCGCGGTTCGATGTCGACCGCCTCCCGCAGCAGCTCGCGCAGCAACGGCGTCACCTCGACGACCCGGCAGCGGGCCGGGAACCACGGCACCGCACGGGGTTCGACGTACAGGCTGCGTGTGCTGACGCCGGTCATCCGGACCGCGTGCGGCGTGCCGGCGGGGATCAGCACGGCCCGGTGCGGCGGGACGGTCCACGCGCCGTCGGCCGTCTCGACGCGCATCGAGCCGGTGACGCCGTAGAGCACCTGGGCCCGGCGGTGGCGGTGCTCGGGGAGCACGTGCCGGGGCGGGTAGTCGGTGCCGATGGCGACGACGTCGCGGTCGAGGTCGTCCACGGTGTCGATGTGGGTGTTGCGCACGCCGTCGAGCCTAGGTGGCCGGAACTCGGAAGAACATGGCCGATCATCGAATGACCGCCAGCCGCGTCCGGCCTAGCGTTCCGGTACGTGCTTCTCTTCGGACTGGGCGTCCTCAGCGGCGTCACCACAGCGCTTTTCGGTTTCGGCGGCGGGTTCGTGACGGTCCCGGTGGTCTACGCCGTGGCCGCGACCGGCCCGGCCGCGATGCACGTCGCGGTCGGGACGTCCGCGGTGGTGATGCTGGTCAACTCGCTCGGCGCGACGATCACGGTCGTGCGCGCCGGCCGGCTGCGGCGCGCGTACGTCTGGCCGCTGGCCGCGTTCATCGCCGTCGGCGCGGGCCTCGGCGCGCTGGCCGCGACGAGCGTCCCGGACGGCGTGCTGCACGCGCTGTTCGCCGCGTACCTGGCCCTGACCATCCTGGACAGCGTCCTGCGGCGCGGGTTCCTCGGCGGCGGCCGGCCCCAGCGTTGAGCCGGGCCACCGTCACGGCCGGCGGCGTCGGAATCGGGGCGGTGGCGGGGTTCCTGGGCGTCGGCGGCAGCGTTCTGACGGTGCCGCTGCTGCGCCGGCGCGGCCTGCCGATGAGCGACGCGACAGCGCTGGCCAACCCGCTCAGCCTGCCGGTGGCCGCCGCGGCGACGGCCGTCTACCTGGCCGCGCCGGGGCCCGCGGCGATCGACCCGGCCGCCGCGGCGCTCCTGCTGGCCGGGTCCCTGCCGACGATCACGCTGCTGCGGCGGTGGTCCCCGGACATCCCGGATCGCGCGCACGCCGTGGCCTACCTCGGACTGCTGGCGGCGGCGCTGGTCACCGTCCTGGTGTGAGCCCGGCGCGCCTGGCCCGGCTCGATGACATTCCGGTGTACAGTCGTTCACTCAATCGTGTGGCGAACGGCAGGAACCGGTGACTCTCCACCCTGACTCTCCAGCCGGGCCGTTCGGCTCCGGGCTGCTCGGGCCCCTCGACCAGGACGTCCCCACGTTGCGGCGGCGCGTCCAGCTGCTGCTCACCGGGACGCTGATCGCCACCAACGTCATCGGCGCGCTGGTCGTGGTCGGCCTCGCGGCCCTGCTCATGCCCGCCCCGGGCCTGTCCGGCGCCCTCGTCCGGGTGACGGCGGTCGCGGTGCCCGCCTACGTCGTGTCCGCGGTGGTCGTCGGCGCACTCTGGGGCACCCGGGGCGCGCTGCGGACGCTGCGCTGGGCCGCCGACGGCCGTCGCCCGACCGACGCCGAGCGCGCCGCCAGCCTGCGCGTCCCGCTGCGGCTCACGATGATGCAGGCGGTGCTGTGGGGCGTCGCGACGGTGGTGTTCGCCGGGCTGGCCGCGCTGCTGCAACCGCACGTCGCGCTGACCGTGTTCCTGGTGGTCGCCTTCGCGAGTGTGGTGGTCTGCGCGATCGCGTACCTGTTCGGCGAGTTCGCCCTGCGGCCGTACGCGGCCCGCGCGCTCGCGGGCACGACGCCGGCGCGGCCGGTCAGCGGCGGCGTCAACCTGCGGATGCTGCTGTTCTGGTGCCTGGGCACCGGAGTACCGGTCGCCGGGCTGGTGGTCACGGCGGTGCTGGCCTGGGTGCGCGGCGACGTCTCCACCACGAAGCTGGCCGTGTCGGTGATCGCGTTGGGGCTGGTCGTGCTGTGCTTCGGCCTGCTGGTCACGGTGTTCACCGCCCGTGCGGTGGTGAACCCGATCCGGTCGGTCCAGGACGCGCTGGCCCGGGTGCGGGCGGGCGAGTTCGACGGCGAGATCCCGGTCTACGACGGTACCGAACTGGGCCTGCTGCAGGCCGGGTTCAACGGGATGGCCGCCGGGCTGCGGGAACGCGAGCGGATGCGGGACCTGTTCGGCCGGCACGTCGGGCACGAGGTCGCGGTCGAGGCCATGCGGGTGCCCACGGAGCTGGGCGGGACGGTGCGCACGGTGTCGGTGCTGTTCGTCGACCTGGTGGGCTCGACGGCGCTGGCCGCGAGCCGCCCGCCCGAGGAGGTCGTCGGCCTGCTCAACCGGTTCTTCGCCGTGGTGGTCGACGAGGTGGACCGCAACCACGGCCTGGTGAACAAGTTCGTCGGCGACGCGGTCCTGGCGATCTTCGGCGCGCCCACGCCGCTGGCCGATCACGCGACCTGCGCACTCGCGGCGGCCCGCGCGATCGCGGCCCGGCTGGCGACGGAGGTCCCGGACTGCCCGGCGGGCCTCGGCGTGGCCACGGGCGACGCGGTCGCGGGGAACGTCGGGGACCCACGCCGTTTCGAGTACACGGTGATCGGCGACCCGATCAACGAAGCGGCGCGGCTGACGGAGCTGGCGAAGAACGTCGAGGGGCGCCTGGTGGCGTCCTGGACGGCGGTCGAGTCGGCGACGCAGGACGAGGCGGGCCGGTGGTCGGCGACCGAGGAGGTCACCCTGCGCGGCCGCTCCCGCCCGACGACGCTGGCCACCCCGCGACGCTGACTCCTCCCGGCCGGGTCGCCGAAGTCCGTGAATGGCACATCGAGGGACTCTGAGTCCCTCGATGTGCCATTCACGGACTTCCTTGCGGCGGCGGGGATCCGAGGGGCGGGTGGGTGGTCAGGCGGGTGGGCCCAGCCACGTTGTCAGGGCTTCGCGGAGTCCCTCCGGATCCGCGCCGACGGCGGCCCAGGCCATGTGGCCGTCCGGGCGGATCAGGGCCGCCAGCTTCTGGTCCGGGAACGCCAGCGGGGTCGCCGTCACCAGCTCGACCCGGCTTTCCCACTCCGCCGCCACCTCTGCCGCGCCCGTACCGGTGTCCAGAACGACCGCGCGGCCGGAGCGGAAGCAGGGTGCCAGCGTCGTTCCGTCGGACAGGGGCAGGTCCGGCACGCGGTGGCCGATCAGCGGGAAGTCGCCCGGCAGGTCGTAGTGCTGCCAGCCGCCGCCGATCTTCGAGACGACGTACGTGGCGCCGTCCGGGGTGTCGAGCAGGTCCGCCAGCACCTCGCGCAACGCGTCCGCGCGCGGGCCGCGCTGGGTGCTCAGCGCCGTCTGCGCCATGCTCCAGTGCTGCACCCACTCGCCGATCGGGTGCCGCTCGGCGGTGTAGGTGTCCAGCAACGCGTCCGGGGCCACGCCGCGCGCGACGAGCGCGAGCTTCCAGCCCAGGTTGACCGCGTCGCCGAGGCCCAGGTTCATGCCCTGCCCGCCCGCCGGCGAGTGCACGTGGGCCGCGTCGCCGCACAGCAGCACCCGGCCACTCCGGTACGTCGTAGCTTGACGCGTCGTGTCGGCGTAGCGGGTGGCGACGTGCAGCCGCGTGACCCGGACGTCGGTGCCGCTCACCCGCCGCAGGCTGGCCTGGATCTCTTCCGCCGTCACCGGCGCGTCGCGGTCGGGCACGACCTCGTACTCGACGGTGTGCACCCGCGGCGGGCCGGAGCCGTCGTCCCAGCCACCGACCACATAGGACCCGTGCTCGCCCGCTTGCCAGCCGTCCGCGACCAGCTTGCCCGGGTCGTCCAGGTCCACGATGGCCTGACGGCCGGTGAACACCGGATCCACGCCGGGGAAGTCGATCCCGGCCAGCCGCCGCACGGCGCTGCGGCCGCCGTCGGCGCCGACCAGCCAGCCGGTCCGGATCGGACGTCCGATGTGGACGGTCACACCGTCCGCATCGGACTCGAACGCGGTCAGCGAGACCCCGCGCCGCACCTCGACGCCCAGTTCCGCGGCCCGGCGCTCGAAGATCGCCTCCAGATCACCCTGGGCGATCACTCCGGCGCCGAGGAACTCCTCGCCGGGTCCGGGCGGGCGCAGCCGGTCGATGCGGATGCCGATCCCGGCGAAGTGGCCGACGAAGACGTCCGGCCGCTCCCCCGTGTCCCCGGGTTCGAACTCGGGCAGCCCGGCGCCCCCGCCGAGCCACATCGCGGCCGCGCGTTCGACTTCGGGCAGCAGGCCGCGCAGGTGCAGCGCGTGCACCGACGGCGCGTTGACCGCGCGGGCCCCCATCGACCCGAACCGCGAGCGCGGCGGCTCCGTCTCGCGCTCGACGACCAGCACCCGGGCGCCGCCCAGGCGCAGCTCGCAGGCCAGCAGCAGGCCGACCGGGCCCGCGCCCGCGACCACCACGTCGTAGTCCATCTTTCCCCCTTGAGAACCCGGCAACATCGTTCCCGGTATCGCCACCGTAGCGAACTGGGTACAGTGTTCGCAATATCCGAGGAGGTTCCTTGCCGGCGAACGACCGCCCGCCGCTCTGGCTGCGCCCCGAACACGGGACGCGCGGGCCGAAACCGGCCCACACCCGCCGCGACGTCGCGGCCGCGGGCATCAGGATCGCCGACGCCGAGGGACTCGACGCCGTTTCGATGCGACGGATCGCCGCCGAGCTGGGCACCGGGACCACGTCGCTCTACCGGTACGTGTCCAAAAAGGACGACATCCTGCAGCTGATGGGCGACGAGGTGATCGGCGAGCTGCGCGGCACCGTGCTGCCTGGGGGCTGGCGGGACGCCCTGCGCGCCATCGCCCGGTCGATGCGCGCGACGGCCCTGCGGCACCCGTGGTACCCCGCGCTGGCCTCGGGCCGGCCGAACCACGGCCCCCACAGCCTGTGGTGGACGGAGCTGACGTTCTCGGCGTTCGACGGCGTCGACCTCGACACCGACGAGCTGCTCGCCAACCTCGGCACGCTCTCGTCGTTCGTCCTGGGCCACGTGCTGAGCGAACTGGGCGACCAGGAGGCGGCGCGGCTCTCCGGGCTCAGCCACGAGCAGTGGATGGAACGCGAAGGCGAGTACGGCCCGATGATCATGAACGGCGGGCAGTACCCGCGGTTCACCCGGGTGATGGTCGAAGCCGAGACGCCGCACGCGGCCGACCGCCGGGACCGGTGGTTCGAGGCGGGCCTGGAGCGGGTGCTCGCGGGCATCGCCGCCCACCTGCCCTGACGACGCTGACGACGCTCACACCGGCAGGACGCTCATGGGCGCCGGCGGCGGCAACGGCACCCCGGCGTGCTCGGCCCGGAACGAGTTCAGCAGGTAGGCGACGAGCCGCCGCGACGCCGTGCGCGTGGCCGCCGGGGAGTCCGCCGTCACCCCGTCGTTGGCCATGAGCACCAGCGCCAGATCGGTGATCGCGAAGTCGGCCCGCAGCTCGCCCGCCGCCTTCGCGCGGTCGATCAGCTCGGTGACGCGGCCCAGCGCCCGTTCCGCGGCGACGTCGGCCGGGAACGCCGTCGCGACCGCCGCGCTGAACCCGCGGTCGCACGCCTGCATCTCCCCCACCTTCTCGACGAGGGTGACGAACCCCCGCCACGGGTCCGGGTCGGCCAGCGCGTCGTCCACGACCGAGACGCACGTGTCGAACTGGTGCGAGAACACTTCGCCGACCAGTGCTTCCTTCGTCGGGAAGCGGCGGTACAGCGTGGCCATCCCGACGCCGGCGTGCCGGGCGACGGCGGCCATCGGCACGTCGAGGCCCCGGCGCGCGAAGAGGTCGTGGGCCACCTCGACGATGCGCTCGCGGTTGAGCCGGGCGTCCCGCCGCAACGGCGCCGGATGAGAAGGGTCGGCACTCATGTTTCTCACTTTACGCCAAGTGGACAGGTCTCTCCTCTTACGCGGCTACGGTGGCGGACAAGGAATGAGGAGGTCCGATGAGGACGAACGGCCGGCTGGTCGAACGCGCGGTCGGCGGGGTCAACCGCCGGGTGCTGGCCCTGCGCTCGTCACGCCGCTGGGGCGCGGCGGTGCGGCGGCACCTGACGATCGTGACGTACACGGGACGGCGCTCGGGCCGCACGTTCACCATCCCGGTGGGCTACCGGCACACGGGCGACGCGGTCGAGATCGGCGTCCGCATCCCGGGCAGGAAGAACTGGTGGCGCAACTTCACCGGCGAAGGCGGCCCGATCGCCGTCGAGCTGGACGGCACCGGCCGCACCGGCCACGCGGTCGCCCGCCAAGACGCGAAAGGCGGCGTGACGGTGACGGTGCGGCTGGCGCCGTAAGGGCAACGACGACTCCCAGCAGGGTCAGCGGCCGACGGCCAGCCCGGAGGCGACGGCCTTGACGCCGCCGACGCCGGGCACCTGGACCGGAACCGTGGTGTAGAAGGGATAGCTCACGACGCTGAGGCCCAGCTCGGAGGACTCGTTGCTGCCCCAGCCCCAGACCGTGCCGTCCGCGCGGACGGCGTAGCCACCGCCGGAAAACATCCCGATGGCCGTGGCGTCCGTCAGGTCGTGGACCGGGGCGGGCACCGGCGCCGAGCAGTTCGGACCGGTGCCGCCCGGCGGGCAGTCGACGCCGTTGCCCAGCCGGCCGCGTTCGTTGCCACCCCAGGAGAAGACGGTGCCGTCGGTGCGCAAGGCCATCGCTCCCGACGAGTCGCCGGTCACGGACTTGACGCCGGTCAGCCCGGACACCGCAACCGGGGTGCGGGAGAGGCACCCGGCGCACGCGACGCCGTTGCCGAGCTGGCCGCTCGTGTTGTCGCCCCAGGCCCAGACGGTGCCGTCGGCCTTGACGGCGTAGCCGGTGTAGCCGTCGCCCGCGCCGAGCGATGTCACGCCGGTGAGGCCGGACACGCGCACCGGGGTGGCCGAACTCGCCACCGTGGAACCGTTGCCCAGCTCGCCGCGGGTGTTGCTGCCCCACGCCCACACCGTGCCGTCGGACTTCAGGGCGTACGCGGTGTCGCCGGTGGCGGCGATGGCGGTGACGCCGGTCAGCCCGGACACCGCCACCGGGGCGTTGACGTCCTGCCCCCAGCGCCACACGGTTCCGTTGGCCCGCAAGGCGTATCCCTTGAAGTTGCCGGCCGCGACGGCCGTGACGGAGGTCAGGCCCAGCACCGGGACCGGGGCGTAGGAGGCGCTGCCCCACCAGCCGTTGCCGAGCCCGCCCGTCGGGTTGGGGCCCCAGGCCCGGACGGTGCCGTCGGCGCGCAGCGCGTACCCGGCGCCGGCCCGGCCGGCGACGGCCACGACGCCGTCCAGGCCGCTGACCGGACTCGGGATCCTGAGATCCTCGTGCTGCCGCCACGAGTAGTAGCCCCACGTCGAGACGCACCCGGACGTGCACTCGGGCCGCGGCACCGTGAAGTAGCCGAACAGGTCCGCCGACACGTCGAGGGAGCCGGCGCGGTTGTGCACGTAGGTCCAGCGGTCGGTCTGGGAGAAGGCCGGCGCCGAACTCGGCGCGGAGACGACCGGCGCGGTCGCCACCGAGATCGTCTGCCCGGCGGGAATGGTCACGCTCGGCTGCGGCTGGCCGGTCGAGGTGGAGTCCCACGCGGTGATGGCCGTCGTCGCGGTCGGCGCGTACCCGGTCAGGTTCATGGCGACGGCGATCGCGTCCGGCGGGATCGGCGGCTGCAACCAGTTCACGAGATCGCTGTTCGGGCCCAGCTTGCGCGCGACGCCGTTCTCGAGACCCAGGCCGGTGCGGCTGTCCAGGATCCGGACCGGGGCGACCGGGGTGAACAGGGCGCCGAAATCGGTGGCGTAGAAGCCGAGCACGACCGCGTCGACCGTCACGGTCCCGGCCAGGTTGTACAGGTCGATCGAGCGGTCGGCGCCGATCTTGACCGTGACCAGGTTCGACCCCGTGCCGCCCGGGTAGGCGGCCGCGCTGGCCATCGTCGGGCGCGGCGTGCTGTGCGGGAAGGCGCTGACGTAGGTGGCCGCGGTCGGCGTGCTCAGGTTCACGGCGAAGGTCACGGCGGTGGCGGTCGCGGGCACCTTGCCGGTCAGGTCGACCTTGGCCGTCGCCCCGGCGCCGAGGGTGCCCAGCGGCAGCCACGACGGGCTCAGCGGCGTGTACCGCGACTCCGCCGTGGTCGAGTAGTAGCCGAGGATGCTCGCGATCAGGTGGGTCGAGCCGGCCTCGTTGTAGAAGTCCAGCATCCGGTCGGCGCCGACCTGGACCGTGAGCTGGTTGGCGCGCCGCTTGCCCGCCTGGACCAGCAGGTTCGGCAGTGCGGGCCGGGCCTGGCCGTGGGTGAACACCGTGATCGCGCTGTCGGCCGTCGGGCTCTCCGCCCACAGGTTCACCACGACCGCGGTGGCGCCGGCGGGCGCCAGCGTGCCCGCGCTCGCCGTCACCGTCGTGTGCGGGCCGACGGTGCCGATCGGCACGCCGACACCGCGCACGGTGTCCAGGAACCGGGTCGGCTGCACGGCGGTAAAGCTCGACGCCGGCGAGTCGAGGGCAGCGGGCGCCGCGGCGGCGGTGACCCCGGTGCCGGTTGAGGCCAGCGTGAAGATCCCGGCGGCCAAAGCCACCACGCGGGATCTGAATGTCCACAGTGGACGTGACGTGCTCGCGGCAGCCCGCATGAATTCCCCCCAGAAAGCCCCATGACCGGCCGGAGGACTGTAACCCCGCCGGACGGCCCGCGGGTAGCGGCCGTTCGGCGCAGCGCCCGTGACGGCCACCACATCCGCGCACGGTGCAACCGTTCGGCGGGCCGGCGGCATCAGAGAGGTGTCCGCCCCCCCCTACGACGAAACGAGGTGGCGCCTTGCCCGCAGACGCCGGGTTCACCGAGTACGTGACGGCACGGGCCCCCTGGCTGCGCAAAGTCGCCTTCCTGCTCTGCGGGGACTGGCACCGGGCCGACGACCTGGTCCAGAGCGCCGTCACCAAGCTGTACACGCACTGGCCTCGCGCCGTCCGGGCCGGCAACCTGGACGGCTACGCGCGCCGGACGCTGGTCAACACCTTCCTGGCCGAGCAGCGGACGTCCTGGTGGCGGCTGGTCGACCTGCGCGCGGCCGACCACGACCCGCCGCCCACGGCCGGCTTCGACGTCGAGACGGCGCTCGACCTGCGTGCCGCGATCGACCGGCTGCCGCCGCGCCAGCGCGCGACCCTCGTGCTCCGCTACTACTGCGACCTGCCGGTGGGCGACGTCGCGAAGACGCTCGGCTGTTCCCCGGGCACCGTCAAGAGCCAGACCGCCCGGGCCGTGGACGCGCTCCGCGGCCTGCTGCCCGCCGAGTCCCTCACCCTCCCGGAGGTCACCGCATGACCGACCACGAACTGGCCGTGCGCCTGCAGGAACTCACCGACGAGCCCGCCCCGCCGATGGTGCTCGACCTCGACCGGGCCCGCCGGGACGGCGCCCGCCGGCGACGGCGCCGCACGATCGCGGCGGTCGCGGGGTGCGCCGCGGTCGTGCTCGCCGGCGGCCTGACCGCCGTGACGCTCACCCGGTCCCCTACCCCGGACGCACCCGTCGCCGCCCCGCCACCGCCGGTGGTGTCGGTCGCGCCGGCTCCCACCGACGATCCCCTGGTGGCCAGGGCGAGCTTCGGCTGGCTGCCCGGCGCCTTCACCGGCGTCGAATACGGCGTCGGCGCCCATGGCGACTACTCGCTGGCGATCGGCCGGGGCGACCTGGCGCCGATGATCTGGCTGGCGGTCTACGACAAGGAACCGCCGCTCGACCGGCTGAACCGGATGGGCGGGCACGCGGTGAGCGTCCCGGCCCGGATCGGCGACCGGACCGGCTACTGGGTCACGACCACCGCCGAGGACCCGCTCAACGGCGGCGACGCCTACCTGCGCTGGCCGACCGGGGACGGCCGCTGGGCCGAGCTGCATGGGTACTACCTCGACTTCCCGGACGTGCGGCAGTCGCTGGTGCGCGTCGCGGACGAAGTCACCTTCGCGAACAAGCCGGTGCCGCTGCCCCTGCGTATCAGCAGCCTGCCGGCGGGCTTCCACCTCGCGGACGGCCAGCTCTGGCGGCGGCCCGACCAGGACGGCACGCCGTGGAAGCTGCAGCTCTACTACTCGGTCAACGGCGCCGACGTGGTGATCGAGGTCGCACCGCCGGGCGGGACGGGGCCGAAGATGAGCAACCCGGTGTGCACCACGAAGAACGGCCTGAAGGCGTGCGTCACGGTCGACCGCCCGGCGGCCGCGGGCCTGGACGCGATCGGCGGCCCCCGGGGCCTGCTCGACCGCGTCACCCTGCTCGGGCCGGACGAGAAGAACTGGACCACGCACGTGATCGGCTGAAGATCAGGGTTCGGGATCCGAGCCCCGCCGGGACCCGGGTGCGCTTTCGCATCCGGGTCCCGGCGGGTCTTGAGCAGGCTCGCCACCGTGACCACGGCGAGGATGCCGAGGATCACGCCGAGGCTGAGCGGGGTGGGGATCTCCGGGAAACCCTCGTCGATGTCGACGTGCGCCCAGTGCAGGATCAGCTTCACGCCGATGAACGCGAGGATCACCGAGAGCCCGGTCGAGAGGTAGACGAGCCGGTCGAGCAGGCCCTTGACCAGGAAGTACAGCGCGCGCAGGCCCAGCAGCGCGAAGGCGTTCGCGGCGAACACGATGTAGGGCTCGTCGGTGACGCCGAAGACCGCCGGGATCGAGTCCAGCGCGAACAGCAGGTCGACGCCGCCGATGGCGACGAGCACCACGACGAGCGGGGTCACCAGCCGGCGGCCCGCCACCCTGGTCGTCAGCCGGCCGCCGTCGTAGTCGTCCGACAGCGGCAGCACCCGGCGGGCGGTGCGGACCACGACGTTGTTCTCGACGTCGGGATCCTCGTCGCGGTGGCGGAACAGCTGCACGCCGGTGTAGATCAGCAGCAGGCCGAACAGCAGGAACATGAAGGTGAACAGCGACAGCAGCGTCGCGCCGACGGCGATGAAGATCCCGCGCATGACCAGGGCCAGCACGATCCCGAAGGTGAGCACCTTGTGCTGGTGCTCCTCCGGGACGGCGAACGTGGTCATGATGATGACGAACACGAACAGGTTGTCGACCGACAGGCTCTTCTCGACGATGTAGCCGGCGAAGTACTCGGTGCCGAACTCACCGCCGTGGGCCAGCGTCAGCCACACCCCGAACACCACCGCGACCAGGATGTAGCCGACCGACCACGCGACTGCTTCGCGGAACCCGACCTTGTGCGGCCGGACCGCGGCGAGCACCAGGTCCAGCGCGAGCAGCCCGAGGATCACGGCCAGGGTGACCAGCCAGGTGCCGACCCCGATGTCCATTTCGTCCCCCGCTTCCGTTGTCACCGATGGTAGGGACATTTCGGCGTCCGCGCACGTGGAGTCCACAGTGGACGGACACCGGGGCCGCCCGGTTTCCGGGTATCCTTCGCACCGGGGACGAGAGCGAAACGAGGTGCGCGGTGTCCGTGGGCGAGCGGATCCCGGAGGGTGTCGACATCAAGCTGCCCAGCGCGGCCCGGGTCTACGACTGGCTGCTCGGCGGCAGCCACAACTTCGACGCCGACCGCGTCGTCGGCGAACGGGTGATGGCGGTCCTGCCGTCGGGCCGGCAGGTGGCCGCGTCCAACCGGGCCTTCCTGCGCCGGGCCGTGCGGTACATGATCGACCGGGGTGTCACGCAGTTCCTCGACCTGGGGTCCGGCATCCCCACGGTCGGCAACGTGCACGAGGTCGCGCAGGCTCTGGACCCCGCGTGCCGGGTGGTCTACGTCGACTACGACGAGGTCGCCGTCGCCCACAGCCGGCTCATCCTCGAGGGCAACCGCGACGCCGTCGTCGTCGAGGCCGACCTCTGCCGCCCGCGGACCGTGCTGACCGACCCGGCCGTGCGGGCGCTGCTGGACTTCGACCGGCCGATCGGGCTGCTCATGGTGGCCGTGTTCCACTTCGTCCCGGACGACCTGCGCCCGGCCGAGATCGTCGCCGACTACCGCGCGGCCCTGCCGACGGGCAGCTTCGTCGCGCTGTCGCACCTGACCGCCGACCACGCGCCCCGCGAGATGGCGGCGGTCGCGGACGCGATGCGGCACAGCCGGGACCCGATGTACTTCCGCCCCTACAGCGAGGTCGCGGCCCTGTTCGACGGGCTGGAGCTGGTCGAGCCGGGTGTGGTGAGCGCCCCGCTCTGGCACCCCGAACCGGGCATCCGCGACGCCGAACCGGACGACGTCTACGCCGGCGTGGGCCGCAAGCCCTAGCGCGCCCGTTCGGCGTCGGTCACGTCCTCGACCTCGTCGGCGTCCATCGCCTTCGTGTCGCGCGGCGGCAGGAAGGGCTCGTCCTCGCTCTCCTGGCCGCCTTCGATGCCGCGGCCGCGGGCGAGCTCGGCGTCCAGCTCGGCGCCGAGCAGCACCGCGAGGTTGGAGATCCACAGCCACACCAGGAACACGATGATCCCGGCCAGCGAGCCGTAGGTCTTGTTGTAGGAACCGAAGTTCGCGACGTACAACGCGAACCCCGCCGACGCCGCCACCCACAGCACGACCGCCAGCAGCCCGCCCGGGGTCAGCCACTTGAAGCCCGGCTGCCGCACGTTGGGGCCCACCCAGTACAGCAGCGCGAACGTCAGGCTGATCAGGACCGCGATCACCGGCCACTTCGCGATCTCCCACACCTGCACCCCGGTCGGGCCGAGCCCGACGAGGTCGCCGAGCCGCCGCGCTATCGTGCCCGTCGCCACGACGCCCAGCGCGCACGCGGCCAGCAGTGCCACGATGCCGATCGTCAACCCGAGCCGCAGCGGCAGGACCTTCCACAGTGGACGGCCCTCCGGCATGCCGTAGATCGCGTTGCCCGCCCGCATGAACGCGCCGACGTACCCGGACGCCGACCACAGCGCGCCGAGCAGCCCGAGCACCGCCACCGGGCCGGCGAGGCCGCGCGAACCGGACAGCTCCTTGATCGCGCCGACGAGGATTTCCCGCCCCTGGCCGGGCACGACCTGGTTGATGTTGTCGATCACGGTCTGCGTCGGGCCGGGGCCGAGCAGGCCCAGCAACGAGGTCAGGACGACCAGCCCGGGGAAGATCGAGAGCACGCCGTAGTAGGTCAGCGCGGCCGCCCAGTCGGTCAGGTTGTCCCGGCCGAACTGCTTGACGGTGCGTTTGAGTACCTCCCACCACGACCGCCGCGACAGCTCGGTCGGACCCTCGGGTTGTTTCCGTCGCTCGTGCACGTAATCATCTCCTGCCTCGTCGCCGCGGGGCATACCCGATCGGGGCGAGGAGAAACCCGGTCGAGTGACTCAGCCGTCCTTGCGGGCGTCGTAGGCCTCGTTCGCCGCCATCACGTCCGGCATCTGGCCTTCGACGTCGTGGATCAGGTTCACCAGCAGCGTCGCGGTGCGCCGGCCGCGCGGGGTGAGGCTGTACTCGACCTTCGGCGGGATGGTCGGCTGGGCCTCGCGCAGCACGAAGCCGTCGCGCTCCAGGGCCTGCAGGGTCTGGGCCAGCATCTTCTCGCTGACGCCGGTGACGCGGCGGCGCAGCGCGTTGAACCGGAAGGTGCCGTCGTAGAGCGCGGCCATCGCGAGGATCCCCCAGCGCCCGGTGATGTGCTCGAGCGTGGACCGGGACGTGCACGCCTGCGCGAACACGTCGAACACCACCTGCCCGTGCTCGTCCACCCACTCCGGCGCTTCCGTCATGCCCCCACGGTACCGGGCAGACAGCACAATCCCCAGTGACGGTACTCACCATCGGTTTGCACTTCCTGAAAGTTAGTACACTCTCAAGGTAAGCAACCCGACCTGAGGAGTTACGCATGATCGTGGTCACCGGCGCCACCGGACAGCTCGGCCGCCTGGTCGTGGACGGCCTGCTCGAGAAGACCTCGCCCGGCCAGGTCGTCGCCGCCGTGCGCGACCCGCGGAAGGCCGACGACCTCGCCGCCCGCGGCGTGCAGGTCCGCGAGGCCGACTACGACCGGCCCGAGACCCTCGCGGCCGCCTTCGCGGGTGCGGAGAAGGTCCTGCTGATCTCCAGCAGCACGCCCGGCCGGCGGCTCGCGCAGCACCAGGCCGTCATCGACGCCGCCCGCGAGGCCGGCGTGCGCCACCTCGCCTACACGAGCGTCCTGTACGCCGACACGACGAAGATCTTCGTCGCGCCCGACCACAAGGCTACCGAGCGGCTGATCCACGAGGCGGGCATCCCGTTCACCGTCCTGCGCAACGGCTGGTACACCGAGAACTACGCGGCGACGGTTCAGCAGGCCCTCGCCACCGGGTCGTTCGCCGGCAGCGCGGGCGACGGCCGGCTCGGCGGCGTCCCCCGGCTCGACTACGCGCAGGCGGCGGTCGCCGTCATGACCGGGGACGGCCACACCGGGAAGACGTACGAGCTGGCGGGCGACAACGCGTGGAGCTACGCCGACTTAGCCGCGGCGATCACCGAAGCATCCGGAACTCCCGTGACGTACCAGGACGTCCCGTCGGAAGAGCACCGGAAGCTCCTCGGCGCGGCGGGCCTGCCCGACCCGGTGGCCGACATGCTGGCCGACGCCGACCGCGGCATCCGCGACGGCGAACTGACCACCACCAGCGGCGACTTGAGCACCCTGATCGGCCGCCCGACGACGCCACTGGCCGACGCGGTCGCGGCCCTCGTCAAGGGCTGACAGGCCCCGTCAGTCCGTCGAACCGGTGACGACGAGCCGCCTGGCCGTGAGCTTGCGGTCCACCAGGGCCGCGAGCACGGCCAGGCCGGTGATCGCCGCCGCGCCCAGCAGCAGGGCCCGGCCGCCGAGCCCGCTCGCGGTGCCGGCGAGGGCGGCGCCCACCGCCGCCATCGCGACCTTCAGCCCGGCGCTCGTCACGAACACCTGTGCCTGCGCGCCCGCCGGGGCGTAGGCGCTGCGGGAGGCCAGCGTCGCGGTGAAGGACGTCGCGTTCGCCAGGCCCAGCGCGGCGAATCCCGCGACCGCGAGGCCGTAGCCCGGGGCCAGCGCGCACACCGCCGTCGCCACGGCCATCGCGGCGAACAGCCGGACCGCCTGCACCTCGGGTTCCCCGCGCAACGGCCACACCGTCACCAGCGCCGATCCCAGGAGGCTGCCCGCGCCGTAGGCCACGGTCAGCGCGGCCCCCGCCGTGGCCGTGCCGTGCAGGTCCCGGCCGAACGCGACGGCGACCACCGGCAGCGCCCCCAGCTCGACCGCGCCCAGCAGCGTCAGCACCGTGACGCGGCGCAGCGGCGGGCGCGTCACCAGGATCCCGAGCCCGGCGCGCAGGCCCAGGGCTTCGCGGGGCGTCCGTCCGGTGCCGAGTGGCAACGTCAGTGCCAGGCCGGCGGCGACCAGGGCCGCGGTCGCCAGCCCGAGCAGCGCGTCGACCGGGCCGGTCACGCCGGCGAGCCCGGCCGTCGCCGCGGGGCCGAGGGTGCCGCCGATCCCGTAGGACAACGCGTCCCAGCCCTGCCGGCGCCGGTTCGGGCCGAGGTCGTCGAGCACGCTGCTCAGCCCGCCGGTCAGCAGCGGCCCGCAACACCCGGCGACGGCCACCACCAGCACCGTCACGACCAGCGACGTCCGGCCGAGCGCCAGCGCGCCGGCGGCCAGGGCCACGCCGTAAACCAGGTAGGACGCCGCCAGCAGCCGCCGGGGTTCGCGGGTCCGGTCCAGCCGGGCCGCCAGCCACGGCCCCAGCAGGTGCGGCGCGTTGAGCGCGGCGACGAGCAGGCCACCCACCGCCGCCGGCTGGTGCTGGTCGGCGGCGAGCAGGACCAGCCCGACCGTGGCGCCGCTGTCGGCCCCGCGGACCAGCACCGCCGCCGTCAAGTAGCGCGTCAAGCCGGACATCACACCCCCGTCACCCCCTTGACTGGTGACGCCACCTTGTCAGAGAGGCGCGTCACCGGTCAATATGGTGATGTGTTCACCTTCCTCAGCGGCCGGCCCTGCCTGGACCTGACGACGACCCTGCAGGTCCGTCACCACGAGCACCCCCGCGAGCTGCTCACGGCCCCCGGGGACGTCACGCGCTGGCTGGCCGAGGCGGGCTACTCCCCCGCCGCCGTCGACGACGCCGGGCTGCGCCGGACCGCCGACCTCCGCGAGGTCGTCAACCGCTTGTGCCGCACGGCGAATCGCGCGGATGACCGCGCCCGGCTCAACGACTTCGCGGCCCGGCCGCCCCTGGTACCGCAGTGGACCGGCACGGCGGTCGAGTACCGCGGCGACCTGGACCAGGCGTTGTCCTCACTCGCCCGCGACGCCATCGACCTGCTCGCCGGCCCGCACGCCGACCGGATCCGCGAATGCGCGCACCCCGACTGCAGCCGCCTGTTCCTCGACGCGTCCCACGCCGGCCGCCGCCGCTGGTGCGGCATGACGACGTGTGGCACCAAGACGAAGTCGGCGAACTACCGGCGTCGCAAGAACGCGGAAGTTACCTGATGCGCAGCTTGCGCATCAGCTTCAGCCCGGAAAGCATGCTCTCGACGTACTTCTCGTGATCCTGGCCCGGCTTCGGCCCCATGACCTGCTTCTTGAGCACGGCCAGGTTCTGCACGTCGGTGTACTTGAGCAGGCCCTGATCGCCGTGGCGGGCGCCGACGCCGGAGTTCTTCACCCCGCCGGACGGCGTTCCCTTGGCGGCGAACGCGGTGGCGAGGATGTCGTTGATGTTGACGTTGCCCGATTCCAGGCGCGCGGCGACGGCCCGGGCGGCGTCGAGGTCACCGCCCCAGACCGAGGCGTTGAGGCCGTAGTCGGTGTCGTTCGCGAGCGCCACCGCCTCGTCGACCGTGCCGTACTTGTGCAGCGCCACAACGGGTCCGAAGGTTTCGGTGACGCCGCAGAGCATGTCCTTCGTGACGCCTTCGAGGATCGTCGGCTCGAAGAACGCCGGGCCGAGGTCGGGCCGCGGCTTGCCGCCGCAGAGCACAGTGGCGCCCTTCGCGACGGCGTCGTCGACGTGCTCCTTGACGCGGCGCATGTGGTCCACGGACACCAGCGAGCCCATGTCGGGGCCGAAGTCGTAGGCCGCGCGCACATCCAGGACGCGCGTCTTGGCCACGAACGCCTTGGTGAACTCGGCGTAGCGCGACTCCGGCAGGTAGATCCGCTCGATGTGCATGCAGATCTGGCCGGTGTTGCCGAACGCGCCGAAGATCGCGCCCTGCGCGGCTTCCGCGAGGTCGGCGTCGTCGAGCACGATCATCGGGTTCTTGCCGCCGAGCTCGAGGCAGCAGCCGATGAGGTTGCGCCCGGCCCGCTCGCCGATCACCCGGCCGGTGGCCGTGGAGCCGGTGAACATCACGTAGTCGGCGTGGTCGATGAGCGTCGGGCCGACGTCCGGGCCCTCGCCGCACACCACCTGGAACAGCCCCTTCGGCAGGCCGGCCTCCTCCAGCAGCTGGATGCCGTAGAGCGGCGAAAGGGCCGTCTTGTTGTCGGGCTTCAGCACGACCGCGTTGCCGGCCATCAACGCCGGCACGGCGTCGGAAATGCCGGTGGCGAACGGGAAGTTCCACGGCGCGATGATGCCGACGACGCCCTTGGGCTGCCGGATCTCGGTCGACGTCGTCAGCAGCGGCACCGGCCCGCCGCGCTTGGTCGGCGCCAGCAGCTTGGCGGCCCGCCGGAGGTAGTGGCTCATCACCATCGCCGGGTCGCAGGTCTCCTCGATCGCCATCCGGCGGTTCTTGCCGCTCTCGGCCTGGATGAGGTCGGTGACGATCCGCGCCTGGTCGACGAAGAGCGTGTGCGCCCGCTTGAACACCGCGAGCCGCTGCTTGAGCGGGGTGGCGGCCCACTCGCGCTGCGCCTCGCGCGCGACGGCGAACGCCCGCTCGATGTCGGCCGGCGCCGACTGCGGCAGCTCGACGAGCGTGTCGCCGGTGTAGACCTCGGTGAGTTTCCAGGTCGCGCCGGAGGTGCCCGGCACGCGGGCCACGAGCCCCTTCAGGAACGCGTCCGTCGCCGACGCCGGCCGGGTGATCCCGAGCGGGGTGAGGGTCATGGTCGCACTTCCCGTCAGTTGCCGGAGAGGACGTTGCCGGAGAGGACGAGGTGCGCGCCCATCTCGCCGATCATGATGCTGGGGGCGTTCGTGTTGCCGCCGGTGATCGACGGCATGATCGAGGCGTCGCAGACCCGCAGCGCCTCGACGCCGCGGACCTTGAGGTCGGGGCCGACGACCGCGAGCTCGTCGACGCCCATCCGGCAGGTGCCGACGCCGTGGTAGACCGACGTCGCGCGGTTGAGGATGGCGTCGCGCAGGGCCTGGCCCTTCAGCGCCGGGCCCGGGTGGATCTCTTCCTTGACCGCGCCGTTGAACGCCTTCGACGCGAAGATCTCGCGCGCCAGCTCCGAACCCTCGCCCAGCACCTCGAGGTCGGCCGGGTCGGCGAGGTACTGGGGGTCGATCAGCGGGGCCGTGGTGGGATCCGCCGACGCCAGCCGCAGCGTGCCGCGGCTCTTCGGGTAGATCAGCGTCGTGAGCACGGTGAGCGCGGTGCGCTTGTCGACGTCGTGCCGGATCGGCGCGTCCTGGTTGGGCGAGACGTACGCCCACGGCAGCAGGTGCAGCTGGAGGTCGGGAACCGCGTCGGCCTGGGACGTCTTGAGGAACGCCACCGCCTCGAACACCGAGTTCGCGAGGAAGGTCGTCCCGGGCCGGAGCAGCTCCTTGACCAGGCCGCGCGCGAAGTACGCCGGCGTGCCGGAGTTGCGGCTCGACGTCACGTGGAAGGTCAGCGCGTGGAACATGTGGTCGTGCAGGTTGTCGCCGACCGGCAGGTCCGCGACGACGTCGATGCCGTGCTCCCGGAGGTGCTCGGCGTGGCCGACGCCCGACAGCATGAGCAGCTGCGCGGACCCGACGAAGCCGGCGGAGAGGATGACCTCCTTGCCGGCGCGGATCGTGCGCTGGGTGCCGTCGGCGTCGACGACCTCGACGCCGGCCGCGCGGCCGTTCTCGATGACGACCTTCTTGGCCAGCACCCCGGACTGCAGCTGCAGCGTCGGGGGCGCGAGGTGGTGGAGGTAGCCGCGCGAGGCGCTGTAGCGCAGGCCGTCGGCGGCGTTCTGCTGCATCCGGCTGACGCCTTCCTGCGACTCGCCGTTGTAGTCGTCGAGGATCTTGCAGCCGACGGTGTCGGCGGTGGCCTGGATGAACTGCAGGGCGCCCTCTTCGGGGCTCTTGTTGCGGGTGACCCGGATCGGCCCGCCCGCGCCCCGGAACGCGTTCTCGCCGTCTTCGAAGTCTTCCATCCGCTTGTACGCGACGTTGACGCTGTCGGCGTCCCAGCCGGTGTTGCCCTCGGCGGCCCAGGAGTCGAAGTTGGCGCGGTTGCCGCGGACGTAGACCATGCCGTTGATAGAGCTGGAGCCGCCGACGACCTTGCCCCGCGGCACCGGCATCCGGCGGTCGAGCGCGTGCTTCTGCGGCACCGAGTAGTAGCCCCAGTCGAAGGGTTTCTTGAGCTGCGGCACGGCATGCATGGGTCCGACGAGGCCCGGTTTCTTGAGCAGCAGCTTCTCGTCGGTCTTGCCGGCTTCGAGCACGATCACGCTCGCGCCCGACGCCGCCAGCCGCCCCGCGATCGCGGCCCCCGAACTCCCCGACCCGACGACCACGTAGTCGGCTTCGTCGCCGCGCGGCGCCTTGTTCGCCATGTCCGCTCCTCGGTCCGGCCCGCCACCCAGAAACTATAACCTGTTCTAGTTCTGGCGTCACCGTATAGCGTTCGCCCACGACGCGCAATGTCCCCCCGGGCCCCCGGCGGGCGCGGTCGGCCGGACCGCGGCTTGCGCACGTCCACGACGAGGGCGCCCACCACGCCGTGAGGTTGACGCATTCCGCCTCGCGGACCGGAGCCGGCGCGCTAACTTCCCTTCATGGTGCGCTCTCTGCTCTGCCTGGCCCTGCTCGCCGGGGCCACGGTGCCGGCCGGCTGCTCGTCGGGTGACGACCACCAGGTCGCCGTGGACGCGGTCCGCCAAGCCGCTTCCGGTGGTAAGCCCGCGACCTGCCCCGTCGGCTTCGACGTGCCCGGCGCCCTGCGGACCGCCGGGGTCGATCGCCCGGTCACGCCGGACGCCGTCGACGTCGAGGTGTCGAAGACCGGCACGCCCGCGGCCGATCCGATCGCCGCGCAGCAGAACGGGATGTCCGCGCTCGACGCGGCCACCGGCGCGTACCTCGAGTGCGGCTACCAGGTCGGCGGCCAGGCGCTCACGGTCCGGCTGGTCGCCACCCGGGCCAAGGGCGCGATGGCGTTGCTCGCCCCGCAGCTCCAGCGGGACGCCCGCCTGGCGGTCGACGACCTGCGGGCCTTCCTGGACACCAAGCCCGGCCCCGGCGAGGTCGAGGTCGTCGGGGGTTCGGTGGCCGTCGGCGGGCTCGCGGCCACCGGCGGGGACGCGGCCCTGATGGTGACCTCCGAGGCGCCCGAACTGCGTGACGACGCCTTGCACACCGCCGCCGGCGCACTCCTCGGCCAGGTCAGGTTCTGACTTCCCCGGCGTGGTCCCGGCTGTCGTAGCGCCAGAACGGCCGCACGCTCAGCGCTCCGGCGATGACCACGACGATGCAGAGCAGCGCCGCCCCCGACCAGGCGATCGTCAACGTCGTCGCGGCGGCCATCGCGCCCGCCCGGACGTCGCCCAGGCGCGGGCCGCCCGACACCACCACCGTGTAGACACCCTGCAGCCGGCCGCGCATCCGGTCCGGCACGTAGGTCTGCAGGATCGTCTGCCGGTAGACGACGCTGACCAGGTCGGCCGCCCCGGCGAGGACCAGCAGCGCGACGGCGGCCCAGAGGCTGTGCACGAACCCCGCGGCGGCGACGGCGGCCGCCCAGCAGGCGACGGCGCACGTCAGCGCGACGCCTTGCCGGCGCACCCGGCCGATCCACCCGCTCAGTGAGCCGGCCAGGATCGAGCCGACGGCGATCGCCGAGTACAGCGGGCCCACGCCGCCGTGGAACTGGGTGGCGGCGGCCTGCGGGAACAGCGCCTCCGGCATCGCCAGCGCCATCGCGGCGATGTCGACGGCGAACGACATCAGCAGGACCGGGTTCCCGCCGAGGAACCGCAGGCCTTCGAGCACCGACCGCAGGCCGGGACGCCCGGCCGGGGCCGCCGACGGGAAGGACGGCAACCGGATCGCCGCGTACAGCGCCGCCGCGAACAGCACGGCGTCGGCGCCGTAGGCCCAGCCGAAGCCGCCCGGCAGTCCGATGAGGACACCCGCGACGAGCGGGCCCACCACCTGACCGACACTGCCGGCCGTGTAGTTCAGGGCGTTGGCCGCGGGGATGTACTCGCCGGGTACCAGCAGCGGCACCATCGCGCTGCGGACGGACGCGGAGACGGCGAACCCGCCCGACTGGACGGCGACCAGCGACAGGATCAGCGCCGGTGACCGCACCTCCAGGACGCTTTGGGCCAGCAGCGCGAGCGTCACGACCCACGTGACGAGCGACGTCAGCAGGTACAGCTTCCGCCGGTCGACGGCGTCGGCGACCGCGCCGCCGTAGAGGCCGAACACGACGATCGGGACGAACCCGACCAGGCCGCCGAGCCCGACGACCAGCGACGACCGCGTCAGCGCGTACAGCTGCACCGGGACGGCGACCGCGGTGACGGTCATGCCGATGACGGCGGTGCTCTGCCCGAGGAACGTCCGCCGGAACGCGGGGACGGCCAGCGGCCGGGTGTCCGCGACGACGCGGCGCAGGCGGTCCCGGAACCGGGGCGGCGCGACAGGGGTCATCCCTCCACGATGGTCGGCATCCACCCGGCAGACTTCCGATAAACTGCCACCTCGTGTCGCAAACCCGCCATCGGCACCACCCGGGTGAGGTCATCACCCGGCACCGGCACGAGGAGCACCAGCTCATCTACGTGAGCAGCGGGGTCCTCGCCGTCCACACCGACCATGGCACGTGGGCCGCCGGCGCCCACCGCGCCGCCTGGATTCCCGCCCGCACCTGGCACGAGCACCGCGTCCACGGGCACGCCGAGGTCCACACCCTCGCCTTCGCGACGCAGGAAGCGCTGCTCCCCGGCGACTCGCCCACCGTCATCGCCGTTTCCGGGCTCCTGCGCGAACTGCTGATCGCCGCCACCGAGCCCGGCCTGGCGCCGGGCGAGGCACGCCGGCTGCGGGCCGTGATCCACGACCGCGTCCGCCGCGCCCACGTCGCGCCGCTGACGCTCCCCCGCGCCCGCGACCCCCGGCTGGCCCACGCCTGCCGGCTGGTGACCGACGACCTCGGGAGCCCGCGGACCATCACCTGGCTCGCCCGTCAGGTCGGCGCCAGTGACCGTCACCTCGCGCGGCTCTTCCGCGGCGAGTTCGGCACGACGTACCCCCAGTGGCGCACCACCACCCGGGTCTTCCAGGCCATGCTCGAGCTCACCGCGGGAAGCACCGTCACGGAGACCGCGCACCGCTGCGGCTGGGCCACCACCAGCGCCTTCGTCGACACCTTCACCCGGACCATGGGCCAGACCCCCGGCACCTACCGCGCCGCGGCCGCCGGCGGTTAGCGGCTACTTGGTGCCGTACGCGCCCGCGTCGAGGTCCTCGACGAGCGTCGGCCCGGTGGGCGTCCAGCCGAGCAGCTCGCGCGTCTGCGTGCTGGTCGCGGCGAGGTCCATGGCGAAGAAGCCGCCGATCCAGCCGTAGTGGTCCTGGACGTCGTCGGCCGCGATGGAGGCGACGGGCAGGTCGTACGCGCGGCCGATGGCCTCCGCGATCTCGCGCGTCGGCACGCCTTCCTCGGCGACGGCGTGCAGGCGGCTGCCCGCGGGCGCCTTCTCCAGGCCGAGGACGGTCATCCGGGCGGCGTCGGTCACGTGCACGGCGGCCCAGCGGTTGGTCCCGTCGCCGGGATAGCCGGAAACGCCCTTCTCGCGGGCGATCGCGGTGAGGACCGCGATGAACCCGTGGTCGGCGGTGCCGTGGACGGTCGGCGAGAACCGCAGGCTCACCGGGTGCACGCCGCGGCCGGCGAACTCGAGCGCGAGGTTCTCACTGCCGCCGCGCGGGCTTTCCAGGCCGTGGAACGGGGACGCGTCGGCCTCGGTCGCGGGCCGGCCCTGGGTGAGCGCGGCGATCCCCGACGCCAGCAGGAACGGGCGGCCGGTGCCGGTGAGCGCGTCGCCGATGGTCTGGACGGCGCCCCGTTCGGCCGCGCTCGACACGGCCGGGTTCGCGAAGTCGTGCTTGTTGGCCAGGTGGATGACGGCTTCGGCGGCCTCGGCGCCGGCCCGGATGCCGTCGAGGTCGTCGAGGTCGCCGCGGCGGACCCGGACGCCCTTGGCTTCGAGCGTCGCGGCGGAGGCGTCGGACCGGGCGAGCCCGGTGACCTCGTGGCCGGTGGCGAGCAGTTCGTCGACGACGGCGGAGCCGATCCAGCCGGAGGCTCCGGTGACGAAAACGCGCATGAGGTGTAGCTCCCTCTGTGGTTCAACTCGATGTCAGCGACTGACGTCGGTGACTGACATCAACGTACTCCCGAAGTCAGTCGCTGTCATCACCTAGACTCGACGGCATGGTGCGTTGGGAACCGGGAACCCCGGAGCGGCTGCAGCGGGCCGCGCTCGAGCTGTTCGCCACCCGTGGGTTCGAAGAGACGACGGCGGCGGAGATCGCCCAGTCCGTCGGCCTGACCGAGCGCACGTTCTTCCGCCACTTCAGCGACAAGCGCGAGGCCCTCTTCCACGGGCAGGAGCTGTTCGCGCAGGCGTTCCTCACCGGCATGGACGCCGCGCCACCGGACGCGTCGCCGATCGAGGTCGTCGCCGGCGCGCTGCGGTCCGCGTCGGCTTTCTTCCCGGACGAGCGCCGCCCGTACTCCCGCACCCGCCAGTCCGTCATCGACCGGAATCCCGCGCTGCAGGAACGGGAACTGCACAAGATGGCCGTCCTCGCCACCACGCTCGCCGACGCCTTCCGCGCGCGGGGCGTCGCCGATCCGGCGGCCTCACTGGCCGGGCAGTCGGTCACCGCGGTGTTCGGGATCGCGTTCACGCAGTGGATCCGCGACGGCGAGGACCGGTCGCTGGCCGACATCGCCGACGACGTCTTGGCCGAGCTGCGCGCCCTGACCAGCGCGAGCCCCACGCCGGCGGGCTAACCCCGCGCCACGGCCCCCGAGATCAGCAGGGCGAGGCCGCTTTCCAGCGAGGCGGCCAGATCGATCCGGAGCTCGGCGAGCGCAGGGTCGGTCGCGTACGCGGCGAGCGTGCTGACCGAGGGCCGGCAGTGCGTCGAGAGGCCCCCGGCCAGGATCATGGCCAGCAGGCACACCTGCTTCGCCGCGGCCCCGACCTCCGGCACGTGCCGGTCGAAGAGCTCGACCATGGCGTCGAGACTGGCGAGCGCGGATCGCTTGTAGCGCACGACGACGTCGACGGAGACGTTGTGCTCCAGGACCCCGGCCTGCGCGCTGATGAGGTCGCACAGCACGGTGCGCCCGGCCAGCGAGCTCGCCACGATCGCCGCCAGCCGGTCGCCGCGCTCCCGCACGGACAGGCCGGGATCGACGCCGCCGGCCAGCTCGGCCGCCACGTCGGGCAGCCAGTCCCCCAGCGCCTGGTCCAGCAGCTCGAACAGCACGGCCTCGCGGGATTCGAAGTAGCGCAGCACGTTCGACTTGGCCAGCCCGACCCGGCGGCTGAGCTCGTTGAGGCTCACCTCGGCCACCGGCATCTCGCCGAGCATCACCAGCGCCGTGTCGAGGATCTTGCGGCGCCGCTCCTCCCGCTGCTCCGCGCTGCGCGCCCGCTGGAACGTCATGCGACACAGGGTAACCGTCTTGCACCCGGAGTTAAAGACCGGCAGTCTCTTGACAATAGACCGACGGTTCTTTAACGTCGACGGCATAACAGACCGCCGGTCCGCAAGGGCCGATCCCCGAAGGAGCGACCGACATGGCCGAACACTGGACCGCCCGCGACGTCCCGGACCAGACGGGCCGCGTGGCCGTCGTGACCGGCGCCAACACCGGCCTCGGCTTCGAGACCGCCCAGGTGCTCGCCGAGCGCGGCGCGTCGGTGGTGCTGGCCGTCCGCGACGTCGAAAAGGGCAAGCAGGCGGCGGCCCGCTTCGGCGCCGGAGCCGACGTCACCGTGCAGGAGCTGGACCTGGCGTCGCTGGAGTCCGTCCGCACCGCCGCGGCCGAGCTGCACACGGCGTTGCCGAAGATCGACCTGCTGATCAACAACGCCGGCGTCATGTACCCGCCGCGGCAGACCACCCGCGAAGGGTTCGAGCTGCAGTTCGGCACCAACCACCTCGGGCACTTCGCGCTCACCGGCCTGCTGCTGGACCTCCTGCTGCCGGTGCCCGGTTCGCGGGTCGTGGCGGTCGCCAGCATCGCCCACCGCCTTCGCGCCGCGATCCACTTCGACGACCTGCAGTGGGAGAACTCCTACGACCGCGTCGCGGCCTACGGCCAGTCCAAGCTCGCCAACCTGCTGTTCGGGTACGAGCTGCAGCGCCGGCTCGCGCCGCACGGCACCACGGTGGCCCTCGCCGCCCACCCCGGCGTGGCCCGCACCGAGCTGATGCGCAACTCCCCCGCCGCCCTCCGCGGGGTCTTCGCCGCGGTCGCGCCCCTGTTCACCCAGGACTCGGCGCGGGGCTCGCTGCCGATCCTGCGTGCCGCCACCGACCCCGGCGCCCTCGGCGGCCAGTACTACGGCCCCGACGGACTGGGCGGCTACCGCGGCAACCCGGAGGTCGTCGCCTCCAGCCCGCAGTCCCACGACCTGGCGCTTCAGCGGCGTCTGTGGCAGGTTTCGGAGGAGCTCACGGCCGTCGAGTATCCGGTCGGGTGACCCCTACCCGGTGAATTCATCTCGCACGAGGGTATTTCTACCCTCACGGCTGTAACGAGTCCCGCTGCCGCAGCGACTGTCCAGTATCGCGCGGGAAGGCTGGGGTGCCGATGACCGAACGTCGAGCTCGGCGGGTCGATGTGGCCGCTCAGCCACGTCATGTCAGTGTCGATCCGGACCCGGACGCGGAGTTCGAGTACTCCGGGATCGTGCTCCGGCGCGAGCTGGACGGCGCGCCGGCCGAGGAGACCTGGCTGCCGGTCGGCGACGAGCCCAGCGAAGAGGACGACGAGCGGCTCATCGCCGCGCTGCACGACGCCTGGCTGTGGACGACCGAGTCCGAACGCGACCCGGTGACCATGCCGGAGTAGCACTCCCTAAGCTGGTCGGGTACTCAACTTTTTGACTACCCGAGGTGCGATGTGAGCAGCAGCTTCCGGAAGGCCGTCGAGGCACGTGATCCCGAGGCCATGGCGGCCGCGCTGGCGCCGGAGGTGGTGTTCCGGAGCCCGGTGGCGTTCCGGCCGTACCCGGGCAAGGCGATCACCGCCGCGATCCTGCGCGGCGTGCTCCGGGTGTTCGAGGACTTCCGGTACGTCCGGGAGCTCGACGGCGGCGAGGGCCGGGACCACGCGCTCGTCTTCGAGGCCCGGATCGGGGACACCGCGGTCGAAGGCTGCGACTTCCTGCACCTGGACGAGAACGGCCTGATCGACGAGTTCACGGTGATGGTGCGCCCGCTGTCGGCCGCCCAGGCGCTCTCGGCCGCGATGGCCGTGCAGTTCGAGCAGATCCAGCGCGAGGCCGTCGGCGCCTAGTCAATTCGTTGACCAGGTCACGGAAGGGAACCCGGTGGCACTGCGGAACGCGCTGATGGCCGCGCTGCTCGAAGGGGAGGCGTCGGGCTACGACCTCGCGAAGGTGTTCGACGCGTCCGTGGCGAACTTCTGGATGGCCACCCCGCAGCAGCTCTACCGCGAGCTGGACCGGATGGCGGCCGGCGGCCTGGTGCGCGCCCGGGTCGTCCACCAGGAACGGCGGCCCGACAAGCGGCTGTTCTCGCTGACCGAAGCCGGCCTGGAAGCGTTGCACGCGTTCACGGCCGGCCCACCCCGCCCCGGCACGATCCGCGACGAGCTGATGGTGCAGGTCCAGGCGGTCGACGCGGGCGACGAACCGGCCGTCCGGACCGCACTCGAGGAGCGGGCGACGGCGGCGGAGGCGAAGATCGCCCGCTACGAGAAGCTCCGCGCGCGCCTGCTGGACGGCCGCTTCGAAGACGACTACCTCGTGGAAGCCGACCGGATCGGGCCGTACCTCACGCTGATGCGCGGCCTGTCGTTCGAACGGGAGAACCTCCGCTGGTGCCGGCAGGCTCTCCGGACCCTCGACCTCCGCGCGCAGGTGCCGCAACCGACAAAACCCTGACCGCACGGCGGTGTCGCTCGCTCCGGCCCTTCCGGCCGCCATGTCGACCCTTCCGGTCACTGTGTTGGCCGCTCCAGTCGCCGTGTTGGCCACTCCGGCCACCGAGTTGGCCACTCCGGTACCTGAATTGGCCGCTCCAGTCACCGTGTTGGCCACTCCGGACCGCGTGTTGGCCGCTCCAGTCACCGTGTTGGCCACTCCGGACCGCGTGTTGGCCGCTCCGGCAACCGAGTTGACCCCTTCCCATCGCCGAGGTGGCTGTTCACAGCCGACGGTCCTGCCGCCACCAGCCAACACAGTGACCGGAGTGGCCAACACGACAACGGCGGATCCGGCGCGAGGCTACGGTGTTGATTCTGTACCTACTAGTATGTACAGTTCGGCCCCATGGGGACGAGAGACCAGCTGATCGACAGCACCCGGGAACTGTTGTGGGAACGCGGTTACGTGGGTACGAGCCCCAAGGCCATCCAGCAGCGCGCGGGTGCCGGGCAGGGCAGCATGTACCACCACTTCGCCGGCAAGCGGGAGCTGGCGCTGGCCGCCGTGCGGCGCAGTGCCGACAAGCTGCTGGCCGCGGCCGACGCGCAGCTGCGCGGGCCCGGGACCGCCGTCGAACGGGTCACCGCGTACCTGCGCCGTGAGCGCGAAGTGCTGCGGGGCTGTCCCATCGGCCGGCTCACGCAGGATCCCGACATCGTGGCCGACCCGCAGTTGCGGGCTCCGGTCGACGAAACCCTGACTCTCCTGCGGGCCAAACTCGCCGCGGTTCTCGACGAAGGCCGGGCCGCGAAAGAACTGCCTGCCGAGCTGGACACCGCCGCGCTCGCCGCCACGATCGTCGCCGTGCTGCAGGGCGGGTACGTGCTGGCTCGCGCCGCCGCAGCGCCCGAACCGTTCGACCAAGCCGTTTCCGGTGTGCTCTCGCTGCTCGCCGCCCACACCCGCTGAACCTGGGGAGTTCCCGTGCACGTCCGTCACGTTCCGTCCGCCACCACCGCCGCGCCCGCCGAGGTGATCACCGGCAGCGCGTGGGTCACCTCGCTCGCCGTCCCCGAAGGCCCGTCGCGCACCCAGGTCGACCGCGTGCAGTTCGCCCCCGGCGCGCGCACGCGCTGGCACCGGCACCCGCTCGGCCAGGTGCTCGTCGTCACCGAGGGCACCGGCTACGTCCAGCGCCGGGGCGGCCCGGCCCAGCTGATCCGGCCGGGCGACACCGTCCGCGTCGCGCCTGGCGAGTGGCACTGGCACGGTGCCACCGACACGACGTCGATGACGCACCTGGCCATCGAAGAGCTGCCCGAAGACGGGACCACGGCGGA
This sequence comes from Amycolatopsis sp. cmx-8-4, assembly GCF_046548675.1. Taxonomy (NCBI): domain Bacteria; kingdom Bacillati; phylum Actinomycetota; class Actinomycetes; order Pseudonocardiales; family Pseudonocardiaceae; genus Amycolatopsis; species Amycolatopsis sp. cmx-8-4. The sequence goes on from NZ_JAEBDZ010000020.1 coordinate 67,431, forward strand.
GTTCGCCGAGCCGGTGAGCGCCGCCGAACCCGAGACGGCGCCCGCCGAGCCCGTCACGCGCACGCTGGTGCTGGAGCAGCGGCTCCCCCAACCGCGCGTGGTCGACTACGTCGAGCTGCGCCGCATCACCATCGCGCCGGACTTCGGCACCGGGCTGCACGTCCACAATGGACCCGTCTTCGGCAGCATCGAAACCGGTTCGGCCGTCTACCAGATCGACGGCGAGCCGGAATCGGTGCTCACGCCCGGAGACGTCTTCTACGAGCCCGAAGCGGCCCGCATCGCGCGCTTCGACGCGCAGGAGGACGGCGTCACGTTCCTGGCCTGCTTCCCCGTCGGTCCGGGCGAAACCCCCAGCCTGACCCCGCTCGGGAGCTGACCCGACGAACGGCGGGCCCGCACCCGGCTGCCGGTATACAACCGGGCGAAACACCCGTTAGCCTCCGCGCGTGAGGATCATGAGTGCGCTGCTCACCGCGTTGCTGGCCACCGGCGTCGCCGCCCCGATCTCCGCACTGGCGGCGGATCCCGCCCACGCGGATCCGGCGCCCTGGGCCGGCCCGCTCAGCACCCGCGGCCGCTACATCGTCGACGCCGCGGGCAACCGGTTCAAGCTGAAGGCCGCCAACTGGCACGGCGCGAGCGGCACGTGGACCGGGTCGGGTGACATCAACGATCCGGCCAACCACCACGCCGGCGAGATCGCCTACCAGACGCCGCTCGGGCTGGACCGCGCGTCGATCGACACCGTCATCGACGGGCTCGCGCAACTGGGCCTCAACAGCGTGCGGCTGCAGTTCTCCAACGCGATGATCCACGACGCGACGCCGGTGCCCGACCTGCCGGCCAACCCGGACCTGCGCGGCAAGACGCCGCTGCAGGTCTACGACCGCGTCGTCGAGCGGCTGACCGCGCGCGGGTTCGCCGTGATCCTCAACAACCACACCACGACCTCGCGCTGGTGCTGCGGTCTCGACGGCAACGAGCGCTGGAACACCGCGCAGACCGAGCAGCAGTGGCAGGACGACTGGCTGTTCATGGCGCGGCGCTACGCCGCGAACAAGCGGGTGGCCGGCGCCGACCTGTACAACGAGGTCCGCCGCAACACCTTCGACGACCCCAACTGGGGCTGGGGCAACGACAAGGACTGGCAGCGCGCGAGCCAGCAGGTCGCCGACCGCATCCTGACCGAGGCGAACCCGGACCTGCTGATGATCGTCGAGGGCATCAACTGGACCGGCCTGCCGATCGACGGCTTCGCGCACGGCCGGCCCACCCTCGAACCCGCCCGGACGCTGTCGCACACGCTCGTGGACTCCGGGAAGCTGGTCTATTCCGCGCACTTCTACGGCTACACCGGGCCGAACCACTCCGGCGCGACCGGCATCGGCGAAACCCACGACCCGCGCTACCGCGACCTGTCGCCCCAGGAACTGCGCGACACCCTGTACCGGCAGGCGTTCTTCGTCGAGCAGGACACCGGCAAGCACTACACCGCGCCGCTGTGGATCAGCGAGTTCGGCGAGGGCCGCAACACCACCGACCCGGCGTCCCGCGCGTTCTTCGAGACCTTCGTGAACTACCTCGCCGAGACCGACACGGACTTCGCCTACTGGCCCGCGGTCGGGTTCCAGACCGGTGGCACCGGCGACGGCTGGTCGCTGCTCGCGTGGGACAGCGCCGGGAACCGCATCGACGTGCTCGACGGCCGGGACTGGCGCGGCCCGGCGTGGCAGCGGCTGGTGACCGCGCCGTCGCGCACCGGCCCGATCCCGCAGGCCGACCACTGGTCGATGCTCGACCTGGACTACGGCGACTTCCAGGAGTCCCGCGCGGTCCGCACGCTGCCGGACTGGAATCCCGGCGCCCGCAAGGGCGTCTGCCCCGACGGCCAGCGCCTCACCGGTCTCGCCCACACCGGCAACCGCGGCCTGTGCACGGGCACGCTCCCTGTGCCGTCCGGGTACGCGGCCGTCCGCGACGAGTCCTTTGTGGACACGGACTGGGCGTCCGGCTACACCAAGCTGCAGTGCCCGGCCGACCACGCGGTGGTCGGCTACAGCGTGACGGGCGCGGCGGTCTCGGCCGTGCTGTGCGGCAAGTCGGCGACCCCGCTGGGCCGCAGCGGCCGCACGGTCTGGTTCGACCGCGGCGACAACCGCCCCTCCGGCGACCTCGGGGGCGACTTCGCCTCGGGCAGCTACAAGGGCCAGTGCGCCCCGGGCGAGTACGTCGCCGGGGTGGCCTACACCGGCCGCGTCGGCTCGAACCGGACGCCGGACGCGCTGCTCTGCCGCTCCTGAACCGGGGCCGGCTCAGTCGCCGTCGAGCACCGGTACCGGCTGCGCGTGCGGCGGCCGGAGGACGGCCCAGACGATCTTCCCGCCGGACTGCCGCGGCGACCAGCCCGCGGCGTGCGCGAGGTGCGCGACGAGCGGAAGCCCGCTACGCGGCTCCGGCGACCTCTTGCCGACCTGGGGCAGCGACACCGGACGCACGTCGTCGTCGGCGACCGCGACGGTGAGCCGGCCCAGCCGCAGCTCCAACCGCAACCGCGCCGGCGAACGCGCGTGTTCGGCGGCGTTCGCCACGAGCTCACCCGCGACCCTGACCGCCGGCTCCCCCAGCGAATCGATGTCCCAATTGCCGCAGGTGTCGGTGACGAACGGCGCCGCCGCGGCCACACTGCGCGGCGAGGACGGCAACCACAGTTCCGTGCGGCGACGCGGCGGCGGGTCACCCAGCCCGGCCAGGGCGTCGAGCACCGTGGGCCGGACCGTCACGAAACGCCGCATCGGGCCGTACCGCGCCAGGGCCGCGTGCGCCGAGCCCGGGACGACCACCAGCGCCACCGTCGACCACTGCGAGATCCGCAGCCACACGGCGACGAAGACACTGGTCAGCTGATCCTTGGTGATCACGAGCGCTTCGAGGTCGACGATCACCGCCCGAGGCTGGTCGGCCGCGCACTTGAGCAGCGCGTCCCGCAGCACTCCGTACGTGCCGACGTCCAATACCCCGGACGGGCGAATGATCGTCGCCCCCTGCCACTCGGACAGGTCCCAGTCGAGCGGGCTGTCCGCCTGCATGCCGTAGCTCGCCGCCTTGGATTGGTAGAGCCCGGAACGCACACCGTCCGTCCGTGCTCGACGGCCCGGAACAGAGGTGCGGAAACAACAACCGTACGTCGCCGCCAGCCGTCCGTGACCGCAAACGCCGCGAATTCACTAGATTCAGTGATTGCAATTCTTGAATGCGTCTTTCTGTAACGCCTGGCCGGCCCCAATGGGCGTAATCCGGTAGGTGCCGCTCGGTAGGCTGCCGGAATGGGGTTCGGCGAGCGAGCACGCAGAGTGCGGGACGGCCGGCTGGCCCACGGTCAGCGCGTCGCGGCACTGTGTTCGTGCGTGCGCCTCTACCACCCGATCGGTCACCGGGCGACGTTGAGCTTCCTCGCCGAGCTCGCCGGCCCGTACCAGCGGCACGAGCGAGCCCTCCTGGACGCGTTGGCGGCGCTGGAAGCCGGCCGGGCGCAGTGGCGTAGCGCCGGTGCCGCCTACGCGGACTCGCGCGTGAAGCAGAAACGGCTCGGCCGCCGAGTGCCCACCGATCCGCCGCCGGGCAAGACCGGCCACTGGTACGCGGCGACGCCGGATCTGTCACGCCGCGCGGCTGTGCACGCGCTGAAGCTGTGGGAGCCCGAACACGCCTCGGCGGACGAGGAGACGCGTTCCTTGGTGCGCCAGTGCGTCGCCACCGGCGGCCGCCTCACCGGTGAGCAGCTGGACACCGTGCTGCGCCGTCGAACCGGGGACGAGTCCGGCGACGTCCGCTGGCCGATGACCCTCATGGCGTCCGCGGCTGGCGCACACCGGTTCGGCGCGAACTAGGAAACGTCCGTCAGCCGGAGGTGTGGCCGGCCTGCTTCCGGTTCATCTGGTGCGGAGCGGAAAGCCAGTCGTGCTGTTCGAGGCGCGCGTCGACCGGTTCTTCTTCTCGCCGCAGGGCTTCGATGTAGGCGCGGTCGGCGGCGAGGCGGCCCGCCACCTCGGCGCCCTCGGCGACGGCGCCGTGCCCGGGGACCACGACGTCCACCCGCCGGGACGCCTCGGCCAGCCGGTCGAGGGCCGCCTCGTAGGCGCTCAGCTGGTCGGGGCGGCGGGGGTCGAGCAGCGGGATCAGGACGTCGGAAAGCATGTCTCCGGCGAGCAGGACGCCGCGGTCCGCGAGCAGGATCGCGGCGTGGCCGATGGTGTGGGCCTGGTGCTCGAGGATCTCACCCGGCACCGGTCCGCCGTCCGCGGCCAGCGGGGTGAGGAGCCCGATCAGCTCGAGCGGGATGCCCGACGCGCTCTCCTCCGCCATCTTCTGCGCCCGCTCGCGGGCTTCACCCGCGACCTGGGCGCCGGCGGCGGTGGCGTAGCGCGGGACGTCGCCGAAGCGGGAATGCCAGAGCAGGTGGTCCCAGTGGGGGTGGGTCGAGAACCCGGCGACCACCGGCACACCGAGCGCGTCCACGTCGTCGGCGAGCTGGTTCAGGTCGGCACCGTCGATGCCCGGATCGACCAGGACCAGCCCGGTCTCCCCGCGCACGACGACGGCATTGCTCCAGACCCACTCGCTCTGCCGGACCCAGACCCCGTCGGCCACCTGCTTCAGCATCGGGCCACTTTGCCAGATGTCCCCGGCCGGCGCGAGAAACGACACCCTCCGGCGGTGGCAAACTGCCGGGGTGGACCTGGACGACATGCGCGTGCGGCTGGTGGACCGGTTCGGTCCCGGGGCCGCGGGGTGGCTCGCCGGCGTCCCCGCCCTCGCGGCCCGGCCGGCCGCCCGGTGGGGCCTCGGGCTCGGTGCGGTGTTCGCGAGCGGGGCCGCGTCCGTCGTCCTGCGCTGCCGCCGGCCGGACGGGACACCCGCGGTGCTCAAGCTCAGTCCGGATCGGACGCTGCTGACCAAGCAGGCGGAGATGCTGCGCGTGTTCGCGGCCTCGGGCCGGGTGCCGGCCGTGCTGGCCACCGACCCGCGGGCCGGGGCCATGGTGCTGGCGGAGATCCGGCCCGGCACCGAGGCCGAAGACCTGCCGCGGACGGCACTGCCCCGGTTGTGGGGCGAGTTGCTCGCCGCGCTGCACGCCGTGGCCCCGCCCGCGCATTGGCCGTGGGACCTGCGCGGCCGGTTCGACGAGTCCTTCGACCGGATCGGCCGGAAACCGGCCGACCCGGCGATCGGCGCCCGGATCGGCCAGGCCACCTGGCACCGCGCGATCCGGCGCTGCGGGGACCTGCTGGACACGCAGGACACCGTCGTGTTGCTGCACGGCGACCTGCACCTAGGCAACGCCCTGGACGGCAGCCCGTCGCGGGGTCTGGTCGCGATCGACCCGAAAGCGTGCCTCGGCGATCCGTGCTTCGACGCCGTGGACTACGTGATCGCCGGCGCCGGGCTCGAAGGGGTCGAGACCCGGTGCCGGCGGGTGGCGGCCGCGTGCGGGCTCGACGGCGACCGGCTCTACGCCTGGAGCCGCGTGGTCGCGCCGATGTTCGCGATCGCGCACCTCACCCACGACGGCCCGGAGCCGGTGATCGACGAGCTGCTCGCCTTGGCCCGGTGAGCCGGGCCGGTTCGGTCAGAAGCCGGGGAACACGCGGCGCAGGTCGTCGAGCGTGACGCCGCCCTCGACGGTGACGCCCTTGTCGTAGGGCGCCTTGAGCCGGCCGTTGATCAGCCGGACGAACGCCTCCGCCGGCCCGTCGAACGTCGCGGTCGGCGCCTCCAGGTGATCCACCAGGGTGACGGCGTCGTCGATCACCAGCGCGCCGCCGGGGACCGCGACCGACACCGGGTCCGCAAGCTCGGCCGGCTTGGCGAGGAAGCCCAGCAGGAAGCCCACGGGCCCGGACAGGAGCTCGACGAGCACCTCGGCCGAGCCGGGGTCCACGCCGGTGTCCGGCTCGAAGGCCACGCGCACGTCCCACGAGTGGTTGGCCACCTCGTTGAACCGCATGCCCAGCGCGGTCAGCAGCGGGGCCGGCTCCGGCAGGAAGCCGAGGTCGACGGTCAGCGACGAGCGCTGCTCGGGCGTGAGCGCCTCGACCGTGTCGAGCCAGCGGGCGTTGTGCTCCAGGAAGCCTTCGGCCTGCGCTCGCGGCGCGGACGCGTCCCAGCGGGCCCAGATCGTCTGGTTGTCTTCGGCCGCCACGGTCTCCCCGGCGGCGCGGGCGATGGGCGCGCGGCCGATCTCCGCGCCGCTGCCGAGGTGGGACAGCGCCTGGGCGACGGTCCACTCGGACGCACCGCTGGTGGTGGCGAGCTGGTCGTCGGTGAGGCCGCCGACGAGGCCGGCGAGCGTGTCGTGCTCGGAGCGGAGGGCGGCGATGGTGCGGTCCACGAGTTGACTCATGCCACGCTCAACTCCCGGAGGGACGTGTGTGTTCCACTGATCACCGTTTCCGGTGAGGAAGCGCCGCTCGCCCGAGGAGGACGCGTGACAACGGGACGTGTGCTGGTGGTCGGTCTCGATCCGGCCAAGCTCGACGGCTGGGACCCGGCGCCGGTCCAGGCGGCGATCGCCCGCGGCCGGGCGCGCTTCGTCGAGCACGGCGTCGAGGCCGACTGGTGCTTGCTGACGCTTGGCGGCAACGCCGAAGAAACGCTGGTGACCGCTCTGACCGGCGCAGACTACGGCTGCGTGGTGATCGGGGGCGGCATCCGCACCCACGAACCGTTGCTCGGGTTCTTCGAGAAGGTGATCAACCTGGTCCGGCTGCACGCTCCCGGTGCGGCCATCGCCTTCGACAGCACCCCCGAGGACTGCGTCGACGCCGCGCTGCGGTGGCTGCGCTAGCTGTGATTCCGGGGAGGCCGGTCAGTGCCGCTCGGCCGGCAGGCGGTCGCGTTCGGCCAGCAGGATCGGGCGGACCTTGCGCATCCGCAGCCGGGTGTAGGCGATCACCGCCACCAGCACCGCGATCAACGGCACCTGCGACAGCAGCAGCGAGTCCGTGATCTCCGCCGGTGAGAAGCTGTAGACGATGATCACCCGCAGCACCGCGTCCACCAGGAAGCCTGCGCCCCACACCAGCGTCACCGAGCGGATCGCCGTGCGGAAGGGCTCGGACACCGCCCAGCTGCGGTCGTAGGCCTCGACCGTTCGCGGGTCGCCCCGGGTAGCGAACGGCTTTCCGGCCTCGAACACCAGCGGGCGGCCCACGAACAGGCTGCCCAGCGCGTACACCCCGGCCACGCCGACGTAGAACGCCGGCTTCAGCAGCAGCACCCGCGGGTCGTCGCCGACGAACAGCAGGACCACCGACAGCGCCACCTCGACGACCACCAGGATGCCGAACCCGTCGAGCTTGCCCCGGCGCACGGTCGTGATGATCGCGTTCACCATCGTGGCCAGGCCGCCGATGCCCAGCGCCCAGAACGAGCTGAGCCCGGCCACCGTGTGCAGCAGCCAGTAGGCCACGATCGGCAGCACCAGGTCCAGCGCGAACGGCGCCAGTACGCGGATTCTCCCCTTCATCGGTTCTCCCCCGTTTTCACTCCGGCGAGCTGGTTGCTGCGGCGCACCACGGCCGTGGCGTACTCCCGCATTTCCGTTTCGTACGCGGCGATCGCGGTCAGCGGATCACCGCCCGCCAGCCCTGCCGCCAGCAGCGCCGCGTCCCGCAACGCCGTGTTCGCGCCGACCCCGCCCGACGGCGGCATCACGTGGATCGCGTCGCCGAGCACGGTGATCCGCCCGGCCGGCCATTCGGGGACCGGTGGCGACGTCCGGATCGGCGTGCGGAACGTGGCGGAAACGTCGGCGTGCCGCACGATCCGCACCAGCTCCGGGTGCCAGCCCCGGACGACGTCCTGCGCGAACCGGTGCAGCGCAGCGGGTTCCCGCTCCTGCGGCGCCGCGCCGACGACCGCCCACATCAGGTAGTCGGCCACCGGGGTCAGCTCCGGCGGGAAGACCGGGGTGCGCGCCCGGAACGCGGCGAGGGCCAGCGTCGCCGGGCCGCCGGCCACCGCGGTGAAGCCGTCGAAGAACCGGGCGGGCAGGTCCGGCAGCGTGGCCAGGGGCGTCCGGCCGTAGACGCAGCGCAGCCCGGTGTCGATCGGGGCGCTGCCGGGGGCGACCGCCGCCCGGACCGCGGAGTGCACGCCGTCGGCGCCGACCAGCACGTCGCCGCGGACCTCCCGGCCGTCGTCGAACCGGACGCGCGCGCCGTGCTCGTCCTGGTCCGCTCCGGTCACCTTGTGTCCGAAGTGGACGTCCTGCTCGAGTCCGGTGAACAGGATCTGGCGCAGGGTCCGGCGGTTGACGGCACTGTGCTCGCCGCCGGTGCCGACGTCGAACGTCGAGAGCACGGTCAGGTCGGTGCCGAGCGTGCTGATCCGGCCCGCGCCCGGCACCGACGACGTCGCCAGGTAGCGCCGGTACAGGTGCCCGGGCAGGCAGCGTCGCAGCGCTTCGCCGCCGTGACCGTCGATGTGGATCCGGTAGCCCTGGTCGCGTTCGCCGAGGTCCGGGTCGCGCTCGAAGACGCTCACCCGTACCCCCGCCGCGCGCAGTCCCTGGGCGAGGCACAGGCCGCCGACGCCGGCCCCGGCGATCAGCACGTGCACGTCACTCGCCCCCGGTCCGCTGCTGCCACGGCCGGCCACCGGGCCGCTGGGTGCGGCGCTTGGCCTCGTCGACCGAGGTCTCGAGCCGGGTGAGCAGGCGGCCGAGCGTCCGCACGTCTTCGGCGTCCCACTCGGCCATGAAGTCGGCGAACCGGTCCAGCCCGATCCGGGTCAGCGTGCGGACCTCGTCCCAGCCCGCCTCGGTGAGCGAGATCAGGCAGGACCGCCGGTCGGCCGGGTCGGCCTCGACCGCGATGAGGCCGTCATCCTCCAGCGAGCGCGTCTGCCGGGTGATCGACGACGGGTACAGGTCGAGCTCGGCGGCCAGCTCGGACGGGCGCACCTGCTGCTTGACGGCCGCCTGCTGCAGGATCGCCTGCCGGGTCGGATCGATGGCCTTGTTCTGCGCGCGGCGCATCGCCTGGCCGATCCGGGCCAGCGGGTAGACGACCTGTTCGAGGTCCTCGTAGTCGTGGGGCATGACACCAGAGTGCGCTATTTGCGTCACGCAAACAAGTGGTTCGTGAGAAGTTCAGGGATGTCCCTGATCCGTGGCCCACAGGTCGTAGTCGGTGCACAGGCACCATGAGCGGTCCTCGGCCCAGAGGTTGGACGGGCTGAAGCCGATCCCGGAATCGTCGTACAAGCTCTCGGCGTCGCCGAGCGTCCCCACCCGCACGTGAAGGGGCTCGAAGTCGGTCACCCCGAGCGTCAGCGGGCTGTAGTAGGCCAGGCAACGGGTGCTCGGGCCCGCGGGACTGTGTTCGGTGAGGATGCCGACCAGCCGCGTCCAGGTCTCGCGGTCCAGGCTGCCCTCGGCAGGCGGGATGATGCCGAGCGGCCAGCTGCCGTCCTTCGTGGCCGAGGGGAAACAGCGGTACGACGGCAGCAACCCCTCGGGGACGACGGGGTCGCCGGTGCGCTGCGCGAGTTCCGCCCAGCGCAGCCGCCGCCAGCCGGCGCCGGGGTGCTCGGCGCGGCCCAGTCCGCCGCCGGTGGCCACGCTCCCGGCTTCGAGGTCGACGCCGCCGATGACGCGGGGCCGGACGCTGCCGTCCGCGAGCCGCGCCTGGTGGTACTCGTGGTACGACGTCTCGGCCGGCCCTCGCTCGTGCTCGTACACGGCGTTGAGCACCCAGGCCGCGTCGGGCATCGCCGGCGGCATGAACCCGGTCAGGCCGTCGCCGCACCTCTCCCGCAACCAGTCGGCGGTGCCGGACGGGGCGAGCGGCCATGGGTTCGCGTCCTCGGGCACGCGGTCACCCTACGACTGGTCCGCCGGCCGGAGGCACGCCGACCGAGTGTCACTCGTCGGCGACGCCGTCGATACGCCAGCCGGCCGGAGCCAGCTCACGCCGGGCGCGTTTCAGGCACTCCAGGTGCGTCTCATCCTCGGCTTGCGGCACGTCGTCCGCCGCGCCGGCTCGGCGAGACTCGTTCATGACCTCCGGCATCCGACACCCCTTTTCGTTGCCCGGCAAGGCCTTCCGATCACAACACAGAGCACCGTAGCGCCCGGGTCTCACTATGAGACAGGGGGCACTGGCGCCGACGTCGCCTGTTTAGCTATAGTGCTAGTCACCTAGTTAAATGGAGTTGCCGATGATCGAATTCCACCTGGACGCCCGGTCGGGCCTGTCCCCCTACCAGCAGCTGGTCCAGCAGGTGCGGCACGCGCTGCGCCTGGGCCTGCTGAACGAGGGAGACCAGCTCCCGAAGGTCAAGGACGTGGTCGCGGGCCTCGCGATCAACCCCAACACCGTGCTGAAGGCCTACCGGGAGCTGGAGCACGACGGCCTCGTCTCGGCCCGGCCCGGCGTCGGCACGTTCGTGACGGCGACGCTCGGCAACGGCGTGTCGTTCGCGGCGATCGGGCCGCTGCGCCGCGACCTCAACCGCTGGCTTTCCCAGGCCCGCAAGGCCGGTCTCGACGAAGAGAGCATCGAGGCCCTGTTGATGTCCACGTTTCGCGACTCCGCAAGAGAGGACATAGCGTGACCGTGCTGCGCGCCCAGGGACTGGGCAAGAAGTACAAGCGCGAGTGGGCGTTGACCGGCTGCACGCTCGAGATCGAGGCCGGCCACGTCACCGGGCTCGTCGGCCCCAACGGCGCCGGCAAGTCGACCCTGCTGAACATCGCCTCCGGCATGCTCGAGCCGACCACCGGCACGATCGAGGTGTGCGGCGGGGTGCCCGGCAGCGGGCCGGACCAGCTGGCCAAGGTCGGGTACGTCGCCCAGAACACGCCCGTCTACCCGGGCCTGTCGATCGACGAGCACCTGCGGTTCGGCGCCCACCTCAACCCGCGCTGGGACGCCGCGCTCGCGACGAAGCGGATCGAGCGGCTCGGGCTGGACCCGAAACAGCCCGCGGGCAAGCTGTCCGGCGGGCAGCGCGCCCAGCTGGCCCTCACCCTCGGCCTCGCGAAGCGCCCCGAACTGCTGCTGCTCGACGAGCCGGTCGCGGCGCTCGACCCGTTGGCGCGCCGGGAGTTCCTGCAGGTCCTGATGGAGGCGGTCGCGGAGGACGGGCTGTCCGTCGTGATGTCCTCGCACCTGGTCAACGATCTGGAACGGGTCTGCGACCACCTCGTCGTGCTGGTGGCGTCCCAGGTCCGGGTGATGGGTGACGTCGACGAGCTGCTCGCCACGCACCACCGCCTGTCCGGGCCGCTGCGCGACGTCGAGACCCTGCCGACCGACCAGCACGTCGTCTCCGCGACGCACACCGACCGCCAGACCACGGTGCTCGTCCGCACCGAAGCACCCATTCTCGATCCCGTGTGGACGGTCGGGCAGCTCAGCCTGGAGGACCTCGTCCTCGAGTACATGAGCAACCCGGCCGCCGCCCGTCCCGCCCTGGAGGTGCTCCGATGACCTGGTTGGCCTGGCGCCAGATCCGCGTCCCCGCGCTGGCGGTGTTCGCCGCGCTGCTCCTGATCGCCGTGATCCTCGCGATCACCGGCCCGGACCTGGTGGGCCGCACGAACTTCTCGGACCAGGACACGCTGTTCGGCGGCACGATCCTCGCGCTGTACCTGCTGCCCGCGGCCATCGGCCTGTTCTGGGGCGCGCCGATGATCACCCGCGAGCTCGAACACGGCACGCACAACCTGGTCTGGAACCAGACGATCACCCGCAGGCGGTGGCTCACGACGAAGCTCGTGGTCGGCGTGCCGGCCGCGGCGGTGGCCGCCGGGCTGCTGAGCCTGGCGGTCACGTGGTGGGCGTCCCCGATCGACGCGCTCGCGAGCAAGCAGACCGACGGTGAAACGCTGTCCCGCATCTCGCCGGTGGTGTTCGCCGCGCGCGGTGTCGTCCCGATCGGCTACGCGGTCTTCGCGCTCGTCCTCGGCGTCGCCGTCGGGATGGTGCTGCGGCGGACGGTGGCCGCCATGGCCGTCACCCTCGTCGTGCTCGCCGCCGTGCTGCTCGCCGTCCCGTTGTACGTGCGCCCGTACCTCCTGCCCGCGGTGCAGCAGGACGTCTCGATCGGGAACTCGGCCATCAGGAACATCAGCGGGAACGGGTCCGGGGTGATCGAGGAGATCGGGGTGGCGACCCCCGCCGGTGTCTGGCTGCTGGCCGACGAAACCGTGGACCCGGCCGGGAACGTCGTCACTCCGCTGCCCGACTTCGTGCAGAACTGCGTGCCGAAGCCGGGCGACAAGGCCGGCCCGCCGGACCCGCGCGGCGTCGACGCCTGCATGGCGCAGCTGGACACCCACGGCTACCACCAGCGCCTGACCTACCAGCCGGGCTCCCGGTTCTGGCCGCTGCAGTGGCTCGAACTCGCGTTGCTCCTCGCCCTGTCCGCGTTGCTCACCTGGTTCTGCTACCGGCGCATCCGCCACCTGTCCTGATCCGATCCCACTGGGGGAACCATGCGCACACTCGTTGTCGCCACCGCTCTGGGCCTCGCGTTGTCCGCGACACCCGCCGCGGCGAGCACGACACCGCACCTGCCCAGACCGACCGGGTCACAGCCGGTCGGTGTCACCTCACTGTCGCTTGTGGACACTTCACGGCCGGATCCCTGGGTGCCGTCGGTGCCCTACCGGGAGCTGATGGTCTCCGTCTTCTACCCGGCGACCTCGGCGCACGGGCCGACGAAGCCGTACATGACGCCGCTGGAGTCCGAACGCAACCTCGAACGCGAGGGCATTCCCGGCCTGTCGCTGGACGCCCTGAGCACCGTGCGGACCAACGCCGTCGTCGACGCGCCGGCGGCCGGGCGCCGCCACAGCCTGCCGATGGTCGTGCTGTCACCGGGCTGGACCCAGCCCCGGGCCGTGCTCAGCGGCCTGGCCGAGGACCTGGCGAGCCACGGCTACGTCGTGACCGTCATCGACCACACCTACGAGAACCGCGCCACCACCTTTCCCGACGGCCACGTCACCGGCTGCGCCGCCTGCGACGTCGACGACCAGCCGGGGATCTGGGAAAAGGTGGCGGGGACGCGGTCGGCCGACACGTCGTTCGTGCTGGACGAGCTGATCGGCCCGCACCCGAAGTGGCGTGGCAGCGCGCTGATCGACCCCCAGCGGGTCGGCATGGCCGGGCACTCCGCCGGCGGCGCGAACACCCTGCAGGCGATGCTCGCCGACCCGCGCATCCGGGCCGGGATCGACATCGACGGCTCGACCCACGTCCCGCTGCCCGCGTCCGGGCTGTCCCGCCCGTTCCTGTTCCTGGGCAGCATGGACAACTACACCCCGGGCACGCCGAACCCGTACGACGACTGGGAAACCGACTGGCCGAACCTGACCGGCTGGAAGCGCTGGCTCATGGTGTCGGGCACGGTGCACAGCTCGTTCACCGACCTCGGCGTGCTGGCCGACCAGCTCGGCGTCGACATCGGCGCGTCGATCGAGGGGACCCGCGCGCTGGCGATCATGCGGGCCTACGCCGGGGCGTTCTTCGAGCAGCACCTGCGCTGCCGGCCCCAGCCCCTGCTGGCCGCGCCGTCGCCCGCCTACCCGGAGGTGAGCTTCATCCGCTGACGGGAGCGAGGGCCGGCCCCGGGCCTGGGGGCCGGGGCCGGCCCGTCTCCGTCAGCGGATGGGGTTCGGCGTGATGTCCTGGGCGAACAGGCCGCCGTTCGAACTGCCGACGTGCACGTGGTAACCGCGGCCGCCGACGTTCACCGTGATGTGCGGGCGGGGGTCGGCGCCACCGGCCGCGCCGCCCAGGCCGCCCTGGTGGATGCCGGCCGTCTGCTGCCAGCCGCGGCCTTCCTGCATCTGCTTGAGGAGTTCCTTCGCCCGGCGTGAGCCCTCACCGCGCCCGTTGGCGAGGTTCTCCAGGATGCCGACGAACTTCTTGTCGCTGATCTCGGTGACCGGGACGTTGGCGTTGCCGTGGAACACCGGCTGGCCCGGCCGGTTGTTGGCCAGCACCGGGTTGTTCGCCTTGCCGCCCTTGCACTTCCCGCCCTTGAGGCCGACCGGGTCGAGCCAGCCGGTCGGGTTGCGCACGTAGGCGTGCGGGTTGGTGCCACCGCCCAGCCCGATCGGGTCCGGGCTGATGTAGCGCCCGGTCTCCGGCTCGTAGTACCGGTTCACGTTGTAGTGCAGGCCCGTCTCGGCGTCGAAGTACTGGCCGGGGAACCGCAGCGGGGTCGGCGACACGCTCGCGGTCCCGACCCCCCACAGCGACTGCGTCGAGTGCCAGGCGACCTGCCCGGCCTCGTCCACCAGCTCGGCCGGGCTGCCGACGAGGTCGGCGACGACGGCGTGGAAGCGCTCGTCGAGCGTGCCGTCCGTGCCGTGCCGGCGATCCAGCACGCTGACCGGCACCGGCCGGTCCTGCTCCCAGTCCCACGTCGTGGTCCGGGACGGCACACCCGCGGTCGTGACGATCTCCTCGGCCGGCAGCACGCCGTCCCAGACGAAGACGGTCTCGGCGACCGTCTCGCCGGCCGGGTCGAGCAGGCGCTTGGCGACCCGGCGGCCCAGCGCGTCGTAGGCGTAGCGCCAGACCCGCCCGTCCGGCGTCCGCACCTGGACGAGCCGGTCGTCCCCGTTCCAGCCGAACGTCCAGCCGGCCTCGGTGCCGGGCTGCTGCCGCCAGGTCAGGCGGCCGTGCTCGTCGTACCGGTAGCCCACCTCGCCGGCCCGCCGCAGCAGGGTGCCGGCGTACTCGCGGACGCCGCCCGCGGGGTGCGCGCCCCACTCCGCCGCGGTGACGTTGCCGGCCTGGTCGTAGGCGTAGCGCTCGGCGCCGCCGGGCCGGCGCAGGCCGGTGATCCGGCCCAGCCGGTCGAGGTCGAAGTCGGTGCGCCCGGCGAGCAGGTCGTCGACGCCGGCGAGCACGTCGTCCGCCCGGTGCTCGTAGGCGCGCCGCTGCAGCGGGTGGCCGCCCTCGGCCGTGAGGACCTGTTCGACCAGCCGGTCGTTGGCGTCCCACGCCTGGGACAGCGTCGTCCGGCCGAAGACGCGGCCGATCTCCCGGCCGGCGGCGTCGTAGGCGAACCGGATCGACCGGCCGGCCGTGACCAGCCCGGTCGGCGCGCTCGCCGCGTCGTAGGTCCAGGTGCTTTCGACGCCCGACGCGGTGCGGCGGGCGGTCCGCAGGCCGCTGCGGTCGTAGGCGGACCGGACTTCCCGCCCGTTGCAGGTCTCGGCCACGACCCGGCCGAGCGCGTCGTAGGTCAGGGTGAGGTCGGCGTCGGCGGTCACCGCGCGCACCAGCCGGCCGGCGGCGTCGTAGGCGTAGGTGGTGACGTCGTCGCCGTGCCGCTTGCCGGTCAGCCGGCCCAGCGCGTCCCAGGTGTAGGTGGTGGGTTCGCCGCCCTTGCTGCTCTCGAGCAGCTGCCCGGCCGCGTCCCGGACGTAGGTGACGACCCGGCCGTCGAAGTCCGTCTCCCCGACCACGCGCCCGGCGGCGTCGTAGTCGATCCGCCACTGGGCGCCGCTCGCGTTGGTGACCGAGACGAGGCGCAGTTCGGTGTCGTAGGCGAACCGGGTCCGGCTGCCGTCCGGGGCGATCTCGCACACGGGCAGGTCGAACGGGCCGAAGTCGGTCCGGGTCACCGCGCCCGCGGCGTCGGTCCGCTCGACCGCGTTGATCTCGCCGTCGTAGGTGAAGCGCTCCACGGACCCGTCCGGCGCGACGCGTTTCCACAGCTCGCCCTCGACCGTCCAGGCGAGGTTCGTCGTGTGCCCGGCCGGGTCGGTGATCGACACGACGCGGCCCAGCGGGTCGTAGGCGTAGGCCGTGCGGCCGCCGGCCGGGTCGAGGACCGTCAGCGGCTTGCCGAGCGCGTCGCACTCGACGCCGGTGCGCCGGCCTTCCTCGTCGGTGAACGTCGTGAGCGCGCCGCGCGGGCCGTAGCCGTAGCGGCGGACCCCGCCCGCCGGGTCGGTGGCCGCGACGAGCCGGCCTCCGGTGTCGTAGGCGTACGTCCAGGTCGCGCCGCCGGGTTCGACCGTGGCGGCGGGGCGGCCGCGCCCGTCGTAGCGGACGCCGCGGACGCTCCCGTCCGGCAGGGTTTCCGAGGTGCGCAGGCCCTGTTCGTCGTAGCCGTAGCGGGTGACGCGGCCCAGCGCGTCGGTGTAGGCGAGCAGGCGGTCGTGGCGGTCCCACTCGTAGGCCGTGACGCCGCCGAGCGGGTCGGTCTCGCGGACGAGCTGGAACTCCTCGTTGAGCTCGTAGGTGGTGGTGTGCCCGAGCGAGTCGGTCGCGCGGTTGACGCGGTTTTCCTTGTCGTAGGCGAAGGTGTAGCTGAGGAACCCACGCGGGCCGGTGCCGCGCACGCAGCGGTCGAGCTCGTCGTAGGTGAAGCCATAACCCCAGCCGTTGCGGTCCTGCCAGCCGGTGATGCGGTCGCTTTCGTCGTAGGCGAACCGGTACGGCCGCCCGGAGGAGTTGACGACCTCGACCAGGTGCGCCCGGTCGTCGTAGGTGAAGCGGGCGAGCGTCACGCCGGCCGAGGCGAACTCGGTGACGCGGCCGTCCACGGTGGTGACGGCGATCCGGTGCCCGGCCGAGTGCCGGACCTCGCGCAGCACGCCGTGCTCGTCGCGGTCGAAGTCGATCCGGTTGGCGTCGGCGTCGGAGATCGCGCTCAGCCAGCGGACCGCGCCGCCGGTGGCGAAGTGCAGGGTGCGGCCGCGGTCGGGCTGAGCCAGGAGGTACTCGTCGCCGAGCCGCCGCAGCGGCCACCGCGGGCCCTCCACCGGGGTGACGCCGTCGGCGCCCGGCACCGGGAAGATCAGCAGGGTGCCGTCTTCGGCGGCGAAGTCGACGCGGTCCGCGCCGAACTCCAGGCGCTGGTCGGCGGTCGACGCCCAGGACCGTCCGAAGTGGACACCGCTGCGGTAGCCGGAGAAGTGGCTGCGGTCCAGCACGAGCGCCAGCACGCCGTCGATCTCGACGTCGGTCTGGGCGAGCATCATCCGCCCGGTCGTCATGTCGATCGGGTCACCGCTGCCCGGGCGGCAGTCGATCGGGGTCGAGTTCTCCTTGGGGGCGTTGTTGTCCTTGGACAGCCCGCCGTCCTTCGGCTTGCCGCCGTCGCCCTTCGGTCCGCCGTCCGGGCCCTTGCCGCCGCCGGAGGGTGTGGTGTCGCCGTTGGACGACGGGGTGTCGTCGGGTCCCTTGGACGCCGGGGGCGGGTCCGACTTCGGCGGCGCGTCGGGGCCGCCGCCCTTGGCCCCGGAGGTCGAGGTGCCGTCGCCCTTGTCCCCGGAGGGGCTGGTGGAGTCCCCGCCCTTCGGCGGCGGGTCGGTCTTGGGTGGCGGCGCGTCCGGCCCGCCCTTGCCCTTCGGCCCGTCCAAACCCTTCGGGTTGCCCTTAATATCGATGCTCTTCGGCGGCGGAGACGCCTTACCCGGCTTGATCTTCCGCAACGCCTTCGCCGCATCCGAGAACAGATCACCCGCCCGCTTGAGCAACGGCACCAAGGCCTTCAACGCCGTGACGAGCCGCTTCACCAGGTCCGCGATCTTCGACGCCGTCTTCGCCACGGCGCCGATCACCTGCGGCACCACCCACGTCAGGCCGATTCCCAACGTGAACACGACCTGGAGCGCCCAGCTGATCAGATGCCCGATCAGCTCGGCGATGATGTCGCGCACCAACGCCCGCACCGCGGCAACGACTTCACCGGCGGTCTTCACACCACTGGAAGCGCCTTCACACCCCTTCTGCGCCGTGTTCAGCAACGTCACCGTGTCATCGGCGCGCTGGCGGTAGCTGTCCCCGGCCGGGCCGGTCCAGGACGCGGTGTCGGCCTTGACCATCCCGGTCAGGTCCTCGCCGATGCTCCCCAGCTCCGTCGCGATGTTCTTCCAGGTCTCCGACTGCGCGGCGATTTCGTCGGCGTTGCCCGTGAGCCCGTTGAGGGCTTCCTTGAGCGGGCCGACGTGCTCCATCAGCCAGCCGACACCGGCGGCGAGGATCGCGCCGAAGGGGTCCATGGCCATCGACAACGCGTCGAGCGCGGTACCCACCGCGCCCATCGCGACGGAAGCCCAGTCACCCGACTCGATCGCGGACTTCAGGTCGGCCGCGGACTCCAGCAGCGACACGCCCGAATACGCCTTTGTAGAGTCCTTGGTCTCCGCGACCAGCGGATTCGCCACTACACAACCATCCTTGCGCTTCCAGCGGGGTGCCCGGCTCCGGGTGACCCGAGCACGGTACCGGAAGCCGCCAAGGTGTTCGAGCACGTCCGGGTGAACCGGCGCCGGACGGGCGCGATCATTGCCCGTTCGACCTTTTCGCTGACGTTCCGCACCTGCGCGGGTACCTTCCGGCCGCACCCAACCTCGCGTTGGGGTGCAGTGCCTGCCGCCGCCGAAGGCCGAGACTTCGGCGGCCTGCCGGCTCCGCCCGCGCGACCAAGATCGTCGGCGGATCCCAGCGGTCCGGCGTCGGACGGCGCTACCCGCGCAGCGCCGGGCCGAGCCAGCGGCGGACGAGCGCGCGCAGCTCGTCGTCGGTGAGGGCGGGGGTCGAGGGGTACTGCAGGAACGACAGGAACAGCCGCATCAGGATCTCGGCCAGGCTCTGGAGATCGTCGTCGGACTCGACGCCGGCCGCCGCCCAGTCGACCGGCACGTTGCGGAGGATCCCCGCCCCGGCCGAGAACGCGAGCTGCGAGGTGACGCCGGCGGTGAAGTACTCGCCTTCGCCCGCCTGCAGGAGCAGGCCGAGGTAGGGCTCGTCCGGGACCGTCCGGACGGCGAACACCACCGACTCCACGGCGGCTTCGGCGGCGGTCCCGAACGAGGCCAGGTGCCGCTCCATCCGCCCGGCGAACTCCTCGACGCCGGCCAGGCCCACGGCGCGGAGGATGTCCTTCAGGCCCGGGAAGTACCGGTAGACGGTCTGCCGCGTCACCCCGGCCTCGGCAGCGACGTCGGAGAGGCTGGTCTTGGCGAGCCCGGCCCGGTCGAGGCACGCCGTCGCCGCTTCGACGATCCGGCGGCGTGCCTCGTCTTCGGTGCCGGGCGGGTTGCCCCGCCAGCCGTGGTACCCCATGCGGTCCATCTTCCCCGAGCCGGAAGTCTCAGACGGGAGCAGGTCGGCGGGCGCGGTGGAGCGCGGCCAGCAACAGGCCGGCCGCGGCGAAGCAGCCGAGCGCGTAGAGCCCGCTGCCGATCGGCGTGCCGTCGCGGGTGACGCCGCCGGCCGCGGCGAAGTACGCCGGCAGCGCGCGGATCCAGCACACGGCCAGTCCGCCAAGGTAGACGGCGGGATAGATCCGGACGAAGGCGGACAAGGGCTCGGGCTCCCCCCGGCGCGTGAAGAGGATCCAGGCACCCGCCAGCCAGAGCAGGGCCAGCTCGACACCGAGAACCCAGGCCTGCGCCGGGATGTTCCCGGTGAAGAGGCTCGACGGGAGCCCGCCGATCGCCATCGTCAACGGCGTCAGGACGCCGGCCACCAGCACACGCCACGCCAGCGACCACCCGCGTCGCGGGCCGGTGCCGGCCAGCCGGACGACGAGGTAGGTCAGGCCGCCCATCGAGACCGAGGCGAACAGCAGCATGCTGGTCATCGGCACCGACGCCAGCGCGGGGTGGTTCACGAGGTCGTTGCCCGGGTTCCACGCCCACCACCTCAGCTGCGGGCCGAGCTGGTCGAAGACCTCGTAGAACAGCTGGCACACGAACGCGACGGCCACCGACGCGACCAGCGGGCCGCGGCGCCGGAAGACGCCGAGTGACCGCACGAGCTCGTAGGCGAGCTGGCTGATCACCGGGTAGAACGCGACGATGTAGAGCGGCAGCCGGTCCCCCATGAACTGCACGGTGAACAGGTTGTGGGCGAAGATGAAGCCGTACACCTTGTCGAGGCCGAACCACTCCGGGAAGTACAGCGGCGGCTCCGTCACGAAGAGGTAGACCAGCGAAGCCCACCACAGCGCCAGGTTGACCGGGTCGCCGGCGCGGTACCGGCGCAGCGCGTGCACCAGCGCGAACACGGCGCCGCCGACGATGACCACCTCCAGCAGCGGCATCGTCCAGTCTGCGAGGTCCCAAGGCGCGCGGACCGAGACCACCGGTGAGACGTCGTGGCAGTCGAAGCCGAGGGTGCGGGTGACGGCCTCGGCGTCCGGTCCGCAGCCGTCGCTCACCGGGCGCCGGCCGGTGCCGCGGCCGGCGAGTAGTCCGTGGCCGGCGGCTCGGCCTGGGGGTCGAACCCGAAGGGCACCCGGTGCCGGCCCAGCGCCGCGCGGAGGCGGTAGCGCACGAGCCCCGCGAGCACCCGCGGGTTCCGCAGCATCTCCCCCAGCGACTCGTCGAGGTTGAACACCTTGGCGAAGTGCTCGTCGACCACTTCGTACTCGCGGGCGGCCCCGACGATGAGGCTGAACGCGGGCGCGGACAACGCCGCGACGATGCGCCGCCGCCACTCCGGCGGTTTCTCCGTGCCCACCGCGCACGCGTAGCCCTGGTCCCGCGCCATGGCCAGGGACCACGGCACGCCGAGCAGCTTGCGCTGCGCGGCCAGGAACCTCGTCACGAACCCGGCGTCGAGCGTTCCGGCACGGGAAAGGTGTTCGCGCAGCAGCAAAGCCGAGCCCGCCGCGGAGCTGATGCCCTGTGCGTAGAACGGGTTGAACGCGCAGATCGAGTCCCCGACGAACACCAGCCCCCGCGGCGGGCCGGGCAGCCGGTCGTAGCGGCGCCACTTGTTGCCCGTCGAGCGGGTCAGGTGCACCTCCGAGGTGGGCGCGCACCGGTCCATCGCGGCGGCGAACAACGGCGTCCGCACGCGGCGGGCCGTCTCGACGAAGGCGTCGGTGGTGCGCGGCATCTCGAGTCCCCACGAGCCCATGCACGCGATGACCCGGTCGCCTTCGATCGGGAAGAAGTTGACCAGGAAGTCGTGCTCGGCCGGGTGGTCGCCCTGGTCCGGCGTCGGCATGATCACCAGGTGCTGCCACCACCAGGACGCGGGCCGTTCGGCGGGCAGGTCGTACCAGCGTGAGGTGTAGGTGACCTTGGCGTCGAGCGTCCGCACCTCGACCTCGGGCCAGCCCGCCGCCACCAGCCACGCGCTGACCGAGGAGCCGCGGCCCAGCGCGTCTACGACGAGATCGGCCTGCTCCTCGCCGCCGGAGGTGAGGGTGACCCCGGTGATCGCGCCGTCGCGGGTGGTCAGGCCGCTCACGGTGACGCCTTCGCGGATGACGACGTTCGCCAGGCCGCGCACCTTGTCGCGCAGCACGCGTTCGATGAGGATCCGCGAGCTGTAGATCATCGTCATCGCGCTGCGCTTGCGGGCCGACCAGCCCGCGCCGTCGAGGTAGGCGGCGTCCAGCGACGGCATCAGGTGCAGTCCCCCGGCGGCGACGAGGTCGTCCTCGAAGCCGGGGAACAGCGCCCCGATCGCGCGCCGGCCCGAGTTCAGCAGGAAGTGCGGGTGCTTGCTCTGCGGCACGCCCCGGCGGTGCTCGGCCTCGGCGGGCAGCTCGTCGCGCTCCAGCACCAGCACCTGGTCGAAGTAGGGGGCGAGCGCCCCGGCGCTGCACAGACCGGCGGCGCTGCCACCGAGGACGACGGCCGTCTTGCCGAGCCGCATGCGGATCAACTCCCAGCGTCATTCATACAGATGGACGTCGAATGTATGAATGACGCTGGGCGCCTGTCAAGGGACCGGCGAACCCTCGACGTCGTGGTAGAAGCGCAGCATCGCGTCCGCGAGCCGCTCGGGTGCCGCCATGGCCACGTAATGGCCGACGCCGTCGAACGCCACGGTCGTCACGTCCGTGGCGACCTGCCGCATCGTCGACGGCAAGAACTCACCCGGCCGTCCGCTGACGGTGAGCACCGGGATCTCGAGCTTCTCCTTCGCCAGCTCACGGATCTCGTCGCCTTCGCGGAGCATCGACCGGTAGAGGCCGCTCGCGCCCCGGAACGCGCCGGGCCGCTTGTACGTGCGGGCGAGCTCGTCGATGTCGGCGTCGGTGAACGCGTCCGGCGTGGCGTTGAGCGCGGGAATGGCGTACTCGGCGAGGAATTCCCGCTCGCGCCCGGCCAGCAGCAGCTCGGGGATCCCGGGCGCGACGAGCACGCCGATGTGCCAGGCGCCGCCGTGGGTGACGTCGGCCAGCGCCTCGACGCCGAACCCGGGCAGGCCGGTCTCGATGGCCGCGTAGCTGCGCACCAGTTCGGGACGCGTGGCGGCGAGCCGGAACGTCGTGCCACCACTGACGTCCTGCCCGGTCAGGTGGACGGGACCGAGGCCCAGCGCGACGATCAGAGCGGCCAGGTCGTTCGCGGCGGTGACGCTGTCGTGGTCGTCGCCCGCGACGGCGGAGTCGCCGAAGCCTCGCAGGTCGACGGCGACCACCCGATGGTGCGCGGCGAGCAGCGGGATCAGCTTGTGGAAGACCCACCAGGACTCGGGGAAGCCGTGCACCAGGAGGACGGGCGAACCGGTCGCCCCCGCGGTGACGTAGTGCAGTTCGGTGCCGTTGACGCGCACGCGGTGGTGGTCGACGCCGGGGAGGTCCATGAGACTCCTTCATTGATGGACAAGCTGCTTGTCCAAGCTACAGATAGACAAGGCCCTTGTCCATAATGTCGGCTGTCTATGCTTTGCCCATGGAGCGATCCTCGGGTGCCGAGCTGGCGCTCCTGCTGCTGCGCGGGTTCCGGTCGATGGTGGACGACGTCTCGATCGAGCTGGCCGACCACGGGCACCCGAAGGTCCGCCCCGCCGACGAGTTCGCCCTGCGCGCGGTCGACAACGGTGCCGACACCGCGTCGGAGCTGGCCCGGCACCTGTCGGTCACCAAGCAGGCGGCGGCGCAGCGGATCGCCATCCTCGAGGACCTGGGTTACGTCGAGCGCGAAGCCGACCCGGCCGACGCGCGCCGCAAGCGCCTGCGGGTCACGCCCCGCGGCCACGAGATGATGCGGATCGGCGGCACCCTGCTGGACGAGGTGCGCGACCGCTGGGCGGCCGAGATCGGCCCGGACCGGCTCGCCACCCTCGAAGCGCACCTGACCCGCCTCACCGCGGGGACGACCCCGGTCGTCGACGCGCCCGAGTAGCGCTCGGGCACCGCGTGCGACAGCGCGAAGCGGGTGCGTTCACCATCGCCGCGGAGTCGCGCGGGGCGACCGGCGCCCAGCTGCTCGACCGGCTACGACGAGGAACCGGGCAACTCCGTGTTCTTCGAACGCGGCTTGGACGCGACGGCGATCTGCGGCGATCAGCCCGAAGTGGACGCGATCGTCGACGGCCTCGGCGAGCGCTGGGACCTGCCGGGCCGACCTCGGTGAGCCGACCGCACTCCTGCGCACCTGACGGTCGTGAGTGTTCAGGGCGGTTCTAACCGCCCTGAACACTCACGACGGGCCGGGGTCAGCGCCAGCCGAGCGCCGGGGCCACGTGGGTCAGGATGCTCTCCAGCACGTGGGCGTTGTAGTCGACGCCGAGCTGGTTCGGGATGGTCAGCAGCAGCGTGTCCGCGGCCTGGACGGCTTCGTCCTCCTTCAGCTCGCGGATCAGCTCGTCCGGCTCGGCGGCGTACGAGCGGCCGAAGATCGCGCGGGTGTTCTCGTCGATCATGCCGACCTGGTCGCGGGAATTCCGGTCACGGCCGAAGTAGGCGCGGTCCAGGTCGTTCGTCAGCGCGAAGATGCTCCGGCTGACCGACACCCGCGGCTCCCGCGCGTGGCCGGCCTCCTTCCACGCCTCGCGGTAGACCTCGATCTGCTTGCGCTGCTGGACGTGCAGCGGCTCGCCCGTCTCGTCGTCCTTCAGCGTGGAGCTCTGCAGGTTCATGCCCAGCTTCGCGGCCCAGATGGCCGTCGCGTTCGAGCTCGAACCCCACCAGATGCGCTCGCGCAGGCCTTCGGAGTGCGGCTCGAGCCGCAGCAGGCCCGGCGGGTTGGCGAACATCGGGCGCGGGTTCGGCTTCGCGAACCCTTCGCCTTCGAGCAGCTTGAGGAAGACCTCGACGCGCTCCCGGGCCATGTCGGCTTCGGTCTCGCCCTCGGCCGGGGCGTACCCGAAGTACCGCCAGCCCTCGATCACCTGCTCGGGGGATCCCCGGCTCACGCCGAGCTGGAGCCGGCCGCGCGAGATGAGGTCGGCGGCGCCGGCGTCCTCGACCATGTACAGCGGGTTCTCGTAGCGCATGTCGATCACGCCGGTGCCGATCTCGATCTTCGACGTCCGCGCGCCGATCGCCGAGAGCAGCGGGAACGGGCTGCCCGCCTGCCGCGCGAAGTGGTGCACGCGGAAGTACGCGCCGTCGACGCCCAGTTCCTCGGCCGCGACCGCCAGGTCGATCGACTGGTGCAGGAAGTCGGCGGCGGACCGGGTCTCGGAGTGCGCGCTCGCCGACCAGTGGCCGAACGAGAGGAAACCAATCTTCTTCACGCAGGTCCAAGCGTCCGGGGGCCCGGTTTGATTCCCCCGGGTAACCTGCGTCGCGTGACTCGTGACGCCGAGACCCGCGCCCGGATCGAGGAGCACTGGACGGCCTCCGAGCGTGGAGACGTCGACACCGAGCACGCGATCTACGCCGTCGAAGCGGTCCTGGACTATCCCCAGTCCGGCGAGCGCTTCCGGGGCCGCGCCAAGATCCGGGCGCAACGCGGCGGTCACCCGGCCGAGCGGCACTTCGCCATCGGCCGGATCTCGGGCGGCGGCGACTTCTGGGTGAGCGAGTGCGTGATCACCTACGACGGCGCGGCCACCCATTCGGTGAGCGTCATGGAGTTCGCCGACGGTTTCGTGACGCACGAGACGCAGTACTTCGCCGATCCCTTCCCGGCGTCACCCTCACGGGCCGAGCTGGCCGAGCCCATCCCGGGCCACGGCTGACGAACGGGCCCGGACGTGGGCGCGTTCGCCCTGCGGTCCGAAGAGGACGAGCGTCTCGACGGCCCGGCCGTCGGCCGAGCCGAGCCAGTGCGGCAGCGCCGTGTCGAACTCGGCGGCCTCGCCGGCGGGCAGGACCAGGTCGCGGTCGCCGAGCACCAGCCGCAGCCGGCCGTCGAGGACGTGGACCCACTCGTAGCCGCCGTGCGTCTGCGGTGTCGGCTCGGCGGGTTCGCCGCGAGCCGGGATGAGCATCTTGAACGCCTGCAGTCCCCCGGCCCGGCGGGTCAGCGGCACGAACGTCATGCCGTGGCGGCGGATCGGCCGCAGGTGGATCCGCGGGTCGCCGGTGCGGGGCGCGCCGACCAGGTCGTCCAGCGGGACGCCGTAAGTGCGCGCCAGCGGCAGGAGCAGCTCCAGGGCAGGCCGGCGGCCGCCGCTTTCCAGCCGGGACAACGTGCTCTCCGAGATCCCGGTCGCCGCCGTCAGGTCGGCCAGGGTGAACCCGCGTTGCCGGCGCAGCACCCGCAGCCGCGGGCCGACCGCGTCCAGGACCTCGTCGTCGATGTCGGCCATGACCGCCATCTTGCCGGAACGGCAAGTTTTCGTGCTCCCGGCGGCACTGCCGGGGTGACGGTGGCGGCATGAACGTACGTTTCTGGGACGACCACTACCGGACCCCGCAGGCGGACCGAGTGAACCCGCTGCTCGCCGAGATCGCGGGCCCGCTGCCCACCGGGGACGCGCTCGATCTGGGCTGCGGCGCCGGCGGCGACACGCTCTGGCTGGCCCGCCGAGGGTGGCGGGTGACGGCCGTCGATCTGTCCGGCGTCGCCGTCGAATCCCTGCGGGACCGGGCCGAGGGCCTGTCCGTGACGGCGGTGCGCGTCGACCTGGCCGAGGCGTTCCCCGAAGGCACCTTCGACCTCGTGTCCGCGCAGTACCTGCACACGCCGTTCCCGTTGCCGCGTGAGCAGGTGCTGCGCCGGGCCGCCGAGGCACTGCGGCCCGGCGGACGGCTGCTGGTCGTCGACCACGGGTCCGCCGCGCCGTGGTCGTGGAGCCGCGAGGCGGGCGTCCGGACCACGCTCGACCTCGACCCGGCGCGGTGGGCGGTCGAGCGCGCGGACAATCCCGAGCGCCTGGCGACCGGGCCCGCCGGCGAGACCGCGACCGTCACCGACCACGTGCTGCTCGTCCGGCGGACGCGATGACGCGCGACGCCGGGCCGCCGGCCACCGGAGCCGCGGAAGTCCAGGTGCTGGTGGGTTTTCTCGACTACCTGCGCGCCGCCGTGGCCGCCAAGGCCGAGGGCGTGCCCGAACCGCAGGTCCGCTCCCCCGGCGTCGCGTCGGGCACGAACCTGCTCGGCCTGGTCAAGCACCTCACGCACGTCGAGGCCCACTGGCTGCTCGGCGTCGCCGTCACCGACTGGCCGGCGACCTTCCGGCCGAAGCCGGCCGAGACCGCCGGGGAGATCCTCGCCGCCTACCGCGCGACCACGGCGCGGGCGAACGCGGTGATCGCCGGCTGGGACGACCTCGGTGCGCCGGGGCCACGCCGCGCGTCGCGGCGCTGGACGTTGACCCATCTGGTCGAAGAGACCGGCCGCCACGCCAGGCACGCCGACATCCTGCGCGAGCTCGCCGACGGCACGACCGGCCGCTGAGCCTTGTGGTCCGGACCACACCACCCCTACGGTCGGAAACTCACCGGCAACTCTGGAGGCTCCCGTGCGGGTGTTCGGCGCAGTCCTGATGGTGAGCGCGCTCCTGCTGTCCGGGGCCGCCACGGCGGACGCGAGCCCGTCGCCGATCACCTGGGGCGCCTGCCCCGACGACCCGGACAGCCCCGCACCGCCGGACGGCGAGTGCGGCACGCTGCGGGTGCCGCTGGACTGGAACCGGCCCCACGGCCCGTCGATCGACCTGGCGGTGGCCCGGCACCGGGCCACCGATCCGGCGCACCGGATCGGCGTGCTGCTGGCCGACGCCGGCGGCCCCGGCACCTCCGGCGCGGAGTTCGCGCTGGCCACGAGCTTCTTCAGCCCGGAGGTCCGGGCGCGGTTCGACACCGTGGGCTTCGACGTCCGGGGCACCGGCCGCAGCGCGTTCATCCGGTGTGACGACACGACCGCCCCGCCGAACGACGAGCCCGCGAACCGGGCTGAGTTCGACGCCCTGCGCCAGTACAGCCGGCAGGAGGTCGCGGACTGCCGGGCCGGCAACCTGCCGGTCTTCGACCACGCCGACACCGCCGTCAACGCCCAGGACATGGACGCGCTCCGCCGGGCGCTGGGCGAGGAGAAGATCAGCTTCCAGGGCATGTCCTACGGCACGCTGCTCGGCCAGCAGTACGCCGAGAAGTACGGCGAGCACGTGCGCGCGCTGGTGCTGGACAGCTCCATCGACCACAGCGCCGACCTCCGGCACTTCGTGGGCGACCGCGCCACCGCCGCGGACGAGCTGTTCGGGCAGTTCACCGCGTGGTGCGACCGGACGGAAACCTGTGCCCTGCACGGCCAGGACGTCCGGGCGACCTGGGAGCGGGCCTTCGCCAACGCCGGGACATCGTTGCGCGACGGGGTGTTCTCGGACATGTACGGCCCGAACTGGGACGACGCGGCGCAGCTGATCGCCGACGCGGCCGCCGGCCGGCCGCCGCTGACGGCCCGGTTCGAGTACAACTACCGGTCGATCCGGCTGGCCGTGGTCTGTCAGGACTTCGATCTCCGGATCCGGGACTTCACGCAGTATTCGGCGGTGCGCGCCGAAGAGCTGCGCCGGGGACCGATCATGCGCGGCAGCACGCTGGGCCACGACGAGGCGACCGCGTGCCTCGGCGTCGCCGGCCCGCCCGCGAACCCGCCGCACCGGCTGGACCTCTCGCGGGCGCCCCAGGTCCTGCTGCTGAACGCCCGCTACGACCCGGCGACGCCGTACGCCTGGGCGCGCACCATCCACCGCCAGGCGCCGGCGAACACCACGCTGCTGACCTACGAAGGCTCGGGTCACGTCGTCTACCCGCGCACCACCTGCACGCGGTCGGCGGTCGACGCTTACCTGCTGACGCTGAAGACCCCGCGGCACGACGTCAGCTGCCCGGCCTGATCGGTCATTCCGGGCGGCAGGCGTGGTCGCACGGCGCCTCGGCGTTCGCGATGACGGTGTCGAGCTTGTCCCGGGCCCGCGCCAGCTCGGTCAGCTGCCGGTCGATGCGCCCCCGTTCGGCGACGAGGAGGGCGAGCGCCTCGGGCGTCGTCTTCCCGGTCTCGACGCACGGCAGGATCGCGAGGATCGACTTGCTGGACAGCCCCGCGGCGTAGAACTGCTGGATCAGCCAGACCAGGTCGGCCCCGCGGTCGGAGTAGTGGCGGTGGCCGCCGGAGCTGCGTTCCGGCACGAGCAGCCCCTGCTCCTCGTAGTACCGCAAGGCCCGGACGCTCACGCCCGCCTTCGCGGCCAGTTCCCCGATCCGCATCGCCGCTCCCTCTCGGAGTGATCCGTCGCACTCGACGTTGAATCTCACGTCTACGTGAGGTTCTAGCGTAACAGGGAACCTCACGAAGGAGAGCGATTCCAGTGACGCACACCCTGTCCCGCCCGCTCGTGCTCGGCGACCTCACCGTCCCGAACCGGGTCGCGATGGCGCCGATGACCCGCGCGCAGTCACCCGACGGCGTACCGACCGAGCAGCTCGCCGCCTACTACGCCCGGCGCGCGGCCGGCGGCACCGGGCTGATCATCACCGAAGCCAGCTACGTCGGGCACCCGTCGTCCGGCGAGCACGACCAGGTGTCACGCCTCTACGGCGACGCGGCCCTGGCCGGCTGGACCCGGGTCGTCGACGCCGTCCACCAGGCCGGCGGCGTGATCTTCCCCCAGCTCCAGCACGTCGGGATGACCCGCAAGGGGGCCGCGGTGCCGCATCCGGACGCCCCCGCGATCGGCCCGTCCGGA
Source organism: Amycolatopsis sp. cmx-8-4 (assembly GCF_046548675.1). Taxonomy (NCBI): domain Bacteria; kingdom Bacillati; phylum Actinomycetota; class Actinomycetes; order Pseudonocardiales; family Pseudonocardiaceae; genus Amycolatopsis; species Amycolatopsis sp. cmx-8-4. The sequence continues at coordinate 96,307 of NZ_JAEBDZ010000020.1, forward strand.
GTGCCCGTGTCCGGGGACGGCAGCCCCGGCGAGCCGGGCCGGACGATGACGCGGGCCGACATCGACGACGTCGTCCGGGCGTTCGCCGAGGCCGCCGGCACCGCCGAACGGCTCGGCTTCGACGGCGTCGAACTGCACGGCGCCCACGGCTACCTGATCGACCAGTTCCTCTGGTCGGGCACCAACCACCGCACCGACGCCTACGGCGGCGACCTGCGCGCCCGGACCCGGTTCGCCGCCGAGGTCGTCGGCGAGATCCGCCGCGCGGTCGCCCCCGGCTTCCCGATCGTCGTGCGGCTGTCCCAGTGGAAGATGAACGACTTCACCGCCCGGATCGCCGAGAGCCCCGAGGAGTTCGGCGTCATCCTCGGCGCGCTGGCCGACGCGGGAGCGGACGCCTTCCACGCCTCGACCCGCCGCTACTGGCAGCCGGCCTTCGACGGCTCCGACCTCAACCTCGCGGGCTGGGCCAAGAAGCTGACCGGCAAACCGGCCATCACGGTCGGCTCGATCGGCCTCGACACCGAGTTCACGTCGAGCGTCTCGGCGTCCACGACCGGCATCAAGGACGTCCTGGACCGCTTGGAGGCCGACGAGTTCGACATGATCGCCGTCGGCCGCCCGTTGCTGGCGGACCCGGAGTGGGCCACGAAGATCGTGACCGGCCGCGAGGAGGACATCACGCCGTTTTCACCCGCGGCGCTGGGCGTGCTGCACTAGCCGGCACGCAGGCTGATGGTGGGCCAGGTGGTGAGCGTGCCGAGCCTGTCGTTGCGGGTCCGCCAGCCGGCAAGCGCCTGGTTGCGGGCGTCCGGGTCTTCGGCTTCCGGGATCAGGAACGTCTCGCACACTCCGGCGGGCCGCGGCCGGTTGAGCTACACACCAAGGCCGCACCCGGCCGGCGTAAACGCGGGTCGGCGCGCCGAGGGGGAGGGAGCGCGCCGACCCGCGGGCACGACGCTACCGAGTACCGGCGCCGTCCGCGCGCTGTTCGGCCAATTTCGTGGTCCGGAGCCGCTTCGGCTCCTTGTTCGGGAAGTGGATCAGGTCAGCGCAGCGGCTCGAGCGCCTTCGCCAGCGGCTCGAGCACGGCCGGGGTGTGCGGCGGCGGCAGGTAGACGATCGCCAGGTCGAGGCCGGCTTCGCCGAGTGCTTCGGCTTCGGCGGCGACCTTGGCGTAGTCCGCGTCCGGGCCGAGCCGGACGTGCGAGGACAGCGTGATCTCGCTCGGGTCGCGGCCGATGTCCGCGCAGTGGCGGTGCAGCACCTCGCGCTTGTGGGCGAACTCCTCGGGCGTGCCGCCGACGAAGTTCCAGTGCTGGGCGTACTTCGCGGCGGTGCGCAAGGTGCGCTTCTCACCGCTGCCGCCGATGCAGATGGGCGGGTGCGGCCGCTGCACGCCCTTCGGCTCGTTGCGCGCGCCGGTCAGCTGGTAGTACTGCCCCTGGAACGTCGTGGTCTCCTGGGTCAGCAGCCCGACGAGCACCTCGCAGCCTTCCTCGAACCGGTCGCTGCGCTCCTTGACCGTGCCGAGCTCCATGCCGTACGCGCCGGACTCCTCCTCGTTCCAGCCCGCGCCGATGCCGATCTCCAGCCGGCCGCCGGAGACGATGTCGAGCGTCGCGGCCATGTTCGCGAGCAGTGCGGGGTGGCGGTAGTGGATCCCGCTGACCAGCGTGCCCAGCCGCAGCCGCTGGGTGGCCTGCGCGAGCGCGGTGAGCGTGACCCACCCTTCCAGGCACGGACCGGTCGAATCGGAGAAAATGGGATAGAAGTGGTCGAACGTCCAGCCGGACTCGAACAGCTCGATCTCATCGGCGGCCTGCCACACGGCGAGCATGTCCGCCCAGACGGTGTCCTGGGGCGAGGTCTTGATGGCGAATCGCATGATCACGAGCGTAACCCTGGAGTTCCTCCAGGGCGGGTCATCGCGGGCGGTCACAGCCGATGCGCGGCTTTTGTCGGACCCCGTCGCTAGGCTCCGTCGCGTGACGACGGGGGACGCCGGGTACGGCGACATCGCGAAGGACATGGCCGCGGCGCTGCGCGCGGCCGCGGGAGAACTGTGGTCGGCTGCCACCCTGCAGCTGCGCCACACGGGTGGCTCGGTTTCGTGCACCGCGTGGAGTGACGTGCGGGAGAGCCTGCGCGTCGACTACACGTCGATCGCGCGGCGCCTGTTCGAACGGCCACCGGCGGTGCTGGAGGTCAGGCTGGCCGCCGGCGGTGCGTACGTCTTCACGGCCCGGCCGGACATCGCGGCCGTGTCACCCGGGCGGCTGGTGTTCGACGAGGCGTTCCGCTACCCCGGGCACCCCCTGCCCGGCCTGCCCCGGCCCGCGGTGCCGACCGGAGCGCCGACGGACCCGGCGGTGCTCGCCGAGGTCACCCGGCTCGCCGGGGAGTTCGCCGAGCTGTACGCCGGGATCAAGGGCACTCCCCCGCCGTGGCCGCCCGGGCGCACCGAGGCGGACCTGGCCGCCGCCGAGGCCCGGATCGGCGTCCGGCTGCCCGAAGACCTGCGCGCGCTGTACCTGCTGGCGGACGGCGACCCGGAGGAGACCGGGCTGCTGAGCCCGTACTCCTACGACTCCCTCGACCGGCTCGTCGGCAACTACACCGAAGGCGATCCCGGTTCCTACGGCTGGGAAGACGACGTGGAGGACGACGGCGTCGTGTTCGAGACGGTGCCGTTCGGCCGGGTGAAACGCCTGTCCCGCAACGACTCGTGGGTCACCTTCGGCGGCGACCGCGCGATGAACTACCTCGCGGTGGACCTCGACCCGGCCGAGCGGGGCCATGCCGGCCAGGTCCTCGAGTACGGCCGGGACATCTACGGCCCGCTGCGGTACGTGTCGGCGTCGCTCACCGCCATGCTCACCGAGGTCGTCGAGACGCTGCGGGCCGGGAAGTACGAGGATCCGGGCGAGCAGTACCTGTTCGCCGAAACCAGCCTCCGCGACGGCGGGGAACGCTCCTACAGCGAGGTCGTCTCGCGGGCGTCCGAGCTGAGCCTGCCCGCGGTGGTGGCCGGGCTGCGCGATCCGGAGCTGGTCCAGGAGGTCTACCTCAACGACCCCGCCGACACCGACCTCGCGGTGTTCGAGCCGCTGACGTCGCTGCGGATGCTCAAGGTCAACCGCGCGGCGGCGGTGACCCCGTCGATCGGCGGGCTCGGGGCCCTGGAGTCGCTGCGGATCAGCGGCGGCCGCGTCGACCTCGGCGTCCTGGCCGGGCACCCGGTGCTGTGGGACCTCCAGCTGGAGAAGATCCGGTTGCCGCTCGACCTCGCGGTGCTGACCACTTTGCCCCGCCTGACCCGGCTCAACCTGTCCGGCTCGGCGGTGCCGGACCTGGCTCAGGTCTGCGACCTGCCGGAGCTGCGCGTGCTCAAGGTGGACGGCGACCAGGTGCGCCGCCTGCTCGACGCGGGCCGCCCACTGCCCCGGCTCGCCGCGCTGCTCGTCACCGGCCGCACGACGCTGCCGGAGATGGCCGAACTGCGTCAAGCCTTCGGTGGCGGCGATTCGACGGGAGAAGTCGTCGAGATCTCCGCCGTTCTGTCCTGAGTGGACGGACACCCGCCGGTGTCCGCCCACCCGGGGAACCGAGCCGATCAGCTGTGCGACACGGTCAGCCCGTAGAAGGCGACCTTCGCACCCTTCGTCGTGCTGTCCGAAGAGGACTGGTTGTAGGAACCGGCCTTGAAGTACTGCTTGTACGCCTTGAACGACGACGGGATGCCGTAGTGCGTGGTGCTGCCGTTCACCGTCAGGTCGATCGTGTTGCCGCCGGAGATGCCGATCGTGTAGGTCCACGTCTTGCCGATGGCCACGTGGCCGACGGTGTGCGCGGTCTGGCCGCCGTCGGGTGAGTTCTCCGTGCCCAGCACGATGTCGCCGTTCGAGTGGTAGTACAGCTCGAGCAGCGGCTTCGTGGACGAACCGCCGGTGCCGAGGTGGACCTGGCCGACGCAGACGTTGGACGTCACCGACACCACGCGCAGGGTGGCGCTCAGCTTGTGCGACCCGCTCAACGACCAGTTCGCCGCGGAGCCGCTCTTGTTCATCTCACGCAGCTCGGATCGCGCGTAATTCGAGTTGGGTGTGGTGACGCCTTTTTCCGGCGCCCAGAATGTCATCGCGCCATCGCGCGTGTCGGTGTAGAAGTAGGAGTCCTGGAATCCGTTCGAGCCCTGCAGCCGGGACGACGAGATCGTCGTCGGCGAACCCGGTGACCCCACCGGCTCCTGCAGCTGCCAGGTCGAGAGGTCGAAGTTGCCACCGGGGGCAACTCCCGGGTCGGCCATGGGGGCCAACGCGATTCCGCTGACTTCGGCACTGGGGAATGCCTCGGCGGAAATCGCGGTCCCGGCCAGCAATGCCGGGATCGCGAGAAAGGTGAGCATAGCGCGCACACGCATGGTGGCGTCCTTTCACGGCAAGAAGCGAAGCGGGGAGAGGACTTCGCTCACTCATTTGTTCACGTATGTGTTTGTTCACGTATGTGAATAAATGCGTTTCCGAAAAGAGAGTAACGATGAAGGAGATTAAGTTCGGTGTTGCTCGCTGTCAAGGTGAGGTTCACATTGAGTGGGACACTCACTTCCCGCGGTGGACGCAGAGCGGGCCGGTGCGGGGCAGCGCGATGCGCGCGCGGAAGGCCCGCGCGACCGGGCCGTCCGGCACCGGCGCCGTCCACGTGTAGCCCGGCGCGCGGAAGAGGGTGGCGCTCACCAGCGTGCGCCCGTACCCGAGACGGCGGTGGGCGGCCTCGACGTGGACGTAGTCCAGTGTGGCCGTGCGGCACAGCGGACAGGACGTGAGCGACGCCGTGCCGGTGGCCCGCCCGTCGAGGCGCAGTTCGATCTTCCCCGTCGCCGACCCGGCGGCGGGCGGGACCGCGACGAGGACCAGCCCGTCCTGCGGCGCGGCGCCCGGCGCGTGCTGGACCTTCACGTCGAGGTGCGCCCACTCGGCGAGCCGGCGTTCGCCCGGGTCGGGGGCCTCCTGCTTGCGGCAGGTTTCGCAGAGCGTGGTGTGCAGCCGGTAGCGGGGGCTGTGGCTCTTGATCATCCCGAAGAGCGCGAGGTAGTGGCCGCGCAGGCACACCACCGGCGGCGCCGCGGTCGCCGGGCGCACGGGGAGGAGCTCGCCGTACTCGCCGCGCGTCCCGGACGCCGGCCCGCCGACGGTCGCCCGGCTCACCGGAAGTCACGCGACGGCCCGGTCGCCATCGAGAGGTCGAGCCGTTCCAGCCGGTCCGCGACGAGCGTGACGACGCCTTCGGCCGCCTGCACCTGGCCGCGGACCAGCAGCGCCGCGCTCGTGCGGGCGACGAGGCGCTGCCGGTTCCAGAGCCCGGGTGAGACGAGGACGTTGGCCATGCCGGTCTCGTCTTCGAGGTTGAAGAACGTGATCCCGCCCGCGGTCGCCGGCCGCTGCCGGTGGGTCACCGCTCCCCCGACCCACACCCGCGTCCCGTCCTTCGCCCGCGCCAGATCCGCGACCGTCAACGCGCCGCGCTTGTCGAGGTATTCGCGCAGGTACTGCACGGGGTGGCTGTCCGGCGAGACGCTGGTGGCCCACAGGTCGGCCGCGGTGACCTCGAACCGGGTCATCCCGGGCAGGGCGGGCGCGTCCAGGCCGGGCGCGAGGCCGGGCAGGTGCCCGGGCCGGGTCGCGGCGGCGGCCCCCGCGGCCCACAGCGCCTGCCGCCGATCGGGGGTGAAGCCGCTGAACGCGCCGGCCGTGGCCAGGGCTTCGACGGCGGTCTTCTTCAGCTGGACGCGGCGGGTGAGGTCACCGATCGACGCGAACGGCCCGTGCGCGTCGCGCTCGGCGACGATCGCTTCGGCGACGTCGTCGCCGAGGTGCCGGACGCCGGCGAGGCCGAGGCGCAACGCGACGGCGCCGGTGCTGTCCGGTTCGGGTTCGAGGGTGGCGTGGGCGAGACTGGCGTCGATGTCCGGTTCCCGCACCAGGACGCCGTGGCGGCGGGCGTCGGCGACCAGCGACTGCGGGCTGTAGAACCCCATCGGCTGCGCGCGCAGCAACCCCGCACAGAACGCGGCCGGGTAGTACAGCTTGAACCACGCCGACGCGTAGACCAGCAACGCGAACGACATCGAGTGCGCCTCGGGGAAGCCGTAACCGGAGAACGCGTGGATCTGCTCGAAGATCCGCGTCGCCAGTTCGCGGTCCAGGCCGTTGGCCTCGCACCCGGCGAAGAACCGCGCCATCAGCGCGTGCATCTTCGCACTCGACCGCTTGGCGCCCATGGCGCGGCGCAGCTGGTCGGCTTCGGCGCCGGTGAAGGACGCGACGTCGACGGCCATCTGCATCACCTGCTCCTGGAACAACGGCACCCCCAGCGTCCGGTCGAGAGAGCCGGACAGCAGCGGGTGCGCGTGCTGCCACTGCTCCTCACCGCGCCGGCGCCGGATGTAGGGGTGCACCGAACCGCCCTGGATCGGGCCGGGCCGGATCAACGCGACCTCGACGACCAGGTCGTAGAACTTGCGCGGCCGCAAGCGCGGCAACGTCGCCAGCTGCGCGCGGGACTCGACCTGGAACACCCCGACCGCGTCGGCCTCGCACAGCATGTCGTAGACGCCCGGATCAGCCAGGTCCAGCTTCCCGATGTCCACAGTGGACCCGTGGTGCACCGCGACGAGGTCGATCATGTAGTGCAACGCCGAGAGCATGCCGAGGCCGAGCAGGTCGAACTTCACCAGGCCGACGCTGGTGCAGTCGTCCTTGTCCCACTGCAGGATGCTGCGGTCGGCCATCGTCGCCCACTCCACCGGGACCACTTCGGACACCGGCTGCTTCGAGATGACCATGCCGCCGGAGTGGATGCCGAGGTGGCGCGGGAAGTCCTCGAGCCGCGCGGCCAGGTCGAGGACGTCGTCGGGGATGTCGCCCGCAGCTTGCTGTTTCATGGCGGTGACGCCGCCCCAGCGGTCGACGAGCTTGCCGTAGGCGTCCTGCTGCCCGACGCTGTGGCCGAGGGCTTTCGCCGCGTCTCGGATCGCCGACGGCGCCCGATAGGTGATGACGTTCGCGACCTGCGCGGCGTGGAACCGGCCGTGTTTCTCGTAGACGTACTGGATGGCTTCTTCGCGGCGGTCGGATTCGATGTCGATGTCGATGTCCGGCGGCCCGTCCCGCTCCGGCGCCAGGAACCGCTCGAACAGCAGGTTCCACTTCACCGGGTCCGCGTGGCAGATGCCGAGGGCGTAGCAGACCGCGCTGTTGGCGGCGGATCCCCGGCCCTGGCACAGGATGTTCGCCTCGCGGCAGAACCGGACGATGTCCCAGACGACGAGGAAGTAGCCCGGGAAGTCGAGCTGCTTGATGACGTCGAGTTCGTGGTCGAGCTGGGCGTAGGCCTTCGGGTTGTCCTCGCGGCGCCCGTAGCGGGTGAGCGCGCCGGCCCAGGTCAGGTCGCGCAGGAACGACATCTCGTCATGGCCGGGCGGGACGTCGAACGGCGGCAGGTCCGGCGCGACCACCTGCAGGTCGAACGCGACTTCGACGCCCAGCAGCGCGGCCCGCCCGACCGCGCCGGGATACCGGTGCTCGAAACGGCGTCGCTGCTCGGCCCCGGATCGCAGGAACGCCTGCCCCGACGGCGGCCGCCACCCGTCCAGCTCCTCGGCCGACCGCCGCGCCCGCACCGCGGCCACCATCTCGGCCACGACGGCGTCGTCCGGGCGGGCGTAGTGCGCGTTGTTCGACACGATCGTCGGCAACCGCAGGTCGGCGGCCATTTCGGCGAGGACGTCGTTGGCGGCCGAGTCGTGCGGGAGCCGCTGGTCGATCAGCTCGACGGCGACGTGGCCGCGCCCGAACCAGCCGGCCAGCCGGGTCAGCTCGGCGCGCGCGGCGGCCGGCCCGCGCTCGGCGAGGGCACGGCGGACGGCGCCTTTGCGGCAGCCGCTCAAGACCACGACGTGGCCGGCCAGCTCGTCGACCAGCTCCTCGACGTCGTAGACCGGGCGGCCCTTCTCGCCGCCGGCCAGCTGCGCGCGGGAGATCACCCGGCAGAGCCGGTGATACCCCTCCTGCTGGCGGGCGATCACGAGCAGGTGCGACCCGGCCGGATCCGGCTCACCCCCTTGCGGCGCCGGGAGGTCGAGCGACAGCTCGGCGCCGAAGCCGACGCGGACGCCGAGCTCGCGGGCGGCGTCGTTGAACCGGACCGCGCCGTACATCCCGTCGTGGTCGGTCAGCACCAGCGCGTCCAGTTCGAGGCGCGCGGCCTCCTCGACGAGCGTCTCGGGGTGGGAGGCGCCGTCGAGGAAGCTGAAGTTGGAGTGGACGTGCAGTTCCGCGTACGGCGCCCGGAGCCGCTCGCCGCCGTCGTCGCGGCCGCGGCGGTTGCGCAGGTCGGCCGGCGCCCCGGCGTAGCCGTCACGCTTGCGCGACCACGCGGGCGAATCGCCGCCGTCCCCCGGGAAGGGGGCGCGACCGGACGCGACCCGCTCGACCTCGGACCACGGCACGTTCGGGTTGTTGAACGCCAACGCCAGCTCCCCACGACACGAGTTCGCTGCGGGGAAGTCAGCGACTACTGTTCGAACACATGTACGACTATCGCCCTTGATCCTGGGCCGGGAAGAGCGCGCTGTCAACTCGGCGTGACATCGATAACCGCAGGTAGACCGTCCGGTGAGGGCTGTGATCGAGGGCGTCGGGGCGCTGTTACCCTGAGTGCGCGGCCGCCTTCACCGGGCCGCGCGGCGGTGGGGCCCGCCGTACCCGAACCGCGGCGATCCGGCCGCCAACGGTCCCTACCTGAACCACGCCGTACGAGGCCGCTCTCGTGCCCCGATCAGGTAGGAGCCTGCCCGCCGTGCCTCTGGACCACTCCGAGCCCATCGACCCGGACATCGCCGACGATCCCCCGCCGCCGCGTGATCCGCGGCGCCGTCACCGCCAGACCGTCGCCGTGGTCGCGGCCGGCGGGGTGCTCGGCGCCTGCGCCCGTTACGGCGCCACCCTGCTGTGGCCCACCGCCTCCGGCGGGTTCCCGTGGACGACGTTCTGGATCAACGTCACCGGCTGCGCGGCCATGGGCGTCCTGATGGCGGTCATCACCGCGATGCCGGCGGCCCACCCGCTGGTGCGGCCCTTCCTCGGCACCGGCATCCTCGGCGGCTACACGACTTTCTCCACCTACGCGGTCGACGCCCAGCACCTGCTCGACGGCGGCCACGCCCTGACCGCCCTGCTCTACCTCGTGGCCACGGTCGCCGCCGCCGTCGCCGCGGTGTGGGCGACGGCGGCGCTCACCCGCCGCGCCCCGCGTCTCGGGAGCCGCTCGTGAACTGGCTCATGGTCATCGCCGGCGCCCTGGTCGGCGCCCCGCTGCGCTACCTGACCGACCGCGCCGTCCAGGCCCGCCACGACACCGGCTTCCCCTGGGGCACCTTCACGGTGAACCTCGTCGCCTGCACGGTGCTCGGCTTCCTGACCGGCGCCGCGACCGCGACGACCGTGCCCCAGCCGCTGCAGCACCTGATCGGCCCCGGGTTGTGCGCCACGCTCAGCACCTACTCGACGTTCTCCTACGAAACGCTCCGGCTGGCCGAAACCGGGACGAAGCTCTCCGCCGCCGCTAACGTCGTCGCGAGCGTGCTCGCCGGGCTGGGCGCGGCCTACCTCGGCACGGCGGTGGCCCAGGCGGTGTTCGGGTGAGTCAGTCGTAACTGCCCTCGACCGTCCACTGTGGAGTACCGCCGACGGTGACGGTCAGCAGCAGGGCGACCTCGTCGGTCTCGTCCTCGACCACCACCTGCAGCCGCGCCAGGCGCCGGCCGCGGGCGGTCAGCGCCGGGTGGTGCAGCCACGGGCCGGCCCAGGCGAGCACCGGCCGCGGTGACCGGCCCTCGACGGCGACGGTCGCCGGCGGGCCGGTCAGCTCGCCGCGATCGGTGCAGCCGACGACGGCACCGCGGTCGTCCAGCACCCGGGCCGGGTGGGCCGCGAGGACGGCCGGGGACGGCGCGGGCAGCCGTCCCGGCCAGGGCGCGTCCGGCGAAACCGGCGTCCGCGGGTCGCCCCACGGGATGAGCCGCACCCGCTCGGCGGGCCCGCGGCCGCCGTCCAGCAGCGGGGTGACGACGGCGTCCGGGCCGAGCAGGCCCTGGATCCGGACCAGCGCGCGGGCCGCGCGTTCGGCCGCGTCGGCGTCCCGGCCCATCGACCCGAGCTGCAGCTGCAACGCCTGCCCGCCGACGACCTCCTCCGGGTCGAGGCGCAGCCGGACGATCCCGGCGGTGGGCCGGCCGTCGCGGGCGGTGAGCCAGCCTTCGCACTGCCACCGCACCCGGTCCGCCGTCGCCCGCGCGGTCAGCGGCTCGGCGCAGCGCCAGACGCGCACCCGTTCCTCGCCCGCCTCCGTCACGGCCACGATCGCCAGCCGCGTGCACGCCAGCCCGTGCCGCGCCAGCCCGGCGAAGAACCGCTCCCCCAGCGTCTTCGCGACGAACGCGGCTTCGTCGACGCGTTCCAGCGGGTGCTCGAACTCCTCGGTGATCGACAGCTCCGGCGGCAGGGCCCGCCGCAACGGCGGCCGCTCCGACAGCCCGCGCGCCAGCCGGTGCGCGGTGATCGCGTCGCGCGGGAAGCGGCCCGCGACGTCCCGTTCGGTCAGTGCGGCGAACGCGCCGAGCGTCCGCAGCCCGAGCCGCTTGAGCAGGCCGACCAGCTCGCCGCGGTCGTCCCCGGGCTGGTTCAGCTCGGCGATCGACAGCGGCGCCAGGAACCCGGCCGCCGCGCCGGCCGGCACCAACGCGGAGCGGCGGGCGGCCAGCGTCGCGGCGAAGAGGCCGTCGGCGATCCCGACCTGGCACTCCACCCCGGCGTTCGCCGACACCTCGTCGAGCAGCAGCTCGGCCAGGGCCTCCTCGCCGCCGAAGTACCCGGCCGCACCGGTGACGGGCACCGCGACGATCCCCGGCCGCACGACCTCCACGCCCACGGCCTGCCCCTCGACGGCGGCGGCGACCGGCTCGAACAGCCGCGCGTCCCGTTCCGGATCGTGCTGATGCACCGCGAGATCCGGGCAGCGGGACTGCGCGTCGCGGCGCCGCATCCCCCGCACGACGCCGTGCTGCCGCGCGACCGCGGAACAGGCGACGACCCGGTTGGCGGAGAACACCGCGGCCGGGGCGAGGGGCGGCGTCCCGGCGGCGGCCCCGGCGGCGACGACCGGCCAGTCCGGGCACCACAGCACCAGCAGCCGCGGCGCGTCACTCACCCGGCGGCCTTGGCGGGTGATCGCCTGACTGCTCCCCGGCCCCTCGGTGCGCGCGATCGCTCGGCAGCGCCACGCCCACCGCGCACGCGCGATCGCTCGGCCGCCAACGAAACATCGCACACCGGCCCGGCTCACCTCGCGCGCGGCAGGCCGCCCCGCTCACCCGGCCACCTCGACCAGCCGCCGTCCGGCCGGGGGCTCGCCCGGCGCGACCGCGCCGCCGGGGCCCGGCAGCTGCAGCGCCACCGTCCGCGGCCGGGCCGCCGCGCCGCGGCCCCGGCTGGTCGCCACGATGTCGCGTGCCCGCAGGTGGCCGTGGCCGTCGGTGGTGGCTCCTCGCCAGCGACGCCGGGAGACGCGCAGTTCGAGGTCCACCCCCGGCCAGGGCCCGGCCGCCAGCAGGACCGCGCCCCGGTTGCGGACCCGGCCCGCGAGCCGGCGGGCCACCTGGGGCTGGACGCCGCGGGCGACCACCGGGCCGACCACGACCAGGTCGAACCCGTCGACCAGCGCCGACAGCACCGCGACCACCTCGGCGCCGGGCCGGGGCACCAGCGCGATCCGGTCGAGGTCGACGCCGAGTTCCGCGGCCGCCGCCAGGCCCAGGTCCGGCAGCCCGGCCACCGCCGCCCACGACCCGGCCCGCGTCGCCTCGGCCAGCAACGCCAGCACCAGTGACGTCGACCCCGCGACCGACACCGTGCTGCCGCGCCGCAAGCCACCAGCCGGGAACAGGCCGGCGAGCGCCGGGGTCAGCGGCAGAGATTCACCCGTCTGAGTGACGTCCGGATGCGGCTCGCGCAGCTGGGAAGCCACCCGGACGCCGGGGATGGACGTGAGCGCTTCCGGTACCGCCACCACCGCTCACCTCCAGCACCACGAACCCGTACCGGAGACACCCGCAAGGGACCCGCGGGCGAACCCAGGACTACTATCGAACACCTGTTCGCATCCTGCGAGACGGCAGCGGCCACTGTCAAGTCGAGCGCGTCAGGAGAGACTTCCGGCCCACTCCCCGACCGTCGCGACGTCGCCGCGGCGGGCGAAGAGCTGCGTGACGAGGACGTCGTGCAGCTCGGGGCTGGGATCGACGCAGGCGTCGGACAGCACCGTGACGCCGTAGTCGAGGTCGGCGGCCTGCAGCGCGGTGGACAGGACGATGCCGCTGGTGGCGATCCCGGCCAGGACGAGGTGGCCGACGTCCTGGGCGCCGAGGATCTGGTGCAGGTTGTTGCCGGCGAACGCGCTGACGCGGTTCTTGTACACGACGATCTCGCCGTCGAGGGGCGCGACACCGGGGTGGATGGCCGCGCCCTCGTCGGCCGCGGTGTACCGGCCGGCCGGCACGGCGCCGAACATCCGGTTGCGCGGGTGGACGTCGGCGTGGTCCGGCCGCAGCCGGAGCGCGACGTGGATCACCGGGACGTCGTGACCGCGCGCCGTTTCCAGCGCCCGCGCGGCGCGCGGCAGGTAGCCGTCCGGGACGCGCGCGAGGTGGGTGTTCTGGAGGTCCATGGCGAGCAGGGCGGTGCGGGACAAGGTCGTGCCTTTCTTGCCGGACAAGGGAGTTCAGACGTGGCGCAGGCTGCGGTCGGCAACCGTGATCAGCAGGAACAGGACGCCGGCGGCGAGCATCACCCAGGCCAGGGTGTGCATGCCCGCGGTACTCGCGTGCGGGCCGAAGGCCACCGCCGTCGTGGCGGAGGCGACCATCGAGCCGACGTAGGCGAAGGTGCGCAGCAGCCCGGCCGACGAGCCGGTGCGCTCGGGATCGGCCTGGTGGTACACGGAGTTCTGCAGCGCCAGGCTGACCGCGCCCTGCGGGATGCCGAAGACCACCGCGATCAGCAGCAACATCCACAGTGGCCCCTCGCCGGTGAGCACCAGCATCAGCACGCAGGCGGCGATCTGCGCCAGCGCGCCGACCAGGAGCTTGCCCCGCATGCCCCGGCGCCGGCCGGTGGTGATCGAAATGACGATCGCCACCAGGAACATCGGGATCTGCACGAGCCCGGCGTAGAACGGCGAGAGCCCGAAGCCCTCCTCCGTCCACTGCGTGAAGCCGTAGAGGAAGGCGTAGGAGACGATGTAGGCGACCAGCGCACGCCCGTAGGTGGCCAGCAGCGGCGCGTTGCCGCCCAGCACCCGCAGGTCGATGAACGGGATCGCGGCCCGCAGCTCCCGCACGGCGAAGGCGGCGCCGGCCGCGACGGCGAGCACCAGCAGGTACCAGCTGCTCGGCCGCAGGTTCATCAGGAACAGCAGCAGCGCCACCAGCATCACGGCGAACAGGCCCATGCCGGGCAGGTCGAGCCGGGCGGTCCAGCGTTCCCGCGTGGACGTCTCCCGCGCGCGGGGCAGCCGCAGCAGGCCCAGCACGACCGCCGCCGCGGCCAGCGGCACGTTGAGCGCGAAGGTGGCGCGCCACCCGCCGAGGCCGATCAGCAGGCCGCCCAGCAGCGGGCCGATGACGGCGATGGTCTGGTTGGCCACGGCCAGCGCCGTCAGCACGCCGGCGGGGTTGTCCTCCCCGGTGCGCTCGGCTTCGCTGCGCAGCAACGCCATCGCGGCCGGGTAGCCGGCGCAGGTGCCGAAGCCGAGCAGCACCCGCGCCGCGATCAGCACGCCGAGGCCCGGGGCCGCGGTCCCGATGACGCCCGCGACGCCGACCAGGCTCGCGCTGATCAGGAAGAGCTTGCGCGGGCCGAAGATGTCGATCAGCCGGCCGACGATCGGCTGGCCGAGTGCCGTGGCCAGGTACAGGGCCGAGACCAGCCACGCGGTCTGCGAGGGCGGGGCACCGAGCGCCGCGCCGATCGGGACGAGCGCGACGGCCATGATCGTGGAGTTGACGGGGTTCAGGATCGACCCCAGCAGCATCGGCGGGATCAGCCCGCGGTCGAAGCCGGTCTTCGTGGCTTCCGGTGTCCGGTCGTCCACGGTCCGGTCACTCATGGACGAGCCGGTCCAGCACGGCCATCGCGGCCAGGACGGTCTGCCGTTCCTCCTCCGTGCACTCCTCCTGCAGCCTCGCGGCGAGCCACTCGCCACGAGCCTGCCGGCCCGCCTCGACGTGCCGGCGCCCCTTGGCCGTGACGGTGACCAGCAGGCGGCGGCCGTCCCGGGGGTCCGGCCGCCGCTTGACGAGGCCGAGGTCGAGCAGCGCGGCGACCGTCGAGGTCATCGACTGGTGCCGCACCCCGTCCGCCGCGGCGAGGTCGCTGGTGGTGCGGCCGTCGCTGTCGGCCAGCCTGGTCAGCACCGTGGCCTGCGACAGCGTGACATCACCGGGATCCGAGGCGCCGGCGATGCCCCGCCGCAGCCGCCGGATGACGGCGCGGACCCGCTGTGACGCCTCGACGGCCGACGGAGACAGTTGATCACCCATGCCCGTCACCGTAACCGCGGCGGCAGGAAATGTACAGTCAGACTGTACAGTTACCTGTATGTCTCGTGGGTCACACCGGCGGACCGAACCCGTCCCTCACGTGATCGGAGACGTGATTCGCGTGATCGGAGACGGAACTCGCGTGATCAGGACCGGATCCGACGTGATGGGGGCCGGAACTCGTGAGTTCCGGCCCCCATCACGCGAGTTACGTGCCCAGTCACGCGAATCGCGTGCTCAAGCACGCGGGTCACGTGCCTGAGCACGCGAGTTACGGGTCACACCACCGTGAAGGTCGACGTCAGGGTGGCGGCCGAGCTGGTGCCGACGTAGACCTCGATCTTGCCCGGCTCCACCCGGAACTTCGCCGCGTTGTCGTAGAAGCCGACGTCTTCGGGGGTGAGGGTGAACGAGACCGTCGTCGACGCGCCCGCGGCCAGGGTCACCCGCTGGAAGCCGCGCAGCCGGCGGACCGGCTGGACGATCGAGGCGACCGGGTCGCGCACGTACAGCTGGACGACCTCGTCGCCGGCGCGGCCGCCCGTGTTGGTCACCTTGGCGCTCACCTGGATGCGGCCGCCGCGGGCCGGCAGCCGGGTGTCCGACAGGCGCAGGCCGTCGACGCGGAACGTCGTGTACGACAGGCCGAAACCGAACTCGTAGAGCGGGCCGGACGCCAGGTCGAGGTACTTGGACGTGTACTTGTTCGCCGGGTCGGCCGGGCGGCCGGTGTTCTCGTGGTTGTAGTAGATCGGGATCTGCCCGACCGCGCGCGGGAAGCTCACCGGCAGCTTGCCGCCCGGGTTCACGGTGCCGAACAGGACGTCCGCGACCGCGTGGCCGCCCTGCACGCCCGGCGCCCACGCCTCGAGGATGGCGGGGGCGTTGTCGTGCAGGTACGGGATCGTCAGCGGCCGGCCGTTGACCAGCACCACCACGAACGGCTTCCCGGTGTCCTTGATCGCGGCCACCAGCTGCTGCTGGACGCCCGGCAGGTCGATGTTGCTGCGCGCCGCCGCCTCACCGCTCATCGCGGCCGTCTCGCCCACCACCACGACGGTGACGTCGGCCGCGCGGGCCGCCTGCTGCGCGGCGGCGAACCCGCTGGTGTCGGTCCCTTCGACGGCGCAGCCCGCGGTAAACGTCACCGCCGCCCCGGGTGCCGCGGCCTTGATCCCGTCGACCACGGTCACCGGCGGCGTCGTGGCCGCGCCGGTGCCGAGGCCCGACCAGGTCCCGTTGAGGTCGTAGGTCGCGTTGCCCAGCGGGCCGACGACGGCGACCGAGCCGACCGACTTCGCCAGCGGCAGCACCGGGCCGTCGTTCTTGAGCAGCACCATGCACCGCCCGGCCGCCTGGCGTGACGCCGCAAGCGCGGCCGGCGACGGCGCCTTGACCTCGACGGCCTCGTCGGCGTACGGCCGTTCGAACAGCCCCAGCTTGACCTTGACCAGCAGGATCCGGCGGACGGCGTCGTCGATCTGGTCGCGCGTGATCCGCCGCTGCGCCAGCAGCTGCTGGCCGTACTGCACGTAGTTCGTGCTGACCATCTCCATGTCGACACCGGCCGGCAGCGCGGCCGCCGCGGCGTCGGCGCCGTCACCGGCGAGCCCGTGCAGGATCAGCTCCTCGACGCCGGTGTAGTCGCTGACGACGAACCCGCGGAAGCCGTAGGCGCCCTTGAGGACGTCGTGCAGGACGTAACCGTTGCCGTGCGCGGGCACGCCGCTGATGGTGTTGAAGCCGGCCATCACCGTAGCCACGCCGGCCTCGACGGACGCCTTGAACGGCGGGAGGTAGAAGTTGTGCAGCCGCTGCAGCGAGACGTCGACGGTGTTGTAGTCGCGCCCGCCTTCCGCCCCGCCGTAGGCGACGAAGTGCTTGGCGCAGGCGGCGAGGCGGTCCGGCGACGAGTAGTCGTCACCCTGGTAGCCGCGGACCTTCGAGACGGCGAGTTTCGTGGCCAGGTAGGGGTCTTCGCCGTAGCCCTCGGCGATGCGGCCCCAGCGCGGCTCGTGGGTGACGTCCATCATCGGCGCGTACGTCCAGTGGATGCCGCTGCGCCGGGCCTCCTTCGCCGACACCGACGCGTCCGCGCCCGCCACGGCGGGGTCGAAGCTCGACCCCTGGGCCAGCGGGATCGGGAAGTTGGTGGTGTACCCGTGGATGACGTCCAGGCCGAAGATCAGCGGGATCCGCAGCCGCGTCTGCTCGACGGCGATGTGCTGCAACGCGTTGAGCTTCGCCGCGCCGACCACCGAGAAGACACCGCCGAGCTGGCCGGTCGCCAGCGCCGTGCGCGCGTCGGTCTCGTTGCCGAGCAGCTGCAGCTGGCCGAGCTTCTCGGCGAGGGTCATCTTCTTGAGCAGGCCCTCGACGCGGTCGTCGCGTTCCGGCCGGGCGGCGACGGGATCGGCGGCGGCGGGTGGCGCGAGCAAGCTGCTCGACGCGACACCACTGGCGGCGAGGAGGCCGCCGACCCCGGCGAGCAGGCTGCGCCGGTTCACTCCGTCTGTCGTGGTCGGACGATCGGTCTGTTCCATGGCGGGGACCCTTTCGCGAGCGAAACCGGCCAATCAGGATAGACACGTTCCCGCCCGCCAGGGCCCGTCAATTCGGCCGGTCACCGCGACCGCGCGTCAGGCGATCCAGACCGTCTTGGCGTTGACGAACGTCCGCGGCCCGAACGACGCCAGTTCGCGGCCGTACCCGGAGTTCTTGGCGCCGCCGAACGGGACTTCCGGCGTGGACTGGGTGAACTCGTTGAGGTACATCATCCCGGTCTCGACCTCGGTCATGAACCGCTCCTGCTCCCCCGGGTCCGCCGTCCACGCGCTGCCGCCGAGGCCGAACGGCGAGTCGTTGGCGACGCGGATGGCGTCGTCGACGTCGCGGACCCGCCAGATCAGCGCCACCGGGCCGAAGAACTCCTCGTGGTGCCCCGGCGAGCCGTCCGGGATGTCGGCCAGCACGGTCGGCGGGTAGTAGTGGCCCGGGCCGTCCAGGGGTTTCCCGCCGGTGAGCAGCCGCGCGCCGGCCTGGACGGTGTCGCTCACCTGCTGGTGGATCGTCTCGACGGCGTCGGCCGAGGACAGCGGGCCGAGGTCGGTGTCGTCCTTCATCGGGTCGCCGACCGTCAGCGCCGCCATCTTCTCGGTGAACTTCCGGGTGAACTCCTCGGCGATGTCCTCGTGGACGATGAACCGCTTGGCGTTGACGCAGGACTGGCCGTTGTTCAGCGTCCGCGAGCCGACGCCGGCTTCGACGGCTTTGTCCAGGTCCGCCGAGGGCATCACGATGAAGGCGTCGGCGCCGCCCAGTTCGAGCACGCTCGCCTTGACGTTGCGGCCTGCGGCGGCCCCGACCTCACGACCCGCCGGCTCGCTGCCGGTCAGCGTCACCGCGCGGACGCGCTCGTCGCCGATCACGGCCTCGATCGCCGAGGACGGCACGAGCAGCGTCTGGAACACGCCCTCGGGGAAACCGGCGCGGCGCAGGACGTCTTCGATCGCCAGCGCGCACTGCGGGACGTTCGACGCGTGCTTGAGCAGGCCCACGTTGCCCGCCATCAGCGCCGGCGCGGCGAACCGGAAGACCTGCCAGTACGGGAAGTTCCACGGCATGACGGCGAGCACCGGCCCGAGCGGCTCGTACCGGGTGAAGACCTTCGCGCCCTCGACCGGCCAGGGTTCGTCGGCGAGCATCTCCGCGCCGTGGTCGGCGTACCAGCGGCACCCCTTGGCCGACTTCCGCACCTCGGCGACGGCGGCGGCGTGGGTCTTCCCCATCTCGAGCGTCGCGAGGCGGCCCAGCTCGTCCGCCTCGGCCTCGAGGATGTCCGCGGCCCGGCGCAGCAGCGCGGCGCGGTCGCCGAACGACGTCTTCCGGTAGGCGCGGAAGGCCTCCGCCGCGAGCCGCAGCTTGCCGTCCAGCTGCTCCTCGGTGAGCGCGTCGAACTCCCGGACCCGCTCGCCCGTCGCCGGGTTGACCGTCGCGATGGCCACAGTGCACTCCTCGCTCGCCGAAAGATCGTTCTCCGAAAGATCGTCGAGCTTCGCGTACCCGCGCGAGGAGTACGGGAAACGCCGGTCACCCGGCGTGGCGACCACCTCGCGCACCTGCTCCGCGAACGGCACACCCGGCTTCCCGACCGGCGCTACCCGGTGACGTCGGCGGTGCCCAGCACCTCCAGCCACTCCCGGGCGGCGGCGAGGCTGGGCTGCACCTGCAGGAGGTGGTCCAGCCCCAGCACGGCGATCGGGCGCAGGACCGCGCGCTGGTCGCTGACGAGCACGCACGGGATGCCGGCGGCGTGCGCGTCGGCCGAGGTCGTGAGCAGCACGCGCAGGACGCGGGCCGAGCAGAAGGCCACCCGGCTCAGGTCGATGACCAGCGCCTGCGGCCGCAGGGCGACCTCGTCGGCGAGGCGGCCGAGCAGGTGCTCGGCGATGGCGCCGTCGAGGTCACCGGTGGCGGCCACGACCGTCGAGTCGTGGGTGGTGGTCACGGTGAGCGTCGAGGTGCTGCGGTGGAAGCGGTCCAGGGGATCGCGCATGATGGCTGTCACCTCCGTGGCGGACGGCGACTCCGCGGACCGAGCCGTCGCCGCGAGGCCGGTGCGGGGCACCGGCGAATGGGACAACGGCTACTCGGCTGAACCGTGGACACCCGGGATGTACCCGGATCGGGTGAACTTCAAGCATCACGAAACATTCACGAACGCCCGGGCAACGGCACCGCCCACACGACCCGGGTGCCGCCCTCGGCCGGGCGTTCCACCCGGAAGGACCCGCCCGCTTCGGCCGCGCGCTGCTCGAGGTTGCGCAACCCGCTGCGCACCACGGCTTCCGGCATCCCGATGCCGGTGTCCGAGACCTCGACGACCAGGTCGCCCTCCAGGGACACGGTGATCGTCAGCTCGGCGGCGCGCGCGTGCCGCAGGACGTTGCTGACGGCTTCGCGGACGACGGCCTCCGCGTGCTCGGCCAAGGCCGCGGGCACCCGGTCGAACGCCCCCGACAACCGCACGGTGGTGCGGATCGCGGAGTCGGCCGTCGTGTCGGTGATCGCGTCCTGCAGCCGCGCCCGCAGGCCGCGCACGGCGCCCGGTTCGGCGTGCAGGTCGAAGATCGCGCCGCGGATCTCCTCGATGACGTCCTGGAGCTGGTCGATGTGCTGGGTGAGCCGGACGACGACCGCGGGCGAGTCCGTGCGGCGGCGGGTGCCCTCGATGCCGAGGCCGACCGCGAACAGCCGCTGGATGACCTGGTCGTGCAGGTCGCGGGCGATCCGGTCGCGGTCGACGACGACGTCGAGCTCGCGGCGGGCGGCCTGGCTCTCGGCGTCGCGCAGGGCGAGGGCGGCCTGGTCGGCGAATGCGGACACGATCTGGAGCTCGTGCTCGTCGAACGTCGCCGCCCCGGGCGCGCGGATCGCCAGGAGCACCCCGGCGGTGGACTCCCCCGACCGCAGCCGCACCGCCAGCGCCGGCCCGAGGTCGACGCCCAGGCCGTCGGCCAGGTCGAACGCCAGGCTCGGCACGCTGCGCGGCACGTGGTCGGCCAGCACCGCGCCCGACGTCGACCCGTCGAGCGGGATCCGGCGGCCGGTCAGGGCGTCGGCGTCCGGGCCGGCGCACACCGTGACGACCAGGGCACCGCCGACGTCGACGGGCAGCGCGATCAGCGCGTCGTCGGCGCCGGTGAGCTCGACCGTCCGGCTCGCGATCAGGCGCAGCACCTCGTGGACGTCGGTGCCGCCCAGCAGCTCGGCGGCGATCTCCCCGGTGGCCTCCAGCCACCGCTGCCGGCTGCGGGTCTGCTCGTGGAGCCGCGCGTTGTCGACGGCGATCCCGGCGGCCGCCGCGAGCGCCACGATCGCCCGTTCGTCGTCGGCGGTGAACGGCCGCTCGCCGCTCAGGTAGAGCCGGCCGAGCACCTCGCCGCGGACGAGGAGGGGGACGCCCAGGAAGGTCCGCATCGCCGGGTGCCCCGGCGGGAACCCGGGGACGCCCAGGTCGGCCCGGCGCACTGGATCCCGGCCGGCCACGAGCGCGCCGAGCAGCCCGTGGCCGGCGGGCGGCGGGCCGATCCGGTCGCGGGTGACATCGTCGATGCCGGTGACGGCGAACCCGGTCGTCCGGCCGTCTTCGTCGAGCAGGGCGAGGGCGCCGTACCGGGCGTCGACCAGTCCGGCCGCGGCCGCCACGATCCGGCGCAGCGTGGTCTCGAGCTCCAGCCCGGCGGAGAACGCGAGGACGGCCGCCGGCAGCGCGGCCATCCGGTCCCGGCCCGACACACTTCCTTCGGGCATGCCCCCACCCTCGCACAGCCACGGGACCGGGACGGGATCCGGCCGAACCGCAACCGACGACCTTCGCCCGGCCGCCGGAGGCCGTTCGGCACTTGGCCCGCCCCCGGCCGTGGCGGACGGTGTGCGGGAAGCGTCATCCCGGGTACCCACAGTTCGGAGCCGTCCATGAAGACCGGTGTCATGCCCGTCGGGCACCTCAGCGCCAGCCAGGTGCGATCCGTCCTGCTCTCGGCGACGGCTCCCCCGCCGCTGCGGAACTCCCGGCCCTGGCGGTTCCAGTGCACCCCGGACTCCATCGAGCTGTACGCGAACCCGCTCACCGGCAACGACAGCGACCAGCGCGAACGGCTCCTGGACTGCGGCGCGGCCCTGCTGAACCTCCGGCTGGCGATCAAGGCGCAGGGCAGCCACGCCGACGTGCGGCTGTTCCCCACCGCCGGCCGGCCCGAGCTGCTCGCCATCGTGCGGCCGCACGGGTACGAGACGATCTCCCCGCACGACGAGGAGCTCGTGACGGCCATCGCCGACCGGCACAGCAACCGCCGTCCGTTCACCGCCGCCGTCGTGCCGTCATCGGTGCAGCGGCAGCTGCGCCGCGGCGCCGAGATGGAACGCGCGTGGCTGGCCACCGTCACCGCCGACCAGGTGCCGCAGCTGCGCGAGATCATGCGCCGCTCGGAGCTCCCGCCGGCGACACCCGGGCCCGGCAGCGGGACGGACCTCGACGTCGAACCCGAGCGGCTGGTCGTGGTCATCGGCTCGCTGCACGACACCGCGCTCGCCCGGCTCCAGGCCGGCCAGGCCATGCAGCGGGTGCTGCTGACGGCCACCGCCGCCGGGATCTCGGCGTCGCTGTCCTCCCAGCCGATGGCGGCGCCGGCGACCCGGCGCGAACTGCGGCAGCTGATCGGCGGCGGGCTCTGGCCCCAGATCATGCTGCGCCTCGGCCACGGCACCGCCGTGCCGGTGTCCGCGCAGGCGCTGCTCGAAGACGTCGTGATCAGCGACGAGCACCCGTTCGCCGCTAGCCGCCCGGACGGCGTTGCGCGCCGTGGAGCCCGGTGACGAGCACCGCGGCCTGGGACCGCCGCTCCAGCCCCAGTTTCGCCAGCAGCCGGGACACGTAGTTCTTGACGGTCTTCTCCGCCAGGAACATCCGCTCGGCGATCTGCCGGTTGGTCAGGCTCTCCCCGAGCAGGTCCAGCAGGACGAGCTCCTGCTCGCTCAACCCGGCCAGCGGGCCCGGTTTCCCGGTCGTGGCCCGCAGTTCGGCGACGAGCGCGGCGACCGCCCGGCCGTCCAGCAGCGTCTCGCCCGACCCGACCCGGCGGATGGCGTCGACCAGCTGCAGCCCCTTCACGTCCTTGATCACGTACCCCTCGGCCCCGGCCAGGACCGCGTCGACCATGGAATCCGCGTCGGTGAAGGAAGTCAGCATCAGGCACCGCAGGCCGGGCAGCGCCGTGCGCAGGTCCCGGCAGAGCTCGACGCCGTTGCCGTCGGGCAGCCGGACGTCGAGCACCGCCACGTCCGGGCGCAGCGCGGGGATCCTGGCCAGTGCTTCGGCGACGGAAGAAGCCTGCCCGACGACGGTGAGGTCCGGTTCGTCGTCGACGAGCTCGGCGACGCCGCGCCGCACGAGCTCGTGGTCGTCGACCAGGAAGACGGTGATGACGGGCCGGTCGTGCCGAGTGCGGTCATCCACTGCCCCAGGCTACGCCCGCGCGCCGAACGACCCCGGAAGAAAGGGTCCCGCGACTCTAGGCCGCGCGCCGCGCGGGGGAAACGCTGGAGCTATGACACAGATCCAGCACAGGCCTGATCACCAGCTCAAGACCGCGGTGACCGATGAGCTCGCCTGGACCCCCAGCGTCAACGCCGAAGAGATCGGCGTGGCCGTCACCGACGGCGTCGCGACCCTTTCGGGACACGTCGGCACGTACCCGGAGAAGGAAGAGGCCCTGCGCGCGGCCGCCCGCGTCCACGGCGTGACCACGACCGCGGACAAGATCCTGGTGCGCCACGGCACGGACATCCCGGAGGACGCGGATCTCGCCCGGGAGGCCATGATCGTGTTCGACCGCCGCACCGTCGTCGTGCCGAAGGACTCGGTGCAGGTCGAGGTGCGCGACCAGGTCATCACCCTGCGCGGCTCGGTGGACTGGCAGTACCAGCGCGAAGCCGCCCGCCTCGCGGTCGCCTCGCTCCCCGGGATCAGCGGGGTGCGGAACCTGATCACCCTGAAGGCTTCGACGTCGATCTCGCCGGCCGACATCAAGCTGAAGATCACCGCGGCGCTGGCCCGGCACGCGCCGGGCTTCGCGCAGCACGTCGAGGTCGGCATCGACGACGGCCAGGTCACCCTGACCGGCGAGGTGCTCACCCCCGCCGAACGCCGGTCGGCCGAGCAGACCGCCTGGTTCGCCCCCGGCGTCACGTCGGTCGACAACCAGGTGAAGCTCTCGGGCTGAACCGCCCGCAGGCCCGTCGTTTTCAACTCTGGAGCACCATGAACGTTCTCGTGATCGTCGTCATCGTCGTCGTCGTGCTGATACTGCTGGCTTCCTCGGTGCGGATCGTCAAGCAGTACGAACAGGGCGTCCTGTTCCGGCTCGGCCGGGTGCTGGGCGTGCGCGAACCGGGGTTGCGGCTGATCATCCCGGTCATCGACGTCCTGCGTCGCGTGCCGTTGCGGATCATCACCATGCCGATCCAGTCCCAGGGCATCATCACCCGGGACAATGTGAGCGTGGACGTGTCCGCCGTCGCCTACTTCCGGGTGCGGGACGCGGTGAAGTCCGTCGTCGCGATCGAGAACGTCTACGCCGCGATCGACCAGATCGCCCAGACGACGCTGCGGAAGGTCGTCGGCCGGCACACGCTGGACGAGACCCTGTCCGAGACCGACAGCATCAACGTCGACATCCGGAGCATCCTCGACGTCACCACGCTGGACTGGGGCGTGGAAGTGACTTTGGTGGAGCTGAAGGACATCCAGCTGCCGGACACGATGAAACGGGCCATGGCCCGGCAGGCCGAAGCGGAACGCGAGAAGCGCGCCAAGATCATCAGCGCCGAAGGCGAGTCCCAGGCCGCGGCGGCCCTCGGCGAGGCGTCGGACACGATGATGGCGCACCCGCTCGCGTTGCAGCTGCGCAACCTGCAGAGCCTGGTGGAGATCGGCGTGGACAAGAACACGACCGTCGTCTTCCCCGCTCCGCTGATGAGCACCATCGGTGAGCTCGGGGCCTTCCTGGCCCGCGAAACCGCCGCCGCGAGCCGGCCGAACCCGGCCGTCACCGCCGCGATCGTGCCGCCCCCGGCCGCCGTGAACGGCGCACGGGCCGACGGGAACTGATCGCGGCCGGCCCCCGGACTCCGCGGTGTTCTGTGCGAAAAGGACAGGACACTGTGGACCCGGGCCATTCCGACCGATCCGCACACAGGGCCGGGAAGCCGAGCGGTACCTCGGGCCGGCCCGAGAGGAGACGCCATGACCACCGCGACCCCACCGGCGCGCGCCCTGCTCCCCGACGGCGAGATCGCCTGGGTGCGCAAGCTGGAAGCCGCCGACGCCGCGGCGGTCCTCGCGCTGCGGGCCCGGCTCGCCGGCCGCGACCGGCACCTCCGGTTCTTCGGCCTCGGCGAGACCGGGCTGACCGACCTCGCGGCGCAGCTGTCCCGCAACGCCGGGGTCGGGCACACCGCGATGGGCTGCTTCCTGCACTCCCGGCTGGCCGGCGTCGCCCGCTACGACATCCTGGCCGACTCCGCCGAGGCGGCGGTCGTCCTGGTCGTCGACGGCGGCGCGCGGGCGCTCGGCGTGGCGACCCTGCTGCTCGAACAGCTCGTCGTCGCGGCGGAGCACGAAGGCGTCCGCGCCCTCGTCGTCGACGTCGGCGCGGAGAACGCGAAGCTGCTCGGCGTCTTCGCGGCCCTGGGCATCCCGTGCCGGCCCGGCGCCGACGCCTCACGGCCGGGAGCCCCGGCGTGAAGCCGGGCCCGCCGGTGGCCGCCGCGCACCGCGACGACGACACCGCCGAGACGTCACCGTCCGACGTCGCGGCCGTGCAGCGCTGGGAAGTCGAAGGCGGCCGGATCCCCGCCAAGGAGGAGCCGGCCGACGCGTAGCCCGTCAGTCGGTCTTGGGGGCCTCCGGAGTGGCATCAGGGCCATCGAGGCGTGCGTGCAGTCGTTCGCGGATCTCGTCCGGGGTGTAGGCGCGCCGCCGGCGCTCCTGCCGTGCGACGACCACTCCGGTCGCGGCCACTCCGACGAGCCCGGCCAGGCCCACTGTCTTCCACCAGCGCATCGGCCTAGGCTACTGCCCGTGCCGGGCACCGAGCTGGATCTCGACGAAGCAGTAGCCGTGACACGCACCGGCGACCTGTGGTTGTTCCGCGGCCGGTCGGCGGCCGACCGCACCATCCGCGTGGTCACCAACAGCCCGGTCAACCACGTCGGCATGGCCGTGGTGATCGAGGACCTGCCGCCGCTGATGTGGCACGCGGAGCTGGGCCGGTCGCTGCCCGACGTCTGGTCGGGCACGCACCAGCGGGGTGCCCAGCTGCACGACCTGAGCCGGGCGGTGCAGGTGTGGGCGGAGAAGTACCACCAGCGGGTCTGGCTGCGCCAGCTCGTCCACCCGGTCACCGCGGCGATGGAGGACGCGGCCCTGCGCACGGTCGCCCGCCTCGACGGCACGCCGTTCCCCTCGACGGCGCGCCTCGCGTCCCGCTGGCTGGGCGGCCGGGTGCCGTCCTGGAAGCGGGAGGGCCGGGAGCCGCGGGAGGTCGACCTCGAGTCGGGGTACTGCGCGGAGATCGTCGCCGTCACGTACGAGGCCATGGGCCTGTTGCCCAAGGGCCGCCGCCCCAACTGGTACGACCCGGGCCGTTTCTGGAGCGGCGACCAGCTGGAACTGGCCGACGGCGCCGAACTGGGCGACGAGATCGCGGTGCGCCTCCCGGGCTGACCGTCCCTTGTGGACTTACCGCGGAACTTCCGTCGGCAGGCGGGGTTCGCGGTGCAACAGCGCCAACGCCTCCGTCTCGGCCACCGCGCCGAACTTCCGGTAGCTGTTGCGCACCGCGTGCACCCACGTCGGCGAACGGAGGCAGACCACCTGGTCCACCTCCCGGGCGAGCCGGTCGAGGACGCGGGCCGGGGCGACCGGGACGGCCAGCACGATGCGGCCGGCCTGGCGGGCGCGCAGGACGCGGATCGCCGTGTGGGCGGTCGTGCCGGTGGCGGCGCCGTCGTCGGCGAGGACGACCGTGCGGCCGGCGATCGGGGCCGGGGCTCCGGTCTGGCGGTAGACGGCGACCTGCCGGGCCAGCTCGGACCGCGCGCCGGCGGCCAGGCGGGCCAGCTCGCCGGCGGTGACGTCGAACCGCTTGATGGCGTCGTGGTCCGAGACGAGCAGGCCGCCCTCGCCGACCGCGCCGAGCGTGGTCGCCGGCGGGCCGTCGTACTCGATCCGGCGCGTCAGCAGGATGTCCAGGGGCGCGCCGAGAACGTCGGCGATCTCGCCACCGACCACCAGCCCGCCCGCGGACAGGCCGAGGACCACGGCCGGGTGCCCGCGCAGCGGGCGCAGCCGGAGCGCCAGTCGTTCGCCGGCCTCCCGGCGATCACGGAACCGCATGGCCACTCCCATCGAAGACTGTCCTCGGCATCACCCGGCGGCCCGCGACGCGGGGCGAGGACCGCCGGTGCCGTGTAGCGTGGGTGGCGTCCGAGAGCACCTCGTGCGCGGGTGGTCGAGCCCGTGCCGTCCTCGGCTCCCAGCCCCGGCCCCGGCCGGTGAACCGGCCCGGAAGGTTCCACAATGGACAGTCACAGCCCCGACGAGCCCGTCCGCCCGGGCGCGCTCGTCAAGCCCCAGGACGAGCGGTACGGCGGCCTGTTCCTCGAACCGCCGCTGCCGCCGCCCGGTGACGAAGAGCCGGTCAGCGATGATGATCCGCCCTCGCCGGGGCCAGCACGACCCGCGGGTCGAGGTCGTGGTCGGCCAAAGCCCGGGCGACGTCGCTGAGCCGGCGGTTGTTGCGGCGGGCGTAACCGCGCAGGGCCGAGAACGCCGCGTCCATGCTCAGCTGCCCGCTGATGGCGAGCACCCCTTTCGCCTGTTCGATGATCACCCGGCTGTTCAACGCGGTCTGCAGCTGCTCGGACAGGATCTCGCCCTGGCGCAGGGCGCGTTCGTGCAGGATGCCGATGGTCGCGGTGTCGGCCATCCCCTGCGCCAGCGCCACGTCGTCCGCCGACAGCTCGCCCGGCCGGGGCCCGAACAGGTTCAGGGCCCCGATCGTCTGCTTGCGCAGCCGCAGGGGCAGCGCGTGCACGGACGCGAAGCCCTCCCGGGCCGCCTCTTCGGCGAACCGCGGCCAGCGCGACGCCTGCGCGGCGACGTCGGCCACCAGCACCGGCGCGCTGCCGGTGAAGCAGTCGACGCACGGTCCTTCGTCGATGTTGAGCTGGAACAGTTCGAGCAGGCGCGCCTGCTCGGTGGACGACGCGAGCACCTGCAGGCCGCCGCGCTCGTCCACGAGCGTCAGCCCCGCGGCCGTGATGTCGAGCAGCTCCACGCATTCCACCACCATCGTGTGCAACAGATCCGCGACGTCGTAGTCGTCGACCAGCGTGTCGGCCAGCGCGACGAACGCCCGGATCACCTGCCGTTCACGGTCGGGCATCTCCACCATCTCCTCGTATGCCGGCGGTCACCAGGGTGCTCCTCACCGGAACTCCCCGTCCAATCCCAGCCGCCCGGTCACGACGTCGGCGGCGACGTCGAGCAGGGAGCGGCTGTGCCCGAACGCGTACGACCGCAGCCGGGCCAGCGCCGCGGAAGCGGGCAGGTCGAAGTACGCGATGAGCATGCCGGTGGCCTGGTGCACCTCCCGGTAGCGCATCCCCGCCCCCGCCATCCACCGGCCGTCCCCGTCGAGCCAGCGGTCGCCACCGGCCTGCAGCCCCGACAAGGCGAGCGCGGCGACGTCGGCGACCTGCAGGGCCGTCGACAGTTCGCCGGGCAGCAGCGAACCCGGGGTCGCGCGGTAGGTGTCGAGGGTCGCCACCCGGACGGCCCCGATCTGCACCGGGAAGGTGAACAGCGCGGCCACCGGGTGCGTCCCGGCCTCGGCGGCGAACGTCGGCCACGCGGGCGGCAGCCCGGCCGCGAGATCCGGCACCAGGACCGGCCCGCCGACGGCGTACGCCTCGAAACACGGCCCCTCGCCGAGGGAAAACTGCAGTTCCGCCAACGCGGCGCTCACGGCGTCACTGGCGTAGACGACTTCCCGGTGCCCGGCGTCGACGGTCACCGACACGGCGGCGCCGTCGACCGGCAGCAGCCGCACGCAGGCCCGGCACACCCGGCCGACGACGTCGACCCCGGAACCGCTGCCGTGCTCCCGCAACGCGGCGAGCACCCCGGCGCGCAGCACCTCGACCTCAGCCACCGCGCACCAGCCGCGGCGCCACGGCCGTCGAAGGCGCGCCGTCCGGGTGCGGCATGGCGTCCTTTCCGTGCGTATGTCCACTGAGGATGGTCCGGTCAGCTTCGGGTGGTCAGGTACGGGCCGGGATCGCCGCCGGCGCGGGCGCCGCTGTCGAGCCAGCGGCGGAAGCCGCGGCCGTCACGGCGCTCGATCTCGTCGAGGAACTCCTGGCGCCGTTGCACGACCAGGCGGCGCGCCGGCTCGTCGGTGGCCAGGACCAGCTGGTAGTAACTGCGCCGCCAGGCCACGCACAGCTCCTCCGTGCCCATGTCGGCGACCAGCGTCGACGACGCGGGGAGCGTGACCGCCGCGAGGACGTCGTGCGGGTTCGCGACCGGCGTCGCGCGCGCCCGTGGCCGGTGGTGGTTCCCGGCCCACAGCCCGGAGACCGCGAACAGGAGCAGCGCGGCCGTCGCGAGGCCGCCGCCGAACGCGGCCAGCATCCCGGCGATCACCAGGCACACCGTGACGAACGTGGCCGCGGCGGCCACGCCCAGCGGCAGGTCGGGCCCGTGCGACCCGATCTGGCGGCCCCGCCGCAGCCGGGGTGCGCCGACCGCCACGAGAATCCCGGCGCCGAGCCCCACCAGGCTCCAGCCGATCAGGGCGTCCGCCGAGGTGTGCGCCACGCCGATCACGGCCAGGACGCAGACCGGGACGAGCAGGACCACCCCTGCCACGCGTGCCACCATGGTGCGCCTCGCCGTTCGGATCGGGCGCGGGCCGGCGGGCCCGCGCCGCGGAAACCACGATGCCGAGGTCCGGGGCGTCGACCTCACTATAGCCCCTGGAGCAGCGGGAAAACGGGCCGAGTGGCCCACCCCGCGACGGCCGGCCACGACGACGACGGCCCCCGGGCGGTGAACCACTCGGCTGGCCGAACCCCATCGGCGCCGCCGCCCCTACGCTGGGAAGAACCGCGCCCCGGACCCCGGCGTCCGATGACGGTGCGCCGCTCGCGCACCGGGAGTGAAAGAGGGCACCGGTGGACGACGAGCAGACCGATCCGCACCCGGCGGGGAGCGCGCACCGGGCCTGGCCCACGCGTCACGGCGGTGGCTACCCGCTCGGCTGGCACGTCCGCTACCGGTTCCGCGGCCGCGTGGGCCGCGCGCGGTCCGTCTCGTGCGCGACACCGGTGTGGCACGAGCGGCTCGGGACCGTCGCCGGGCGCAGCCTGCGCGACGAGCACACCAGCACCACCTGGGTGCCGGTCCGCCCGCAGGGCTCCGCCACCGACACGCCGGTCAGCCTGGTCCGGGCCGCCGACATCCTCGACGCGCACCCGCCCGGCCCCGCCGACCGGGCCCGGAACTGAGCTCCCACCCGTTCGCCACCCCAGCCCGCCCGCGCGGAGGACTACATTGGCGGGTCCGGGTGCCGGTGCACAGCCGGCGGCCCGGCACCGCCCCGGCCCCCGGCGGCACGCACCCACGTGGCCGACCGAAGGGGCCCGCAATGGCAGGAACACCGGACGCGATGACCGCGGATCCGTTCACCCTCGACGACGGGCAACGGCGCCGGGCCACCCGCGTGGTCGCGTCGAAGGCGCACGACGCCGCCGACTGCGGGCTGCTGCTCGCCGTCCTCGGCCTCAGCCCCGCCGACGGCCTTCCCGCGGTGGACGTCCCGGCGCAGGCGACGGAACCACCGCACCTCCCCGGCCGGCGGCCGCACACCGCACAGCCGAGGAGGCGGTGACGCGGGTCAGCGGACGCCTTCGCCCGGCCGCCGCGGCGCCGCGATCGCCGCCGCCCGGGACGCGTGGACGACCAGGAGCTCGTGCATCCTGGTGAGTTCCAAGGGCCGCCACGTCGCGCGGGTCGTGGCCACCAGCCGCAGGTCGGTGCCCGGCCCGGCCCGGTGGTGCGCGTCGAGCAGCACCTCCAGCCCGGCGGTGTTCAGGAACCGGACGAGGGACAGGTCCACGACGACCCGTCGCGGTGTCCGGTCAAGGGCCTCGTCGAGGGCGTGCCGGAGCATGGGCGCGGTGCTGAGGTCGACGTCGCCGACCACGGCGACGACCAACGTCCAGCCGGACCGCTCCACGGTGATCGCCAGGTCGTGGTAACGCGGCACCGGCGGCTCACCGCCACCGGAAGCGGTGAAGACCGCATGGATGACGCCGTGTCCTTCGCGGTGGCCACGGTTTCCGGGGACCGGCGGCGACGCCGGTGCGGATTCCGGCAGCGGACGGCGAGGGCGGGGGAAGTCGAAGACGTTGAGTTTCACGATCGGAGCTCCTGACCGGCCGCACCGGTGCTCACCGCGGCCGCCTTCGGTGGGTTGTTCGTCGCGAGGCGGGGACTGGGCGCTCCGGCGCTTGTACGGCTGAATCATACCCCGCGACCGGGCGCGGAAGAGTCCATTGAGGACGGTCAGTCGTGGTGGCGGATGGAGTCGCCGCCCTTGTGGTGCTCCACTCGGCCGTACGCGGTTTCGAGCACGCTCTCGAGCTTGTGCGCGGCGCCCCGGCAGGCCTCCGCGGCCGAAGCGGCGTGGTGGCTGACGGCCACCGGGCGTCGTCCCTCCGGCCGGGCTTCGATCAGGCACCGGTGGCCGAGACCGTCGTCGGCGGCGGTTTCCTCGCCGAAGTGGACTTCCAGCCGGGTGAGGTGGCCGCTGAACCGCGACAGCCTCGTCGCGAGCTCCGATTCGAAGTACCGGTTCAGCTCTTCGCCGCCGTGCACGGTCCGGTCCGTGCTGATCCGGATCAGCATGTGGTGTCCTCTCGACGGCTTGCCGCTCTCGGTTCATCGTGCGCGCCGGACCCGGCGGCGCCCAGGGTCACAGGTCCCCGGATCGGGAGGCGAAGGAACCTTTTCCCGGCGTGTACGAAGATCCGGACACCACCCGGGAGACTAACTCGATCGGGGGACCTTTCCGCCCGGCGGAGCAGCGCTGCCTAGACTTGCGGGGCTGCCCCGGACCTCGGCTCCGCAGTCGCCCCACGCTCGCGTGGGTGCACCGGAAAGCGAGGAAAACACGATGACACCAGGAATCCCGCCGACGAGCGCGGCCACCGGCCCAGGCCATCGGCCGCGGCGGCAGATCGCATACAGCGTCGGCCGGTGGCGAGTCACCTACTCGGGTACGGATCCGGCGTCGCCCCGAACCGGAACCCTCGCCGGCCGGCCCCGGTACCGGCCCGCCGGCACCATCGTCGTCCCGGTGATCGCCGACGACGGGCCCGCGTACGCGGTGAGCTGGATCGAGCAGCGGGACATCCTCGACGTCTCCGGCCCGGCCGGCTGACCGGCGGCCACACTGTCCCTTGTGGACTGTGCGGAACGTCGGCCGTCACAGGGGAACCGGGGCGTGCTCCGCGCTCCGCTCCCCCGCCGCCGGACCGGTCACCGGTTCCGTCAGCACGCCCGCCAGCTCGTCGACGACGGCGGTGAGGCCACCGGCGGCCGCGGTCGCGCGTTGCCGAGCGGCACCGCCGGCCAGCACCGGGGGCAGCAGCGCGTCGACCGCCAGGACGTCCCCGGTGTCCTCCAGCGCCGGGCGGACCCGGCGCACCAGGGCCGCCAGCAGGGTGCGGGCGGGCACCCGGCGGCCGCCGATCGTGTCGATGCCGGGCCCGTGGATGCCGTAGCGGGCGGCCGACCACAGGGCGCCGGCGGCGAGCTGGCCGTCGATCTCCGGGGCTTCGCGGCCGTGGGAGAGGTCGTCGAGCGCGGCGCGGACCAGGCCGCGGACGAGGGCGGCCTGCAGCAGCGCTCCGTCCGGCGACGCCGCGACGTCGGCGACCCGGACCTCGACCGTCGCGTACCGCGGTGAGGGCCGGGCCGCCCAGAACGTCATGCGCTCGTCGACCAGGATACCGCAGTCGACGAGCTGGTCCAGGCACCGCTCGTAACCGGCGAAATCGCCGAAACGCGGTGGCACCCCGCCGCCGGGGAACCGGGCCTGGTCGATCGTCCGCCAGCTCGCGTACCCGGTGTCGCGGCCGTGGTGGAACGGCGAGTTCGCCGACAGCGCCAGCAACGTCGGCAGCCACGGGCGGAGGTGGTCGACCACCGCGACGGCCAGGTCGTCGCCGGGCACGCCGACGTGGACGTGACAGCCGCAGGCCTCGTAGTCCGCGAACGCTCCCTGGTAGGTCCGGGCGACGAGCCGGTACCGGTCGTCGCCGGTGGACAGCACGGGCAGCGGCCCGGCCAGGACCGGGGTGCCGACGCCGACCGCGGCCACCCCTTCCGCCGCCGCCACGCGCGCGAGCGACGCGCGGTTCGTGACCAGTGACCGGGCCACGTCGGCCAGGCTCGTCAGCACCGGGGTGACCGCTTCGACCTGGGACTCGTAGAGCTCCGGCTTGATCCCGCCGGCGTCGCCGTCCAGCCGGGCGAGCACCGCGGCCGCCTTCGGCACGGGACGCCGCGACCCCGTGTCGACGACCAGGAACTCCTCTTCGACGCCGATCGTGGTGCCCGGACCGCGGGCGGTCATCGGGCGCCCGCCGGTTGGGCTCCGGCGCGCCGGGGTACCCGCCGCCGATGGAACACCAGCCCGCACCGGCGACCATCACGCCCTACGAAGACGGGCCGCTGCTGGTCCGCGGCGACGTCGAGATCCGGTCCCAGGACGGCGAAGTCCTGCGCCCCGGCGGCACCGTCGTCGCCCTGTGCCGGTGCGGCCGCTCGGCCGTGAAACCGTTCTGCGACGGGACGCACAAGGTCCGCGGCCGCGGGCAGTGACGGCGTCACGCCGCACCGGAGAGCGCGCGGGTGCGCAGGCTCGGGGACCCGGCCGCCCAGCGGTCCAGCAGCCGCGCCCCGAACTCGGCCTCCACCGCCAGCGCGCACGCGGCCCCGAACAGGACGTCCCCGGCGGCCTCCGGGTGCTCCGCGACATAGCCGCCGCAAAGGTCGTGGGCCGCGATCTGCTCGTGCACGGCGTCGGCCTCGACGTGCTCGTCGAAGAACCTGGTCGCCACCGGGTCACCCCCGAGGCGGCGCAACCCGTTGCCGTAGCGGCGGTTCGGCAGCGACGACGTCATCTCGAACGCCGCGAGGTGCCCGAGCGCGGCGCCGAGCCAGCGCCGGTTCATCCCGAACAGGGACATCAGGTTGCTCACCGCCAGCGTGACGGCCGGCACGTCGTCGACGAAGTGACCGTAGGTGTCGTCCAGCCCCAGTGACCGCATGGTCGTGCGGAACAGTTCCGAATGCATGCGTTCCACGCGCCCGCCGCCGTACTCGTCGGCCTGGATCTCGACCAGCGCGGCCTTCGCCCGCCCGCTCAGGCGCGGGATGGCCCAGCTGTGCGGGTCGGCCTCCTTGAGGTGGTACACCGACCGGTGCGCGACGAACTCGCCGAACTGCGCGGCGGATGCCTTGCGCTGCAGGAACTTCGCCAGCGGCGGGCCGTCGTCGGCGGCGACCAGCCGGGCCAGCGCCCGCGGGACGTCGGCCGGGTCGGTGGCGACCGGCGCGACGAGGTCGGTCAGCCCGGCCAGCCACCGTCTTTCGAGGTCTTTCCGGAGGGCGTAGAGCGCGAGCCCGCCGTCCTGGTCCGGTTCGAGGTCGTCGAAGCCGCGGTAGCCGAGCTCGTAACAGATCCACAGGGACAGCTGCAGGTCCTCGTCGTGCACGGCCGGCTGTGCGGGCCCGTGGTCGGGGTCCTCGGCCGGGGTCGCGCCGCGCAGGAGGCGGACGACCTCCTCGCTGACGGGCCCCCGGGTGGCGGGCAGGCGCATCGGACCTCCAGACAGGTTCAGGAAATCTTCGGATACCCCGTGATCGCGCACCCCACGCCTCGGCGGGGCACCGAGCTGAGCGCGACCGTCGCGGGCCGGGTCCCGGCGTGGTTGGATGGGAACCGGTTGAGCCGACAGCCTCCGGCGGGACGCGCCGGTTCACCGCCCTCGGTGGCGGATACCCAGGAGGTTGTCTTGCCCTCCCCCGAAGAACAGATCCCCCTGGAAGATTCCCGGACGCCCGACGGTTTCGCCGCCGACGAAGCGACCGCCGCCGAGCTCAGCACCCTCGAGGAACCGTTGGGGGCCAGGGGGAAGCCGCTCAACCGGCGCTCGCCGTTCCTGATCGGCATGGCGGCGGCCGCCGGCGTCGCCGTCACCTACGGGCTCGTGCAGATCGTCGTCGGCCTCCAGGACGTCCTGGTCCTCGTCGGCCTAGCCCTGTTCCTCGCGATCGGGCTCGAACCCGCCGTCGCGTGGCTGACCCGGCACCGCTTCCCGCGCTGGCTCGCCGTCACGACGGTGTTCGTCGTCGCACTGCTCGCCGTCGGCGGCTTCCTCACCGCCGCGATCCCGGTCCTGGTCGAGCAGGCCGGCCAGCTCATCGCCAAGGCGCCCGCGTACCTGCGTGACGCCCAGGACCACAGCACGCTGCTGGGGCGGCTCAACGAGCGGTTCCACCTGCAGCAGCAGCTCGAAGGCCTGATCGGCGGGTCGGCCTTGCCCAGCGGGCTGCTGGGTGCCGGCCAGGCCGTGTTCAGCGCGTTGACGAACATCCTGATCCTGGTGGTGCTGACGGTGTACTTCGTCGTGGACCTGCCCCGCATCCGCGCCGGCGCGTACCGGCTGCTGCCGCGCTCGCGGCGGCCGCGGGCCATCCTCATCGGGGACGCGATCTTCACCAAGGTCGGCGGCTACGTGCTCGGCAACCTGGCGATCTCGGTCATCGCGGGCGTGCTCTCCTTGGTCTGGCTGCTGATCTTCGACGTCCCGTACCCCGCGCTGCTGGCCATCACCGTCGCCATCCTCGACCTCATCCCGGTGGTCGGTTCCGTCGTCGGCGGCGTCCTGGTCAGCCTGGTCGCCCTGACGGTGTCCCTGCCGGTCTGCCTCGCCACGATCGTCTTCTTCGTCGTCTACCGGCTGGTGGAGGACTACCTGCTGGTGCCCCGCATCATCGGCGGCGCGGTGAAGATCCCGGCCCTGGTCACGGTGGTCGCGGTGATCCTGGGCGGCGCGCTGCTGGGGGTCGTCGGCGCGCTCGTCGCGATCCCGGTCGCCGCGGCGGTCCTGCTGCTCCTGCGCGAGGTGCTCTACCCCCGGCTGGACCGGGCGTGAGTGTCGAGGACCACAGTATTTCGCTAATCTAGTTAGTAACTTCTTCAGTAGTCTTCTTGTCATGACTTCCTGGCACGTCGACGCCCCGGGCGTGGGCAACGCGGTGATGGAGCGCCTCCAAGTGGTGGGCACGCTGACCCGCGTCATCGAGAAACGTCTCAGCGGCGCCCTGGGCGTCAACCCGACGGACCTCGCGGCGATGGAGCACCTCACCAGCGAAGGTCCCTTGACCGCGAAGGAGCTCGCGGACCGGCTGCGGGTCTCGACCGCGGCGAGCACGCACATCGTGGACCGGCTCGAGCAGGCCGGGCACATCACCCGCCGCCCGCACGCCACCGACCGCCGCAAGGTGCTCGTCGAGCCGGTGCCGGAGTCGATGACGCGGATCTTCGGCCACCTGCACCCGCTGCTCAGCGGCGTCGAGGGCCTCGTCGGGGCGCTGAGCCCCGGCGAACGAGAGGTCGTCGAGAACTTCCTCGCCGGTGTCGTACGGATCTACACCGGGACCGCCGATGCCCTCGGGAGCACCGCATGACCGAAAAGAAGACGATGTGGTGCCTGCTGGCCACGGTCCTCGTCGTCGAGCTGATGGACCTGCTCGACTCGACGATCGTCAACGTGGCGGGCCCGGCGCTGGAACGCTCCCTCGGGGCGAGCCCGGTCGGGCTGCAGTGGGTGATCGGCGGGTACGCCCTGACACTCGGCGCCGGGCTCGTCCTCGGCGGGCGGCTCGGCGACCGGTACGGCCGGCGGCCGATGTTCCTCGTCGGCCTCGCGGCCTTCGCGCTCGCGTCGCTGCTGTGCGCGCTCGCGCCGAGCATCGGGCTGCTGATCACCTTCCGGCTGATCCAGGGCGTCGCCGGGGCGATGATGCTGCCGCAGGGACTGGGGATCCTGCGGGACAACCTCACGCCCCGCGACCTGACCAAGGCCCTCGCCGTCTTCGGCCCGGTGCTCGGGCTCGGCGGTGTGCTGGGCCCGGTGCTGGGCGGCGCGCTCGTCGACTGGGACCTGTTCGGCCTCGGCTGGCGGCTGGTGTTCCTGGTCAACGTGCCGATCGGGCTCGCGGCGTTCGTGCTGGCCCGGCGGCTGGTGCCCCACGGCGAACGGACCCGGGGCCTGCGGGTGGACGTCGCCGGGGCCGCGCTCGTCGCCGGCGCCTCCGCTCTGCTGGTCCTGCCGCTCAACGAGGGCCAGTCGTCGGGGTGGCCACTGTGGACGTGGCTTTCCCTGGCCGCCGCGGCGCTCGGCTACGTCACGTTCGCCCTGTGGCAACGCCGGATCGTGCGCCGGGACCGCACTCCCCTGGTCACCCCGACGCTGTTCGGGAAGTCCGCTTTCACCGTCGGGCTGGTCGCGATCGCGCTGTTCTTCGGCGGGCTGATCGGCACCCAGCTGGTGCTGACGTTCTTCCTGCAGCTCGGCGAGGGCTTCACCGCCGGGCAGGCCGGGCTGGGCAACCTCCCGATCGCGCTGGGCACCGCCGTCGGCGGCGGCATCAGCGGCGGGCTGCTCGCGGCCAAGCTCGGCCGGCGCGTCCTGCAGGCCGGGGCGGTCGTCCAGCTGGCCGGGGTCGCCTGGCTGTGGTTCGCACTGGCCGGCGACGGCGCCTTCACGATCTGGCGGATCGTGCCCGGCAGCGTCGTCACCGGAATCGGCGCGGGCATCGTGATCGCGGCGGTGTTCAACACCGTCCTCGGCGCGGTCGCCGACGACGAGGTCGGTTCCGCCTCCGGCGTGCTGTCGGCGGTCCAGTCGATCGGCGGCTCGGTCGGCGTCGCGGTGTTCAGCACGGTGTTCTTCGCCTGCGCCGTCGCCGGCCGGGTAACCGAAAGCTTCCGCGACGCCCTCGTGGTCCAGGCGGTGGTCATCGGGCTGTTCCTGCTGATCTCCCCGCTCTTCCCCCGCCGAGCCCGCCCCGACGACGTCGACCTGCCCGCCGAGCCGGTCGCGGAAGCACCGGCCGGTCCGCTCACCAGGTGACGGGCAGTTCGTGCAGTCCGTAGACGACGTGGAACGCCCGGAACCCCGATCTCCTCGTAGGGCACGGCGAGCGCCAGCTCCGGGAACCGCCGCAGCAGTGCGGGGAACGCGATCTTCAGCTCCATCCGCGCGAGCGGCGCGCCGAGGCAGTGGTGCACGCCGTGATGCCGTCGCCGTCGCGCACCCGCGCGAGCTCCGGGACCGGATCGAACCGGACCCGCCGCGTGTGCAGGGGCATTTCCGGCGCCTCGGTCGTTTCCCACCGCTTCGTCGTCGATCGCGTTGCCCTCAGCTTGCCACGATCCTCCAGAACGTTTCGCGTTCCCGCGCGCTCAGCGGCACCCTCGGCACGTCGGCGTCCGGGCGTGGGAGCGGGACGACGGTGCCGAGGTCGTACGGCCCGGCCGGGGGTGTCAGCACCCAGCCGAACGCGGTGAAGGCCCTCGCGAAGGCCCGGAGGATGCGCATGGCCACCCCTTTCCCGCCGGCAAGCCGGATGCGGGTCATTGTCGGCGCGGCAGCGGGCGCCGGACAGACCGTCCACATCCTGAACGCGCGTGCGGGCGGGAACCGGAGCGGATACCTCTGGAAGGGAACGAAAAGGGGGGGTTCATGACCAGCCTGCACCTCGCGGTGGAACTCGACGGCGACGGCGCGCGGGTGTCTCCGCGAGCACTGGCCGACGCCGTCACCGCCGCCGAATCCAGCGGCTTCTCGCTGGTCACCTTCGACGACTCGCCGCTCCCGCCCGCCGGCGGTTTCCGGCTCGACGCCACCGGCCGCGCCGCCTACGTCTCGACCCTGACCGACCGGGTCGGGCTCGCGGCGACGTCGAACGTCACGACGGCCGAGCCGTTCCACCTGGCCGCCCAGCTCGCGAGTCTCGACCACGCTTCCCACGGCCGCGCCGCCTGGATCGTCGCCGCGGACGGCTCCGCC
The DNA here is from genome assembly GCF_046548675.1 of Amycolatopsis sp. cmx-8-4. Taxonomy (NCBI): domain Bacteria; kingdom Bacillati; phylum Actinomycetota; class Actinomycetes; order Pseudonocardiales; family Pseudonocardiaceae; genus Amycolatopsis; species Amycolatopsis sp. cmx-8-4. Next base: position 134,741 of record NZ_JAEBDZ010000020.1, read on the forward strand.
GAAGCCCTCGCCACGATCGGCGGCAGCAAGCTCGACCCGGCCGTGCTGCACCGCGAAGCCACCGACATCGTCGAAGCCGTGCGGCGGCTGTGGGATTCCTGGGATGACGACGCCGTCGTCAAGGACGTCACGACCGGCCGCTACCTCGACCCGGACCGGGTGCACCACGTCGACTTCACCGGCGCCACGTTTTCGGTCAAGGGCCCGCTGATCACACCGCGGCCGCCGCAGGGGCAGCCGGTCGTGCTCGCGCCCGGCGACCTGGCGGAGGCGGTGCGCCCCGACGTCGTGCTGATCGGTGGCACGGGACTCGAAGACGTCCGGCGCCGCGCCCAGCGGGCCCGCGAGTCCGGCGCGCCGCTCGTCTTCGCCGAGGTGGAGGTCCTCCTCGACACCGACGTGCCCGCCGGCCGCCGGCCGCACGATCGGCTGCGCTACACCGGATCCGCGGCCGGCCTGACGGAGCTGCTGGGCTGGCTGGCCACGAGCGTCGACGGCGTCCGGCTGCACGCGGGCGTCCACGGCCTGCCCGTGCTGATCGAGGAGATGCTTCCGGCTTTGCGCAAGGACAATCTGCTCGTCCCCCCGGAACCCGGGGCGACGCTGCGCACGTCGCTCGGCCTGCCGCGCCCGGCGAGCATGTTCGCGGCGGGTGCCGCATGAGCGCCCGGCTGCACCTCGGGGTGTTCTACACCGGCGTCGGCCCGCAGTTCCTGTGGGACGACCCGTCGAACGCGGACCACACCGCGATCGAGACGTACGTTTCGGTCGCGCGGACCCTGGAGCGGGGCCTGTTCGACGCCTTCTTCCTCGGCGAAGGCCTGCGGGTGCGGGAGAACCGCGGCCGGGTGCACGCGCTGGACGTCGCCGGCCGCCCGGACGCGATCACCCAGCTGAGCGCGCTCGCCGCGGCGACGAGCCGGATCGGCCTGGTGGCGACGCAGAACACGACGTACAACTTCCCGGCCGACCTCGCCCGCCGGCTGTCCACATTGGACTACCTGTCCGGCGGCCGGGCGGGCTGGAACATCGTCACCACGGACAACGCCTGGACCGGCGCCAACTTCCGCCGCGGCGGCTGGCTCGACCACGAACGACGGTACGAGCGGGCGGAACAGTTCGTCGAAGCGGCCCTCGCGCTGTGGTCGGCGACCGGCCCGGTCGCCCGGCACACGGACCTCGTCGGCCTGCGGGCGACGCCGACCGTGCCGCCGAGCCCGCAGGGCCGGCCGGTGCTGTTCCAGGCCGGGGATTCCGCGGGCGGGCGGGAACTCGCGGCGAAGTACGCGGACGTCGTCTTTTCGGCCAACACCGCCTACGACAAGGCGCTCGCCTACGCCGAGGACCTGCGCGCCCGGCTCGCCCGCCACGGCCGCCCTGCCGACGCCGTCCGGATCCTGCCCGGGGCCACGGTCGTCCTGGGCGACACCCCGGCGGACGCGGCGGAGCGCGCGGAGGACATCCGGCGCCGGCAGATCTCCCCGCAGCGCGCGGTCGCGTTCCTGGAGCAGTACTGGGGCCGGGACCTCTCGGCCTACGACCCGCACGGCCCGCTCCCCGACGTCGAGCCGATCGACGGTGAGCTGGACCCGTCCCGCGGCACGATCTCGATCGCCGACCGCACCGGCAAGCTCGACCGGATCCGGCAGTGGCGCGAGCTGGCCGAGGCGAAGAAGCTGTCCATCCACCAGCTCGTCCTGGAGGTCCAGCCGCGCCAGCACGGCTTCGTCGGCACGCCGGGCCAGATCGCCGACGAATGGGCGCGCTACGTCCGCACCCGCGCGGTCGACGGCTTCAACATCAGCCCCCACCTGGTCCCGGCCGCCCTGGACGACATCGTCGACCGGCTGGTCCCGGAACTGCAGGACCGCGGCGTGTACCGCACGGAGTACGAAGGGACGACGCTGCGGGAGCACCTGGACCTAACGTAGCTGCCGCCAGGCTTCTCGCCGCAACCGTTGCGCCTCCGGGTCGGCCACCGGGGCCGCCGACAGCAGCCGGCGTGTGTACGCGTGTGCCGGTGCCGTCAGGACCTCCTTGGTCGGGCCCTGCTCGACGACGTGGCCGCGGTGCATCACCGCGACCCGGTCGGCCAGCTGCTCGATCACCGCGAGGTCGTGGCTGATGAACAGGCACGCGAACCCGAACTCGTGCCGCAGCTCGCGCAGCAGGTCCAGGATCCGGGCCTGGATGGTGACGTCGAGGGCGCTCGTCGGCTCGTCGGCGACCAGCAGGTCCGGGCGCAGCGCCAGGGCCCGCGCGATGCAGGCGCGCTGCCGCTGGCCGCCCGAAAGCTCGTGCGGGTAGCGCGTGCGCAGGGTCGGCGACAGCTGGACCGCCGACAGCAGCTCGGCCACCCGTCCGTCCACTTCGGACGAACGAACCGCCTTGTGCAGCCGCAACGGCGTCGCGACGCTCTCCCCCACCGTCGTGCGCGGGTTGAGCGAGGACAGCGGGTCCTGGAACACGACGCCGATGCGCCGCCGCAACGCCTTCGCCGCCCGGCCGCGCGCCCGGGTGATGTCGACGTCGCCGATGCGGACCGAGCCCGCCGTCGGCGCGAGCAGGCCGGTGACGGCGCGGGCGACCGTGCTCTTCCCCGAACCGGACTCGCCGACCAGGCCGAGGACCTCCCCCGGCTCGACGTGCAGGCTCACGCCTTCGGCGGCGTGGACGGCCATCGCCCGGAACCGGCCGCGGTAGGTGACGGCGAGATCTTCCACGCGCAGCAACGGTGCTTCGGCCGGGACGTCCGGGACCGACGCCACCGCCGGGTGTTCGGCCGCCGCGACGTGTCCCGGCGAGACCTCGATGTCGGCCGCCAGCGCCCGCTGGAGGCCGGTCGTCGCCGCGGTGCTGAGCGAGACGACCGAGCCGAGCAGCTGCCGCGTGTAGGCCTCGGCGGGCGCGGTGAAGACCGTCCGGACGTCACCTTGCTCGACGACGACGCCGTCGTGCATCACCACGACGCGGTCGGCGAGGTCGGCGACCACGCCCATGTCGTGCGTGATGAGCAGGATCGCCGTGCCGAGCCGGGAGCGCAGGTCCCGCAGCAGCTCGAGGATCTCGGCTTGGACGGTGACGTCCAGGGCCGTGGTCGGCTCGTCGGCGATCAGCAGCTTCGGGTCGTTGGCCACCGCCATGGCGATGACGACGCGCTGCAGCTGCCCGCCGGACAGCTCGTGCGGGTAGGAGCGGAACCGCTCGCGGGGCGCGGGCAGCCCGACCAGGCCGAACAGCTCGATGGCGTGTTCACGAGCCGCCGCCGGCGGGATCGGCTGGTGCGTGCGGATCGCCTCGACGAGCTGGTCGCCGATGGTGAACACCGGGTTGAGCGCGCTCATCGGTTCCTGGAACACCATGCCGACGTCCCCGCCGCGGACCTCCCGCAGCTCGGCCGGGGCCATGGCGTAGAGGTCCCGCCCGGCCAGCTCCGCGCGCCCGGACACCTTCGCCGTGGGCGGGAGCAGGCCGAGCAGGGACATCGCGGTGACCGTCTTGCCCGAGCCGGACTCCCCGACCACCGCGACGACTTCGCCCGCACGGACCTCGTAGCCGACCCCGCGGACGGCTTCGACGTCCCCGAAGGAGACCGCCACGTCGTGCAGCCTGAGGAGCCCGGCTCCGGTCACTGGACGATCCCGAACTTGCGGTAGTCGACGTAGGCCGGGAACTTGCCGATCTCGACGTCGCCGACGTTCGACCCGTGCAGGAACGAGTTGCGGTTGTAGAGCAACGGGACCACCGGCGAGTCGGCGAGGATCTTCTTGTCCAGCGCCGCCCACTTCTTGCCGGCCTCGGCCGGGTCGATGGTGGCCTGCGCCTCGGCGATCAGCCGGTCGACGTCGGGGTTGCTGTAGCGCGACTCGTTGTACCCGCCGTTGCCGATCTCGGTCGACTGGAACAGCGGCTGGATGTTCGCGTTGGCCGACGGGATGTCCGGCTGCCACGAGGTGAGCGTCAGGTCGTAGTCCGACAGGCCCTTGGTGTCCACTTCGGACGTGTAGGTGTCCTCGTCGAGCGGCTTGATCGTCACCTTGATGCCGGCCCGCGCCAGCGAGGCCTGGATCGCCGCGGCCTTCTCCGGGTAACCGTTCTCGTTGTGCGTGGCGAGAACCAGGCCGTCGAGCCCGTTGGGCAGGCCCGCGTCCGCGATCAGCTGCTTGGCCTTCGCCGGGTCACCGGAGGGCGGTGCCGGGTAGAGGTCGTACTGTTCGCGGCCCTGCAGGCCGGGCGTGATCAGCGTCGTGGCGACGTCGCCGGCGAGCTGGGCGTTGCCCGCGCTGGCCACCTGGTAGGCGGCCTTGTCGACGGCGTACTGGAACGCCTGGCGCACCTTCGGGTCCACCAGCTTGCCGCGCTGGGTGTTGAGCGAAAGGTACGACAGCGCCCCGGATTCCGACGTGACGAGACGCGCCTTGGCCGACGGGCTGCCCTGGATCTGCGCCAGCTGGGCCGGCGAGGCGAACGACATGCCGAAGGCGTTGCGGTCCTTGCCGGTGTCGTCGATCAGGCGCTTGGAGATGACGCTGGTGTCCTGCCCGAGCTCGAAGTCGACGGTGTCGGCGTTCGCCTTGCGCGTCGGGTCGGTCGCGCGGTCCCAGTTCGGGTTGCGGACCAGCTTCGCGGACTTGCCGCGCTCGTAGCTCTGGATCTGGTACGGGCCGGACGCGATCGAGTGGTCACCGTAGTTCGCCTCGGCGCCCTTGCCCTTCGGCACCGGCGAGAACGCCGGGGTGCTGGCGACCCAGTTCCAGTCGCCGTACGCGCGGGCGAGGTGGAAGACGATCGTCTTGGCGTCGGGCGTCTGGATGGAGTCCAGCTCCTTGCCGCCGTCGAACGGGCCCTTGTACGCCAGGCCCGGCGAAAGCAGGTCCTTGTGGTAGGACAGGCCACCGGAAAACGCGGGCGCGAACGAGCGCTCGAGGCCCCACTTGACGTCCTCGGACTTGATCGGCGTGCCGTCGCTGTACTTCAGGCCGTCCTTGAGGGTGAACGTCCACGTCTTGCCGCCGTCGCTGGCGCGCCCGGTGTCGGTGGCCAGGTCCGGCACGACCGTGGTGTCCTTGCCCGGCGCGACGTCCCACGACGTCAGCCGCCGGTGGACCAGCCCGAGCGTGGTCACCACGAGGTTGGAGCTCTTCGCCGGGTCCCAGGTGATCGACGGCGCGTCGTTGAGCAGGACCAGGTTCCCGCCCGGCTTGACGGAACCGCCTTGCGCGGCGGGCGTGTCGTTGGCCCCGCATGCCGTCAGCAGCATGACGGCGGCCGTCACCCCTGCGGCCGACTTGAGCCAGTGTCCCCGTTTCATCGTTTCCCCTTCAGCACTTCAGACAAGGCGGGCTCGCGGATCGAGCGCGCCGTAGCAGAGATCGACCAGGAAGTTCAGGAAGGTGACCAGCAGCGCGGAAAACAGCGTGACGCCGAGGAGCACCGGGAGGTTGAGCGAGGAGATCGCGTCGACCAGCAGGCGGCCGACCCCGGCCATGCCGAAGATCCGTTCGGTGATCACGGTGCCGGCCAGCAGCGCCCCGAGGTCGACGCCGAACACGGTGACCACCGGCAGCAGGACGTTGCGCAGCGCGTGGCGGCCCACCACCTTGCGTTCGGTGAGGCCCTTCGCCCGCGCGGTGCGGATGTAGTCCTCGCCGAGGGTCTCGAGCATCTGCCCGCGGGTCAGCCGGGCGTAGATCGCGGTGTGCAGGAACGCGAGCACCAGCCACGGCAGCACGAGGTGCCACGCCCACTGCGCGGGATCCTCGGTCAGCGGCACGTACCCGTTCTTCGGCACGACGTCGAGGGCGAACGCGAAGATCGTGATGCCGATCATCCCGGCCAGGTAGGCGGGCATGGACACCCCGGCCATCGCGGCGGCCATGGTGATCCGGTCGACGGCGGAACCGCGGCGCAGCGCCGAAAGCACGCCGAGCCCGACGCCGAGGACGATCCAGATCACGGCCGCGCCCAGCGCCACCGAGAAGCTGACCCCGATCCGGCCGCCGATCTCGCTGAGGACGTCGACGCTGTTCTGGAAGTCGTAGCCGAAACACGGTGCGGTGCAGTGGATCGCGGAGACGCCGGTGCCGAACGTGCGGCCGCCGAAGATGCCGCCGAGGAAGTCGAAGAACTGCTGGTACCACGGGCTGTTGTAGCCCATGAAGTCCCGCGCCAGCGCGAGGCTTTCCGGCGAGCACGGGCGGCCGCAGGCCATCCGGGCCGGGTCGGCGGGCAGGACGTAGAAGACGACGAACGTCACGAAGGCGACGACGAACAGGACCAGCAGCATCCCGGCGAACCGGGTCGCGACGAAGCGGGCGGTGCGCATCAGGCCGCGCCCCCGGACCGCGGGTCGAGCGCGTCGCGGATGGCGTCGCCGACGACGTTGAACGCCAGCGTGATCAGGAACAGCAGCAGGCCGGGGAAGACGAGGTACATCGGGTCCGTCTCGAAGAAGTCGATGGCCGTGCTGATCGTGCGGCCCCAGCTCGGGGTCGGCGGCAGCACGCCGACGCCGAGGAACGACAGCGCGGCCTCGCTGCCGATCATCGACGGGATGGACAGGCTGGCCACGACGATGATCGGCGCCCAGAGGTTGGGCAGCAGCTCCTTGGTGAACACGTGCCACGGCCCGCCACCCATCACCCGCGCCGCGGCGACGAAGTCGCGTTTGCCGAGGGTGAGGGCCTGCGACCGGACGATCCGCGCGACGCGTGGCCAGCCGAAGAGCCCCAGCACGACGACCAGCGTGAACTGCCGCGGGAAGTCGACCGGCAGCACCGCGCCGAGCGCGATCATGAAGATCAGGTACGGGAAGCCGAGGATGACGTCAGCGGTCCAGGTGACCAGCCGGTCCCACCAGCCGCCGAGGTAGCCGGCGCTGACGCCGATCACGACGCCGAGCGCGGTGGCCAGCACGGTGGCGCCGAGCCCGACGAGCAGCGACGTCCGCGCCCCGTGCGCGGCGAGCGCGAAGAGGTCGACGCCGGTCAGCGGCTCGACCCCGAACCAGTGCGCGGCGCTGACGCCGCCGAGCGTCCCGGCGGGCAGCCCGGTCGGGCCGAGGGTGGCGATGTCCGGGTTCAGGCTCTGCCCTTCGGCCAGCACGAACAGATCGGCCGCGGCGGCGAGCAGCACGATGAGGACGATCAGGACCGCACAGGTGGAGGTCCACCACCCGGAACGGACGGCACGCCACACCGCGGACGGCAAGGAACGCGCCGCGACGGGCGAGACACCGCTGGCGGGTGTCGGCGGAGGGTTGGCCACAGCACCTTCAAGATTCAGCCGATCGAGTGACGATCAGGGACCTTAAGGAAGTTCGCGGTGATCGCCCTACTGTCTCACGATCTGGACGGGAAGTAACCCGCACTTGCGGTGGTTTCCTGGCGGTTTATGACCTGGCGACCGATTTTCTGTCCACCACGCGGACGTCGTCAGGCGCAGATCCCGCTTCCGCGACGCGGGCGGTTCGGCGCTCTCGCGCTCCAGCGGCTCCCGCCGCGAGGCGACTCGCGTGTCCGACCATGCCGTGTTGGCCACTCCGGTCACCATGTTGGCCACTCCGGTCACCATGTTGGCCGCTCGGGTCGCCATGTTGGCTGCTCGGGTCGCCATGTTGGCTGCTCGGGTCGCCATGTTGGCCGCTCGGGTCGCCGCGGTGGCCGCTCCCAGTCGCCACGTCGGCCGCGCCGGCCGCCGCGGCCGCCGCAGTGACCACTCCGGCCGCCGCGGTGGGCCCTTCCGGTCACCACATAGGCCACTCCGGCCGCCGTGGCGGCCCTTCGTCGCCACATCGGCCGATCCGGTCGCCGTGGTGGCCGTGGTGGCCGTTCGTGAACGATCGAGCGCCCGGCAACGGCCGACACTGGCACCAGACACAACCACGGCTCAGGTGTGCGCCTCGCCGAGCAACGCCCGCCGCGATCGCACCCCGGTCTTCTGCATCGCGCGGGCCACGTGGTGCTCCACCGTCCGCTGGGACAGGTGCAGCGTCTCCGCGATCGCCCGGTTCGTCAGGCCGCCCGCCGCCAGCTCGGCGATTTCGTGCTCCCGCGGGGAAAGACCGTCGTGGTAGGCCGGGCGGCCTCGGTGGCGGCCCGGCGGGACCGAGGCCGCCCGCAGGCGGCCGCGGACGCGGGTGGCGTCCCACGCCGCGCCGAGGCGGGTGAACGTGTCCAGAGCCGGGCCGAACAGACCGGCGCCCTCCTGCGTCAGGGCCGCCGGGTAGGGCGCGGGCAGCCGGGCGAACAGGGCCGACGCTCGCTCGTACAGGCCGGGGGCCGCCGGGTCGTCCGCGTGGTCGGCCAAGAGCGCCCGGGTCCACAGCAGCGCGGCGGCCGCCGCCGGGCTGTCGTGGCCGCGCAGGCCCCGGCCGAACCGGGCCACCGCCGAGACGGCCCGGTCGTGGTGGCCGGCGGCGAGCCACGCCTGCACGGCCGCCGGGGCGAGGCGGGCCGCCCAGACCCAGATGTCCTTCGCCGCGATCGCCGCCCAGGCTTCCTCCACCGCCGTCACGGCTTCGGCCGTCCGGCCCTGGGCCAGGTCCATGCGGGCCCGCGCCGCGACCGCCGTCGCGTCGTACGGCACGAACGCGAACCCGCCGCGCGCGGGCCAGATCTCCTCGGCCTCCGCCCAGTCGCCCCGGGCGAGGGCCAGCTGGACCAGCACCAGCCGCGCGTCGGCCTGGACACCCGCGTCGGACAGGCTGCGCCGGCTCCGGTCGGCGAGCCCGTCCCACGCACCGCGCTCGAAGTCGAACAACAGCCCGGTGCCGCGGTCGCACTGCTCCAGGAACGGCGAACCCAGCACGGCCGAGCACTGCCGCGCCCGTTCCAGCAGCACATCGGCGCCGCGGAAGCGGCCCGCGAAGACCGCGGCGACGGCGGTATTCGTCAAGCCCCGCGCGAGGTATTCGTTGTGCCGCACCTCGAACTCCGCCCGGGGCGCCCGCGGCCGCCCCGGGCCCCGCCGACCGCAGGCGACGGCGAGGGTGATCCGCGTCGACTCCACCGCCGCCCGCGACGTGTCGTCACCGGCCCGGGCGGCGACGTCCTCCGCGCGGGCCAGCCAGGTCTCGTGGTCGGCGCGGGCGGCGCCGGCCTGGAACGGGTTGGCGAGCGCCGTCATGGCCCGGACGAGCAGCGCCGGCCGGTCCCGCAGCTCCGCCGCGGCCCGTTCCAGCTCGGCCCGGCCCTCGGCCTGGTTGAGCTGGTTGTGCAGCAGCAGCCCCAGTTCGAGGCGGATCTCGCCGCGCACGCCCGGGGCGAGGCCCGTCTGCGCGACGATCTCCCGCAGCACGGCCACCGTGCGTGGCGACGGCAGCGTCAGCACGGCGTTGCGTGACACCCGCAGCGCCAGCCGGGCCCGCACGTCTTCGGCGATCTCCGTGGACGCGAGCACCGGCCGCACGGTGTCGATCACCGACTCGGGGTCGCCGAACGCGGCCGGGTCGCTCGCGGCGCGTTCGACCGCGCGCAGCCAGCCCCGCGGGGACGCGCCCCGGCGCCGGTGCTCGGCGACGTGCACCCACGGCACCGGCCGACGCCGGCACAGGACGTCCGCGGCCCGCAGGTGCAGCCGCCGCCGCTGCGCCCCGGCCAGCCGCGCGCGCACGGCGGCCGCGGCGAGCGGGACGGCGAAGTCGCAGGAGCCGCGCTCGTCTTCGGTGAGCAGCGCGGCGGCCACGGCCTCGGCGACCGCCCGCTCCCCGTCGCCGGGCGCGAGACCGGCCGCACTGCCCAGATCCGCGCCGCTCGCCGGGCCGCCGAGGACGGCGGCCACCGCGGTCACGGCCCGGGCGTCCGGCGACAGCGCCGCCAGCCGGCCGACCGTCAGCTGCGCCAGGCGAGGCGGGACGCCCGCCGCGTCGACGTCGGCGAGCGAGAACGGCTCCCCCGGCGCCCCGGCCTCCGCCAGCAGGTCGAGCAGGTCGGCCACCACCTGCGGGTTGCCGCCGGAGAGCCCGGCGATCCGCGCCACGACCTGGCGCGAGCACCGCTGCGGGCCCAGGCGGTCGTGCACGGCGTCGCGGACGCGGTCGCCGTCCCAGCCGGCCAGGTGCTCGTGGCGCACCACGACGGCCGACGGCAGCGCGAGTCCCGCACCCAGCGGGAGCGCGGGGTCCGCGAGTTCCTCCGGGCGCGCGGTGACCACCGTGACGCAGCCGCCCCGCGCGCGTTCCACCCAGTCGCGCACCAGCGCCACGAACCCGGCCGGCGCGCGCTGGACGTCCTCCACCACCAGCAGCGCGGGCACCTCGCGCGCCAGCCGGTCGCGCCACTCCCGGACGTCGTCGCGCAGCGCCGGGTCGGGCGGCGGGCCGACGCCGGACGCGGACCGCACGACGAGGCTCCCGGCCGAGGTGAACGACAGGTCCAGCGAGGACACCGGCGCGGCGCGCGCGAGAGCGACCAGGCCCGCGGCCCGGACGGTCTTGCCCGTGCCCGCGGCCCCGGTGACGTGCAGCAGCAGCGGCCGGGCCTGGTCCCCGGCGAGGGTCCGCCGCACGGCCTCGGCCACGAGGTCGCCCGGCGCCGTGGGCGGGCTCATCGGCGCAGCCTAGATCGGCCGCCACACCCGCGCACCGAACGAAAGGCGGGGAATTGATTGGGTATCCGTAGTTCCGCCGGCGCGCATGGTCACCGGCCGGACGGCGGTTCAGGATCGGTCCCGCAGCGTCCCGGGGCCGGCGGAAGACCCCGTCCTCCCGATCCGCGAACGGGCGGCCCCGGACCTGCCGGCACGACGACGTCACCGCGATCCGTGCCCGGGTGCGGTGCCCGGTCCCCGAGCCGGGCACCGCACTCCCTCTCCTCCCCTTCTCCGCTTGGAGCACGTCCATGAAACGCATGGCACTGGGCCTCGGCCTGAAACGCGCCGCCGTCCCCACCCTCGCCCTGTGCGCGACCCTCACGCTCGTCACGGCCCCGCCGGCGTCGAGCCTCACCGCCCGGCCCGGCGTCCCGGCCACCACCACCGCGGCCCACCCGTTCGGCCCGGCCGCCGCCGACATCGGCACCGCGGCGACACCGGCGAAGGCCGCCGTGGACGTCCTGCCGGTGACCCGCTCCTGCACGACGTCGCTGCGGATCCGCGCCCAGGCCATGACGGCCGCCCAGCTGTCCGCGACCTGCACGAGCCTCACCGGGCAGGACGGCTACTTCCACCGGCTGGTGAGCGACAGCGGGCCGGTGGCCGGCGACAAGAACACGTCGCTGGAGGTCGACGTCTTCGCCTCCCGGGCCGACTACCAGTACTACGCGCCGTCGATGTTCGGCGTCAGCACCGACAACGGCGGCGTCTACCTCGAGGGCAACCCGGCCGCGACGGGCAACCAGGCCCGGTTCGTCGCCTACCGCGACGACACGAAGTCCGCGTTCGAGATCAAGAACCTCAACCACGAGTACACCCACTACCTCGACGGCCGGTTCGACCTGTACGGCGACTACCAGGCCAATATCGCCACGCCGACGCAGTGGTGGATCGAAGGGCTGGCCGAATACGTCGGCTACGGCTACCGCGGCGTCTTCAACAGCCAGGCCGCCACCGAAGCGCCGAAGCGGACGTACGCGCTGAGCACGGTCTTCGACAACGCGCCCGGCAACGACCAGACCCGTACATATGTGTGGGGCTACCTGGCGGTCTGGTACATGGTCGAGAACCACCCGGCCGACGTCACGAAGCTGCTCGGCTACTACCGGACCGGCGCCTGGACCGCCGCGCGCACCTTCCTCAAGCAGACGATCGGCACCCGTTACGACACCGACTGGTACCGCTGGCTGCTGACGTGATGAACCGGTTCAAGCACGCCGGGCGAACCGGCGTGCTTGAACCGGCCGCGGAGTGGGTACCTCCCGGCGTTGCCGAACCACGAGGGGGACCCGGGTGACGTCCGACGACAGGTACGAAAGCCCACTCACCGCCCAGGCCGCGGTGCACTGCGACATGAGCCTGACCGACCGGGACGACCTGCCGCAGGCGCACCAGTGGACCCGCGCCGTGCTGGAGGGCCAGCTGCCGGGCATCGACCAGGACCGCGTCGTCGACGTGCTGCTCGTGCTGGACGAACTCGCTTCCAACGCGCTGCTCCACGGCGCCGGCCGCCGCCGGATCGGGCTGACCGTCGACGAGGAGCACGCGCTGCTCGAGGTCGTCGACGAGAGCACCCGCCCGGCCATCCCCGACGGCGGCCTCGGGCTGCAGCTGGTCAAGTCGGTCAGCGCGGGCTGGGGCCAGCGGGTCCGCGACGGCCGCAAGACCGTGTGGGCGCGAGTCGCGCTGAGCTGAGCCCGCTCACGCGTTCGGGAGGCTCCCCCACCCGGGGTACTTCACCCGTGCAGTCCGGCGATCTTCGCGCCGACGTCCGGACGCCGTCGTCGGCGAACCGCACCGCGGAGAGCACGGCCGGCCGCGGCAGATCTCGTGGTCGCCGGCCAGGTGCACCGGGTCGTGCAGGTAGCGCTGGAGGGCGTCGAGGTCTTCGACGCGGAAGCTGAACCGGAGCAAGTTGACGATCACGTTGTACTCCTTCGAGTTGAACTGCGCGGGTGACCAACGCGACGGGGTCCCGCGGCCGGATCGACAAACGCGAGGCGATCCTCACGGCCGCCTTCGCCGTCTTCGCCCGCCTCGGCTACGACCCGGCGGGCGTCCAGGAGATCGCGGCCGAGATCGTCCAGTTCCTGGAATGGCTGCGGACCGGAACGGGCACACCGGCGCTGGTCCGGGGATGATGGCGGGCATGCGCATCTCGGCCAGGGCGGACTACGCGATCGGGGTCCTGCTGGAGCGCGCCGCGGACACCGCGCGGCCGATCACCTGCGAAGCCGTCGCGTCCACCCAGGACATCCCGGCGCGGTTCATCAAGGCCGTGCTGCGCGACCTGCGCCAGGCCGGGCTGGTCCGCGGCCAGCGCGGCTGCGAAGGCGGCTACTGGCTGGCCCGGGACGCCGCGGAGATCACCGTGCGGGACGCCGTCGTCGCGGTCGACGGCGAGTTCCTGAGCGTCCGCGGCGAGCCACGCCCGGCGCTGGCCTACCACGGCACGGCCGCCGGGCTCACGCCGTTCTGGTCCGGGCTCGAGTCCGGCCTGGCCGCCATCCTGCGCGCGACGACCATCGCCGACCTGCTCACCGACGCGGCCGCCGAAGCCGTCACCTGAAGGGACCCCGATGACCGACCTCTGGCACCAGCCCCTGCGCCACATCCGCGGCGCGGACCTCACCGGCGACACCAACCAGACCACCGGGATGAAGCGCCTGGAGGCGATCTCCGGCAAGACCGTCGGGTCGCAGAAGGTCTGGATGGGCGAGACGCACGTCGCGCCGGTGACCAACTCCGGCGACCACCACCACGGCGAAGCCGAGACGGCGATCTACGTCAAGTCGGGCCACCCGGTGTTCGTCTTCGCCGACGGTGACGAGGAAATCCGCCTGGAGACCGGGCCCGGCGACTACATCTTCGTGCCGCCGTACGTGCCGCACCGCGAGGAGAACCCGACCGACGAAGAGGCGGTCGTGATCATCGCGCGCAGCAGCCAGGAAGGCATCGTGGTCAACCTGCCGAGTCTCTGGTCCCCGGTCGACGTCCCCACGGAGTGACCCGTGGCGCTCGAAGTCGTCGAATACACCGGCGCTCCGAAGGCGCCGCACCTGGCTTGGGTGGCGCGAACGAGCTGGCCGGCTTCTCTGGCGGCGAAAGCCGCTGAAGCCCAAGGGGAAACCGTCGCCGAGGACGTCCTGAGCCGGCTGCGCGAGACGACGTTCGTCCTCGGCACCCCGGCCGACGACACCGATCGGGTGCTCGCCGCCGTCGACGGCGTCCCCGGTCTGGACCACGCGGCCATGCTGAGCGACGCCGTCCGCCAGGGCCGTGCGCGCGGACTGGCGCGAAACCCGGAACCCGTGCACGGAAGTCCTCGACATCACCGCGCCCGGACCGCACAGCGGCCGCGCGAAGCACCTCGAGCACCACGTCCGCTACGCCCTGCCGACGCTGACCTTCACCGGCCCCGGCGGCCGGTTCGTCGTGGCCGGGTTCGGGTACGACGACTGCCCCGGGCACCCGGTCTGGTTGCCACCACGGGAATCCGGGCCGTTGTGGTTGATCGCGAACCAGCCGCGCACGCGCCTGCACAGCCAGCTCGACGGCGGCGACGCCCTGCGCCCGGGCGTGGTCCAGCTCCCGACGGGCGCGTGGTTCGACCCGGTCGAGGACCACCCCACGGGCCCGTTGTGCGCGCACGGCAACCCGAACGTCCTGACGGCGGACGTCCCGTCGTCCCGGCTGTCGCAGGGCTGCGCGGGCCAGCACGCGGCGGTGGAGGTCGAGCGGTTCGAGGGCCCGGTCCCGGAGGCCACGGCGCTGCGGCCACCACGCTTCACACCACGATGACCTCCGCCGAACTGTCGAACCGGTAGCCGACCCCGCGGACCGTCGTGATCGGGGCCGGCTCCGGCTCGAACTTGTGGCGCAGCTTGCGGACGTGGACGTCCACCGTGCGCTCGCCGCCGTGGTGGGGCGAGCCCCAGACCTCGGTCAGCAGCGTGCGGCGGCTGAACACCACGTCCGGGTGGCGGCCCAGGAACAGCAGCAGCTCGAACTCCAGCCGCGTCAGCTCCAGCGCGGTGCCCCGGACCAGCACCCGCCGCGAGCCCGCCTCGATCCGGACGGCCGGGCGGCGCGTCGCCAGGTCCACCACCTGCGCGTCCGGGCGCTCGTCGAACCGCACGCCGAGAGTGTCCTCAAAGGACTCCAGCAGCCGCGCGGTGAGGCCGGCCGCGTGCCCCGGGTCGATGCGGATCCGGACGGCCACGGTCAGCTCGACCGCCGGCCGGGCTTCGTCGGTCCAGACTTCGTCCGTCCACGCTGTCATGCGGGCATTCTGGACACCCGCGCCGCGCCCGGCCAGCGCGTCCACGGAGCGGAACCGCTGGCCTTCGCCGCCGGGATGTCTTAAGCCAACACGGCCTCCGCGACGCCGCGGAGGGTGCCGATCGGGTCGTCGCCGAGGGGGTAGATGCCGACGTGGTCCGCGCCCGCGTCCAGGTGCGCCTGCACGCCCGCGACGATCGCGGCGGGCCCGCCGTGCAGGACGAGCGCGTCGATCAGGCGGTCGCTGCCGTGGCCGGCGAAGTCGTCGTCGGTGAAGCCGAGCCGCCGGAGGTTGGCGACGTAGTTGGTGACCACCAGCGCCGTCCCCGGCGGGGCGGACCGGGCGGTCGCGCGGGCGCGGTCGACGTCGGTGTCCAGCAGCACGAAGTGCCCGGGCAGCACCAGCTTCCCCGCGCCGAGGACGGCCCGCGCCCGCCGGGTGTGCTCGGTGGTGATCATGCACGGGACGGTCCCGGCGGTGCGCTCGCCGGCCAGCCGCAGCATCTTCGGGCCGAGGGCCGCCAGTACCACCCGGTCGGCGGGCACCCCGGCCGCGGTCAAGGTGTCCACATAGGACGCCATTTTCTCGTACGGCGACGCGTATCCGGTGTCGACTTCACGGTGCCCGATACCCACGCCGAGCAGGAAGCGGTCGGGGTGCCGGGCCACGATCCGGTGGTAGGACGCGGCGACGGTCTGCGCGTCGGCGGTCCAGACGTTCACCACGCTCGTCCCGACGGCCAGCCGGGTGGTCGCGTCGAGCAGCTCCTCCACCAGCTTCAGGTCGGCCGGCGGCGACGCGTCCAGCCACAGCGTGCCGTAACCGGCCGCCTCGAGTTCGGCGGCCCGTTCCGGGGACACTTCGTGCTCACGCAGGTGGGCGCCGAGCAAACCCAGGTCGATACTCATGGGACGACTTCAGCACCGCGCCCCGCGGCGAACCAGGTCCAGGGCGCACGCGCAGCGATAAGGTGGCCTTATCGTCGCAGGTGGGAGGACCAGTGGAACTGAGGGCGCTGCGGTACTTCGTCACCGTCGCCGACGAGCTGCACTTCGGCCGGGCCGCAGAGCGGCTGCACATCGCGCAGCCCGCGGTCAGCCAGCAGATCGCCCGGCTGGAACGCGAGCTGGGCGTCCGGCTGTTCGACCGCTCGCCACGCCGCGTCCAGCTCACCGCGACCGGCCGCCGCGTGCTCGACGCGGCGCGGGCCGCCCTCGCGGCCGCCGACCGGGTCCGGCTCGCCGCCACGACGTCAGCGGGCACCATGCGCATCGGCACGGCCGCCGGATTCACCACGCGGCTGGAGCGCGGCATCGACGCGTTGCGCGAAGCCGGCTCGCCGTTCGACGTCGTGCTCGTCGACCTGCCGCTCGACGCCCGCCTGAACGCGCTGCGCCACAGCGAGCTCGACGTCGCGCTGGCCCGGGGCGTGCTCTCGGCCCCCGGGCTCAAGGTGCTGCCGACCTGGACGGAACCGCTGTTCGCGGTCGTGTCCCGGCAGCACCCGGCCGCGGACCGGACGGTCGTCGGCATCGCGGAACTGGCCGAGAGCGTCCTGCGGCTCCCGTCGCGGCAGCACGACCCGCCGCTGCACGACGCCCTCACCGCCGCGCTGCGCGAGGCCGGCGTGAGCCCCCGGCTCGGCCGGCCGGTGGGCACGACCCAGGACACGATCGTCGAGGTCGGCTCCGACCCGGGCAGCTGGGCGGTGCTGCCCGCCGGGCAGGTCGCCGAGATCGGCTCGACCCGCGTCAGCGCGATCCCGCTCAAGCCGGCCATGACGATCACCGGCAGCGTCGTCATCCCCGCCGACCTCCCGACCGAGTGCGCCGCAGCCCACGTCGAGGCCTTCCGCGACGCCGTGACGACCTGACGCCTGTCCCGTCGCCGCCGAGTGACCCCGGGGCTCAACGTCCTGAAGGGCACCCTCAGGGACTGCACGTCCCTGAGGGTGCCCTTCAGGACATCCGGACCCCAGCCGCCCGCGCCCGCCGCGTCTCCAGGAAGGTTCGTTCGGTTTCGTTGGTGGCCAAGGAAATCGCCGCGTCGTAGGCGGCGGTCGCCTCCGGCGTGCGGCCCAGGCGGGTGAGCAGGTCCGCGCGGGTGGCGGGCAGCAGGTGGTAGCCCGGCAGGTCCAGCTCGTCGACGGTGGCCAGGGCCAGTGCCGGGCCGTGGACCTCGGCGACGGCGACCGCGCGGTTGAGCGCCACGATGGGCGTCGGGGTGTGCCGCAGCAGCTGGTCGTAGAGCGCCAGTACCTGCGTCCAGTCGGTGGCCGGCCCGTCCGTGTGCACGGCGTTGATCGCGGCCTGGATCTGGTACGGCCCCGGCTGGTCGCGGCGCAGGCACCGGCGCACCAGGTCGTGTCCTTCGGCGATCAGCTCGCGGTTCCACCGCGAGCGGTCCTGCTCCGCGAGCACCACCAGCTCCCCCGCCGGCCCCACCCGCGCCGGCCGGCGGGCTTCGGTGAGCAGGAGCAGCGCCAGCAGCCCGATCACCTCGGGCTCGTCCGGCATCAGGTCGGCGAGCGCGCGCGTCAGCCGGACGGCCTCCAGGCACAGGTCCGTCCGCAGCAGCTCCCCCGACGTCGAGGTGTACCCCTCGTTGAACACCAGGTACAGCACGGTCAGCACCGAGCCCAGCCGCTCGGGGAGCTCGGCGGCGCCGGGTACCCGGTACGGGATGCCGGCGTCGCGGATCTTCTTCTTGGCCCGGACGATCCGCTGCGCGACGGTCGCCTCCGGCACCAGGTAGGCCCGCGCGATCTCCGCCACCTCCAGCCCGCCGAGCAGGCGCAGCGTGAGCGCGGTCCGCGCGAGCGGTGACACCGCCGGGTGACAGCAGGTGAAGATCAGGCGGAGCTGGTCGTCACGCACCGGTCCGGCCTCCTCCGGTTCGTCGGGCTGGTGCAGCAGCAGGGCCTGCGCGTGGCGGGCCTCCCGGGTGGATTCCCGGCGCAGGCGGTCGATCGCGCGGTGGCGGGCGGTGGTCACGATCCACGCGCCGGGGTTGGCCGGCGGCGCCTCGGCCCACTTCACGGCGGCGACGGCGAACGCGTCCTGGACGGCCTCCTCGGCGAGCCCGATGTCCCCGAGCAGCCGCGTCAGCGTGGCCACGCACCGGCCGTACTCGGCCCGGTAGACGCTGTCGAGGTCCATCCGCGCTCAGTCCTGCGAGAACTCGTCGAACGGGCGCACCTCGATCGGCCGCCCGCAGGCGAGCGCGCACCTCCCGGCCCAGGCCAGCGCCTGGTCGAGGTCGGCGCACCGGATCACCCAGAACCCGCCGAGCTGCTCCTTCGTCTCGGCGAACGGGCCGTCGGTGATCGTGGTCGTGCCGCCGCCGGGGCGGACGACCGTGGAGGCGTGCGAGGGCTTCAGGCCGCCGACGAACACCCACACCCCGGCGGCCTTCATGTCGTCGACGACCCGGCCCGTCCGCGCCATCTGCGTCCGGGTCTCTTCCTCGGTCTCCGGCACGCTCTCGTCGAGCTGGACGGCGAGCAGGTACTGCGTCATGACGAACTCCTAAACGGACACGCGGTGGGCGAGGTCGGCCAGGTGGTGCAGCGAGTCGATGAGGTGCGCGGGACCGAACGGCGGGAACTCGATGCCGCGCTCCCGGACGAACCGCGGCACCCCCGACCAGTCGTAGGTGAGCGTGACCTCGGTGCCGGCCGGACCGCGCGGCGTCAGGTCGTAGCGCCAGATCCAGCCGCCGTACTCGACCTCGCCGTCGCCCTGGGCGGACCCGGTGAGCCAGCCGATGACGCGGGGCGCGTCGAGCACCACGACCTTGTTGACGACCTGGTAGTCGCCGTCCGGGTGGCCGGAGTGGTGCATGTCCATCCGGAAAATCTGCCCCACCGCGGTCAACGGCGCCTGTTCGACGGGGTCCCGGACCCAGCCGGTGCCGTCGATCGCGGCGTGGGCCGCCGGGTCCGCCAGCACGGCGAACACCGTCGCGGCGGGCTCGGCGATCGTCAAGGTGGCACTCACGTTTTCGTGGTCCACGGCGGTCACGCCCGCGCGGCGGGGGTCCGGCGGGCGACGGCCGGGATGACGATCGCGGCGGCGACCACGTGGGCCAGCATCAGCAGCACCTTCGTGCTCGCCGGCGCGTCCGCGAGCACGTCCGGGACCAGCGACAGCGCGGTGAGCGCGAGCGTGGTGCGGAGGAACACCGCGCGGGGGTGGCGCACCGTGCGGGCCAGCACCAGGGCGAGCACCACGCCCACCGTGGAGAAGAGGGCGGTCAGCACGGCGAACCCGGACACCGGGATCGGCGCGCCGGCGACGACGGCGCCGATGCCGGCGAACTCGGCCGCCGCGGCCAGGAGCGACGTCGCCGCGGTGGCGGCGACGACGGCGGTCAGACCGCCGGTGAGCAGGGACTTCGCGGGAGTGACGGTGATGACGGACATCGCGGGCCTCCGGTGTGGGGGCGACCGGCCCGGTGCCGGTCTCTCACTGGAGCGACGAACGACGGCGACCCCATTCGACATCGCCGCGAAAAGAAAATCACTTCGGGCGCAGGGCGTCGACGACGAGGTCGAGCAACCGCCCGATCCGCTCCGGGTCGCGGTCCTCCACCGTGGACAGGAAGATCCCGAGCACGATCAGTGTGAAGTCTTCGGGGTCGGCGTCGGCGCGGAAGACGCCGGCCGCCGCCCCGGCGGTGAGGATCGTGCCGATCGCGCCGGTGATCCGCTTGCGCGTCACCGGGGTCGCGATGCGCCCAGACGCCACCCCGGCGCGGAAGACGTCGCCCATGCCGCGCTTGGTCTGGAAGAAGGCGGCGTAGCGATCCAGCCAGGCGCGCAGGGCGGCCTCGGGCGGGAGCCGGCCGAGCAGCGCCGGGGCGCTGGTGGCGACGTCGTCGAGCTCGGCGGCGTAGACGGCTTCGACGAGGGCTTCGCGGGTCGGGAAGTGCCGGTAGAGCGTGCCGATCCCGACGCCGGCCTCGCGGGCGATCGCTTCGAGCGCGACGGGGCCGTCGGCGCCGGCGAAGGCGGCCTGCGCGACGGCGACGAGCTTCTCGCGGTTGCGGCGCGCGTCGGAGCGGACCGGGCGGTCAGCGGCGGCCGGATCGGGTGACGACAAAACGGAGGCACCTCCGGTTGTGCTACGGTCGACTTAGCGGAGGTTCCTCCGCTTCGCCATCATCGCACGACTGACGGGATGCCCATGCCCCCCATCACCACCACCGCTCCGCTCGCCGGCCGCACCGTCAACCGCGTCGGGTACGGGGCGATGCAGCTCGAACGCCTGCACGACGACCGCGACGCGGCCGTCACGCTCCTGCGCCACGCGATCGACCTCGGCGTGAACCACCTCGACACCGCCGAGTTCTACGGCAACACCTTCGTCAACGGCGTCATCCGCGACGCGCTCCGCCCCGGGGACGACGTGCTGGTCGTCAGCAAGGTCGGCGCCGACCCCAACCCCGGCGGGCCGATCCGGCTCCGCCCCGCGCAGCGCCCCCACGAGCTGCGCGCGAGCGTCGAGGACAACCTCAAGACCCTCGGCACCGAGCAGATCGGCGTCGTGAACCTGCGCCGCCTGGACACCCGGCCCGGCCTGAAGGCCGAAGGCGACCAGCTGGTCGACCTCGACGACCAGCTCGAGGTCATGACGGCACTGCGCGACGAAGGCAAGATCGGCGCGATCGGGCTCAGCAGCGTGACCCTGGAGATCCTGCGCCGGGCGCTCCCGGCGGGCATCGCCTGCGTGCAGAACGCGTACAGCCTGGTGAGCCGCGAGGACGAGGACATGCTCGAGCTCTGCCTCGCCGAGGACATCGCCTGGGTGCCGTTCTTCCCGCTCGGCGGCGCGTTCCCGGGCCTGCCGAAGGTGACCGACGAGCCGGCCGTGCACACCGTCTCGGAGTCCCTCGGCGCCACGCCGTCGCAGATCGGGCTGGCCTGGCTGCTGCACCACGCGCCGAACGTCCACCTCATCCCCGGCACCGCGACCGCCGGGCACCTCGAGGAGAACGTCGCCGCCGGTGCCATCGTGTTCGACGAGGCGACGCTCGCCACGCTCGACGCCGTCCCGTCGCGCTCTCAGGACATGGCGCTCGGCTGAGCCGTCGGTATGTCCGGAGTGCCGGGGCCGACGGCGGCGTGAGATGCTCCTCTCGCTGGAAGGTCTTAGGCGAGAGGCGGAGCGGGTGACCACCTGGACCGATGTGATCAACTTTGTCCGGACGCGGTATGAAGTCCTCGAGGAGCAGGACGACTGGCTGCGTTTCCGCCTCGCCGGGCCGCAGGACCGGACGCAGCAGGCGACGGTGCACCACCTGCCCGAGCTGGACGGCGGCGCGTGGGTCGAGATCTCCTCGCCGGTCGGCTGGGCCGACAAGATCGACCTGCGGCAGCTGCTGGAACTCGCCGGGGCCGCGGCCGCCGGCGGCGCGGCGGTCGTGGACGGGGTCGCGCTGCTCAAGCACACGCTGCCCCTGGAGGACCTCAGCATCGAGCTCGAGTTCGAGCGTCCCCTCAAGACGCTCGTCGCCCGGGCGGACGCCTTCGAGCACGAGCTGACCAAAGCGGACGAGTTCTGATCCCGCGCTGATAGGCGGCCCTGGCCGGGCTCAGCCGGCCAGGCCGCCGATCAGGAGGTCCACGACGCCGCGCGCCAGCGCGTGGATCTCCTCGGCGGGCTGGCCCTCGATCCGGCGGAACCACGTGTCGACGGCGTTGAGGTTGCTCAGCAGGGTCCGCGTGGCCAGCGACGCGTCGACCGCGCGCAGGGAGCCGTCGGCGAGGCCGGCCTCCACCACCTTCCGGAACAGCTGCTCGTAGTCGCTGCGCAGCTGGTTCAGCTCCTGCAGCGCCTCGACCTGGCGCGCCTTCAGCGCGGTCGCCACCTGGCCACGCACCGCCTGGTGGACGACGTGGTGGTAGGCCAGGTCCTGCATCAGGTTGACCACGTGCGCCTCCGACATCGCCACGAGCCGGTCGCGACCCGTGCCGTCGCCGTGGGCGAGCACCTCGATCCGCTCGCGCACGCGCCCCATCGCCTCCTCGTAGACGGCGAGGAAGATGTCGAACTTCGACCGGAAGTGGTAGTACACCAGGCCTTTGGTCGCACCCACGTCGCGCGCGATGTCGTCGATCGTGGCGTTGGCGAACCCGGTCGCCATGAAGGCCTCCGCCGCGGCGTCGAGGATCCTGCTCCGCGCACCGGGCTCGACGTCGGGACTCGCGCTCACCTGGTCGTCCTCCTCGTTCTTCAGGTGTCCCATCATCCCATGTCCGGCTCGGGCTGTTGACACCAACACGCGCCGAACTCTACCGTGATACTCCGTAGTATTGCAGGTCAGACGGTATCAGCGTGAGAAGTCACCTGAAAGGCGTCCAATGACGAACGCACGAGACCTCCTGCACGAACTCGCCACCAAGAAGGCCGTCACCCGGCTGCTGCCGGTGCTCGGCCTCGCCTACTTCATGTCTTATGTGGACCGGACGAACGTCGCGCTCGCCAAGACCTCGCTCGCGGCCGACATCGGCCTCAGCGCGGCCGCCTACGGGCTCGGCGCCGGCCTGTTCTTCATCAGCTACGCGCTGCTCGAGGTGCCGAGCAACCTGATCCTCTACCGCGTCGGCGCGCGTCTGTGGATCACGCGCATCGCGATCACGTGGGGCATCGTCTCCGCCGCGATGATGTTCGTGGGCGACGACGTGTCGTTCTACGTCCTGCGGCTGCTGCTCGGCGCCGCCGAGGCGGGCCTGTTCCCGGCGATGATGTACATGGTCACGCAGTGGTTCTCGCAGAAGCACCGCGTCACGATCGTCGGCCTGATCTACGTCGCGCCCTGCGTCGCGGTCATCATCGGCTCCCCCGTCGGCGGCGCGCTGATGGAACTGCAGGGCGTCGCCGGACTGCGCGGCTGGCAGTGGATGTTCCTCGTCGAAGGCCTGGTCACCGTCCTCATCGGCATCGTCGTCTGGTTCGCGCTGCCCAGCCGGCCCACCGACGCGAAGTGGCTCACGGCGGAGGAAGCGGCCATGCTCTCGGAGCGGGCCGTCGGCGACACCACGGCGTCGCCGACGCGGGTGCGCGGGAACCTGCGCCGGGCGTTCGGCCACCCGACCGTGCTGCTGCTCGGCGCGATCTACCTGATCAACCAGTCGATCGGCGGCGGGATCGGCTTCAACTTCCCCGCCTACATCCAGTCGCTCGGCCTGCAGAGCCCGTTCCTGATCGGCCTCGTGGCGGGCAGCGGCGGCATCTCGGGGCTGGCCGGAGTGCTGTTCTTCCCCTGGTTCAAGCGCCGGTACGGCCACGAGGTGACGCTCATCGGGATCTGCGCCGGCGCGGTGCTGCTGGTCCTCGTGGGCTTCCTCGTGTCGCGGAACCCGGTGTGGAGCATCAGTTTGCTCTTCATCTCGAACTTCTTCGCCTTCGGCACGCTGCCGCTGTTCTGGTCGGTCGCGATGTCACGCCTGTCCGGCCTGATGGCCGCGGCCGGGCTCGCGTTCATCAACATGCTCGGGATCACCGGCGGCTTCGTCGGGCCGTACGTCTACGGCCTCATCGAAGGCTCGACGGACAGCCTCGTCACGCCGTACTACGTGTTCGCCGCCGCGGCCTGCGTCGCCGTCGCCCTGGTGCCGGTACTGGGCATGTCGATCCGGCGCGCCGCGGTGAAGGACCAGGCCGTCACGGCGAGCGAAGGGCAGCCGGTCCAGTGAGGTACGTACTGGTGCTGGTGCTGCTGGCCTGCCTGGCCGCCGCACCGGCGGCGGCGAGCGGGCGGATCCGGTACGTGGCGCTCGGCGACTCGTCGGCCGCGGGCCCCCTGATCCCGGACCAGATCGACGCGACGTGCTTGCGCTCCGACCGGAACTGGCCGCACGTCCTGGCCGGCCGGCTGGGCGCGACGCTCACCGACGTGACGTGCTCCGGCGCGACGACCGCCGACCTCACCGGGCGGCAGGCGGGGATCGTCGCACCGCAGTTCGACGCGCTGCGCCGGGACACCGACCTCGTCACGCTCGCGATCGCCGCCAACGACATCGTCCTCAGCTCGGCGTTCGTGACGTGCGCGAGCCCGGACGGACCCGTCGTCCCGTCGTGCCGGGACCAGTACACCACCGGTGGCGTCGACCAGTTCCAGGCCCGGATCGCCGCCACCGCACCGAAAGTGGCCGCCGCGCTGGCCGAGATCCACCGCCGCTCCCCCGCCGCCCGCGTGGTGGTCGTCGGCTACCTGACCTACTGGCAACCGGGTGGCTGCTACCCGGCCGACCCGTACACCGCCGCCGACGCGAACTACATCCAGGCGACGTTCGACCGGCTGATGGTGATGCTGGCCGGCCAAGCGGCCCGTAACAAGGCGTCCTATGTGGACATCCGGAACCCGAGTGCCCGGCACGGTTTGTGCGCGGCACCCGCGACCCGGTGGCTGGAAGGCGCGGTGCCGGCGTCCCCGGCGTACCCGTACCACCCGAACGCCGCGGGCATGGCCGCGGCGGCCGCGATCATCGCGGCCGCCGCGGTCGCCCGCTAGTGTCGTGCGTCTGAGGTTCGTTGGCGGGGTCCGGGTGATGCGCCCCAATGTGGCGTTGGGTGCGTTGGACGCACCGAACGCCACATTGGGTGCGTTGGACGCACCCAACGCCACATTGGGGCGTTTGGGGGCCGGGACGCTCCCGGAACCATCGCGGCCCGGCCGGGAAAGTGAGCTTCAAGGGCGACCCTGGACTGGCCTCCTGGCCGTCAGGGGACTTACGACGCGCGACACTAGTGTCCTGCGCCGGAAATTCGTGAGATATATCGGGCGAGCGAGTCGAGGATCTCTTCGGCAGTCTTCTTCCACACGAACGGCTTGGGGTCCTCGTTCCAGTCCTTGATCCACTCGCGGACGT
>NZ_JAEBDZ010000021.1:0-150851 GCF_046548675.1 Amycolatopsis sp. cmx-8-4
GCGACCCCTTAACCGCCCCAATGTGGCGTGGGGTGCGTCCAGCGCACCCAATGTGGCGTTGGGTGCGTCCAGCGCACCCAACGCCACATTGGGGCGCTCGGGCTCAGCCCGCCGGGATCCAGTCGGGGTTCGAGGCCAGCACCGTCAGCTGCTGCGTCGCGCGGGTCAGCGCCACGTACAGCACCCGGCGTCCGGTCGTCGACTCCGTGACCAGGTCGATCGGCTCGACCAGGACCACCGCGTCGTACTCCAGGCCCTTCGAATCCAGGCTGCCCACGACCTTCAGCCGCTCGTCCACCTGGTCCGACAGCCAGCCCGCGACCTCCGGGACGCGGTCCATCGCCGTGATCACGCCGACCGTGCCCTCGACCGCGCCCAGCAGCTCCTTCACCGCCGCCTGGGTCGCCGAGGCGAGGCCGGCCGGCTCGACCGGGCGGACGTCCGGCTCGACGCCCGTCTTGCGGACCGCCACCGGCAGCTCGCCCGCCTCCGCGTGGCCGGTCACCACCTTGGCCGCCAGGTCGAAGATCTCGGCCGAGTTCCGGTAGTTCGTGCGCAGCGTGAACCGCCGCCGGGTCGTCTTGATCCCGAACGCCTGGTCGCGGGCCTGCGCCGCCTCCGCCGGGTCCGGCCAGGAGCTCTGCACCGGGTCGCCGACGACCGTCCAGCTCGCGTACTTCCCGCGCCGCCCGACCATCCGCCACTGCATCGGCGACAGGTCCTGCGACTCGTCGACGACCACGTGCGAGTACTCGTCGTAGTGCTCGGGCCGGGTGGTGCCGCCTCCGCCGCGTTCGACCTCGCCCTCGACCACCTGACGGCGCTTGCGCTTCGGCGGCGGCCCGAGCAGCACCCGCAGCTCGTCGAGCAGCGCGACGTCCGCGATCGACCAGCCCCGCGAGCGGTCCGCGAGGTCCGCGGCCAGCAGCGAGATCTCCGGCCGGTTCAGCACGCCCTTCGACGCCGCCGCCAGCCGCTTCTCCTCGCCCAGCCACTTCAGGATCTGCGCCGGGTACAGCACCGGCCACCACACGACCAGGAAGCGGTGGAACTCGATTCGCTCGCCGAGGTCGGAGACCAGGTCGGCCCGCTCGAACGGCTTGCCGTCGGCCTTCGCGTACCCCTCGGCCTTCGTCGCCAGCGCGTCCAGCAGCATCTCCGCCGCCCGGATCCGCGACCGGTTCGGCGGCGCGCCCTGCGTGTGGGCCTTGCGGCGCACCTTCTCCAGCTCGCGCGCGTCCAGCTTGAGGACCTCGCCGCGGTAGACGATCCGCATCTCCTCCGGCGCGTCCGGCGGCGTGTCGCGCAGCGCGCGCAGCAGCACCTTCCGCATCCGCAGCGAGCCCTTGATCGCGGCCAGCGGCGCCGCGTCCTGCCGCGTCGCCTCCAGGCCGTCGAGGACCTCGCCGAGCGCCCGCAGCTCGACGTTCGTCTCACCCATCGAGGGGAGGACGCGCGAGATGTAGCTGGTGAACACCCCGGACGGCCCGATCACGAGGACGCCGGCCCCGCCGAGCTGACGGCGGTGGCGGTAGAGCAGGTAGGCGGCGCGGTGCAGGGCGACGGCGGTCTTGCCGGTGCCCGGCCCGCCGGTGATCTCCGTGACGCCGCGCCACGGCGCCCGGATGACCTCGTCCTGCTCCTTCTGGATGGTCGCGACGATGTCGCGCATCTTCTCGCCGCGCGAGCGCCCCAGCGCGGCCATCAGCGCGCCCTCACCGACGATCTGCATGTCCTCGGGCACGGCGTCGGCCATCAGCACGTCGTCGTCGACGTCCAGCACGTTCTGCCCGGAGCAGCGGATCACCCGCCGGCGCACGACGTCCATCGGCTCTTCGGCGGTGGCCTGGTAGAACGCCGCCGCGGCCGGGGCGCGCCAGTCCGTGACGAGGTTGTCGAACTCGGCGTCGCGGATGCCGAGCCGGCCGACGTAGACGCGTTCGTTGTCCTCGCGCAGGTCGAGCCGGCCGAAGACCAGGCCCTCGTACTCGGCGTCGAGCGACTGGAGCGTCTGGTTGGCGTGGTACACCATCATGTCGCGCTCGAACAGCATCGACGCCTGCTCGAAGATCGCCTCGCGCTGCGCGCCCTGGCCGAGCTCGTAGCCCTTGGTGCGCATCGCCTCGGCCTGGGTCCGCAGTTCGTCCAGACGGGTGTAGACGTGATCGACGTGGGCTTGTTCGATGGCGATCTCGGCCCGTCTGACCCGAGGTTCCGACACGCATGGCTCCTTGACAGCTCTGGATCGCCTCCGAGGGCGAAGAACGACTCTACGCGTTGCGTCCGGCGGGTTCACCAATGTCCCGGCCATCCGTGCTCCGTGTCATCCCCGCACAATCAGGGGGTGACCAGGATCGTGGCCGGAACGGCGGGCGGACGGCGGCTGAAGGTGCCCCCGAAGGGCACCCGGCCGACGTCGGAACGCGTGCGGGAGGCCCTGTTCAACGCCCTCGGAACGGCCGGCGAGCTGGACGGCGCGCACGTGCTCGACCTCTACGCGGGCTCCGGCGCGCTCGGCCTGGAGGCCCTGTCCCGCGGCGCCGCCGGCGCGCTGTTCGTCGAGTCCGACCGGCGCGCCGTCGACGTCCTGCGCGGCAACGTCGCGACGGTGGGCCTGGGCGGCACGGTCCGCGCGGGCCAGGTCGAGGCGGTGGTCGCCGCGCCGGCGCCGCGGGCCTACGACCTGGTGCTCGCCGACCCGCCCTACGCCGTGGACGCCGCGGCCCTCGGCAAGGTCCTCGCGGCGCTGGCCGAGGGCGGCTGGCTCGGCGAGAGCGCACTGGTCGTCGTCGAACGCGCCGCGCGCGACGGCGAGCCGGACTGGCCGGCCGGTTTCGAGCCCTCGCGCGCGAAGAAGTACGGCGACACGGCGGTCTACTGGGCGGAATTCGCGGCTGTGGTGTGAACCACCCCGCGTGGAGCGCGCGGGCACGGTAGCGTCCGCGCCATGCGGCGTGCGGTCTGTCCCGGTTCCTACGATCCGGCCACCAACGGGCACCTCGACATCATCGAGCGGGCGAGCAGGCTGTTCGACGAGGTCGTCGTCGCGGTGGGGGTGAACAAGAGCAAGAAGGGCCTCTTCGAACTCGGAGAGCGCCTGGAGATGCTGCGCGAGATCACCTCGAAGCTGCCGAACGTGCGGATCGACTCGTGGGAGGGCCTGCTGGTCGACTACTGCCGCGACAACGACATCGCGGCGATCGCCAAGGGCCTGCGCTCGGTCAGCGACTTCGACTACGAGCTGCAGATGGCGCAGATGAACCGCGAGCTCACCGGCGTCGAGACGCTGCTGATGGCGAACAACCCGGCGTACGGGTTCGTGTCGAGCTCGCTGGTCAAGGAGGTCGCGGCCCTCGGCGGCGACATCGAGCACCTGGTGCCCGAGATCGTCTACGAGCGGCTGTCGGCGAAGTTCCCCGCGCTCGGCCGCTGACGCTCCACAAGAGACCCCCGCGCATCCGGTTCCCGTCGATCGGCCCCCTACGAACGTCGGGACTTCGGGCCGGCAGCGGCGGAGTTCACATTCCCGTCTTCTGACGATCACTCGATCGGGTTACGGTCCGAAAATGACCAACTCCCGATCTCGCCTGGTCGCGGTTGTCTTCGCGCTCCTGGCCACGCTGTCCATGGGGGTCACCGCCGCCGAGGCGGTCACCAGCGCACCCGCCGTCGCGGCGCAGAACCAGTGCGGCGACCTCGCCGGGTTCACGCACAAGGCGCTCTCGTCGCTGCCCGCCGAGGCCACGACGACCTACAACCTCATCAAGAAGGGCGGGCCGTTCCCCTACCCGCAGAACGACGGCGTCGTGTTCGACAACCGGGAGGGCATCCTGCCGTCCTGCGCGACGAGCTATTACCACGAGTACACGGTGCCGACCCCGGGCGCGAGCAACCGCGGCACGCGCCGCATCGTGACCGGTGGCGGCGGCGAGTACTTCTACACCGGTGACCACTACGCCACCTTCCAGGTCGTCGACGTCGGCGGTGGCGGCACGCCGTCGCAGTGCGGCAACCTCTCCGGCCTGGCGAAGATCGGCTACTCGCAGCTCTCGGCGGCCGCGAAGACCGTGGTGGACAACGTCCGCGGCGGCGCGTCCACCGGCACGACCTACGAGAACCGCGAAGGCGTGCTCCCGGCCTGCGCGGCGGGCTACTACAAGCTGTTCACCGTCGGCACGAACGACCGCGTGATCTCCGGCAAGGCCGGCGAGCTGGCCTACACGCCCGACCACTACGTCACCTTCAAGGCCGTCGACCTGAACTCCTGAACGCCGTGACCCCTCGTCCGTGGTCATCCGGGACACGGACGAGGGAGACCCGGCGTGACCCGCGACCAGCTCGTGCAGGTGATCACCGATCCGGCGTTCACCCGGTCGTGGAACGCGGACACGCCCGGCGCCGTGCGCCTTCACCGCTTCGGCGCCGGATGAGGGCAGACTGGTCCCAGCGACAGGGGATTGGAGTTGCCGTGTACCGGGTTTTCGAGGCGCTCGACGAGCTCGTCACCATCGTCGAGGAGGCGCGCGGCGTCCCGATGACGTCCAGCTGCGTGGTGCCCCGCGGCGACGTCCTCGAGCTCCTGGACGACGTCCGCGACGCACTGCCGGCGGAGGTCGACGACGCCCAGGACGTGCTGGACAAGCGCGACGACCTGATCCACGCCGCCCGCAAGGAGGCAGGCGAGACGGTCGCGGGGGCGAACTCCGAAGCCGAGCGCGCGATCGCCGAGGCCACCGACGAGGCCGAGCGCATCCTGGCCGACGCCCGGGCCCGCGCGGAGCAGATGCTCGCCGACGCGCACGACCAGGCCGACCGCATGGTCGCGGCGGGCCAGGCCGAGTACCAGAACCTCACCGACCGCTCTCGCGGCGAGTCGGAGCGGATGATCCAGGCCGGCCGCGACGCCTACGACCGCGCCATCGAAGACGGCCGCCTCGAGCAGTCCCGGCTGGTCGCGCAGACGGAGGTCGTCCAGGCGGCCCACGCCGAATCGGCCCGCATCGTCGACGAGGCGCACGCGGAAGCGGACCGCCAGCGCGGCGACTGCGACGCGTACGTCGACGGCAAGCTGGCGGAGTTCTCGGAGCTGCTGGCGACGACGCTGCGCACCGTCGACTCGGGCCGCAACCACCTGCGTTCCCCGGCGAACCTGCCCAACAGCGGCGGCCGCCCGACGCTCTACGACTATCAGGTGTGACGAGCCTCTCGGCCGCTTGGTGACGTGCGTGGGTGCCAGCTCGAACGGGCCGGCACCCCGTGCGTACTCTGGACGGGATGTCCGAGAACAAGACCCCCCAGCTCGATGGCCGCAGCCCATGGGTGATCGACACCCGTGAGCTCGGCCGTCACGCCGGTCTCAGCCGCGCTCTCCAGCGCAGCGTGCCGGTGGAGACGCCCCTGGGCGTCCCCGATGTCATCACCATCGACGCCGGCTCCGAGCTCCGGCTCGACCTGCTGCTCGAGTCCGTCGTCGAAGGTGTGCTCGTCAGCGGCACCGCGACGGCGACCGCGAAGGGCAACTGCGCGCGCTGCCTCGACCCGGTGACCGAGGAGGTCGAGGTCGAGGTCCAGGAGCTGTTCGCCTACCCGGGATCGGTCACCGAGGAGACCACCGACGAGGACGAGATCCCGCGGCTGGTCGACGACCGCATCGACCTCGAGCCGACCGTCCGCGACGCCGTCGTCCTGGCGCTGCCCTTGGCGCCGCTGTGCACCGAAGACTGCGCCGGGCTCTGCATCGGCTGCGGCGTCAAGTGGGCCGATCTCGAGCCCGGACACGGGCATGAGAAGATAGACCCTCGGTGGGCCGCACTGGTCGAGCGCTTCGACGAGAATGCGGGCGAAAAGCCTGCGCAGGACCCCGCTGAGCAAGAGCAAGCCTGACGAGCGTCCAGCTCGTCGGTGAGGAAAGTTCGCTCGCACCGCGAGCAGACCGTCTTAAGGAGATCTACTCGTGGCCGTCCCGAAGCGGAAGATGTCGCGATCCAACACGCGCGCCCGCCGCAGCCAGTGGAAGGCGGCTCCGGTTCAGCTGGTGCCCTGCTCCAACCGCGCCTGCAAGCAGCCGAAGCTCCAGCACATCGCGTGCCCGTCGTGCGGCCAGCACAACGGCCGCCAGGTCGTCGAGCCCGCCTGATCGGGTAGCCGACATGGGGGGCAAGACGCCCGGGGGACCACCAGCCGATTCGGCGGCGTTGCTCGAAGCGCTCGGGGTCACACTCGGCCCCGAGTTACTCGTTCTGTCGCTGACCCACCGTTCGTACGCGTACGAAAACGGGGGCCTGCCGCCGAACGAGCGGCTGGAGTTCCTCGGTGACGCCGTGCTCGGCCTGGTCGTCACCGATCACCTGTACAACACACACCCCGACCTGCCCGAAGGTCAGCTCGCGAAGCTCCGTGCCAGCGTCGTCAACATGCACGCGCTGGCCCGGGTCGCGCGCGGGCTGGGCGAGGGCGGGCTCGGGGCGCACCTGTTGCTGGGCAAGGGCGAAGAGCTCACCGGCGGCCGGGACAAGGCGAGCATTCTCGCCGATGGCCTGGAGGCGGTGATCGGTGCCGTCTACCTCGCGCACGGCATCGAGATCGCCCGCAAGCTCGTGCACCACCTCTTCGACGGGCTGCTCGCCGAAGCTCCGCTGCGCGGTGCCGGTCTCGACTGGAAGACCAGCCTGCAGGAGCTGACGGCGTCGGCCGGTCTCGGTGTGCCCGAGTACCGCGTCGAGGACACGGGCCCGGACCACCGCAAGGAGTTCACGGCCACCGTCCTCGTCGGCGGCCGTCCCCTCGGCACGGGTTCGGGTTCGACGAAGAAGGAAGCCGAGCAGAAGGCCGCCGAGACGGCTTGGCGCTCGCTGTCCGCCGAACTCGAGGCCGAGAAGAAGGACACTGGCGAGGACGCCTGAAGTTCGCGTCCCCGACCGGAACGATCCGCCTGTAGCCCAGAGGCGTTCGTGGCGTCCGCCACGAATCCTCCGGGAGACAGGCGGATTTTCTTTGTCTCCGCACCGCCCCCGCGAAAACTGTCGTACCCCCCGGGCACAATGACGTCATGCCCGAACTCCCCGAGGTCGAAGTCGTCCGCGTGGGCCTGCAAGCGCACGTCGCCGGCCGGACCGTGCGCGAGGCCGAGGTCCTGCACCCGCGGGCGATCCGCCGGCACGTGCCGGGTGCGGACGACTTCACCCGGCGGCTCAAAGGCGTCCGCGTCGAAGCCGCGCGGCGGCGGGGCAAGTACCTGTGGCTGGAGCTGTCCGACAAGGAAGCCGTCGTCGCCCACCTCGGGATGAGCGGGCAGATGCTCGTCCAGCCCGAAGACGCGCCGGACGAGAAGCACCTGCGCGTCCGGCTGCGCTTCGACGACGACGGGCCGGAGCTGCGTTTCGTCGACCAGCGCACCTTCGGCGGCCTGGTGCTCGACGACCTGACCGACATCGGCGAGCGCGTGCTGCTGCCCGGCACGATCGCGCACATCGCGCGCGACCCGATGGACCCGGCGTTCGACCTCGACACGGCCGTCAAGGCCCTGCGCTCCCGCCGCACCGAGATCAAGCGCGCCCTGCTCGACCAGACCCTGGTTTCGGGCATCGGCAACATCTACGCCGACGAAGCGCTGTGGCGCGCGAAGCTGCACTGGGCGCGGCAGACGGAGAAGCTCACCGTCGCGAAGTGCCGAGAACTGCTGTCCGCGGCGTCGGACGTGATGAACGCGGCGCTGGGCCAGGGCGGCACCTCGTTCGACGCGCTGTACGTCAACGTCAACGGGCAGTCGGGTTACTTCGACCGTTCGCTCGACGCGTACGGCCAGGAGGGCCTGCCGTGCCACCGCTGCGGCTCGCCGATCCGGCGGGAGCCGTTCATGAACCGGTCGTCGTTCTCGTGCCCGCGGTGCCAGCCCCGGCCGAGGGCGAACTCGCGTTGATAAAAGGTGTTCGCCTTTCAGCTAGGATGAATACGCCTGGTAGCTGAGGGAGTGCAACGTGGTCAAGGAGCCCGGCAAGTCGACGCTGGCCGACAAGGTCGACCAGCTGTTCCACGTGGTCCGCAGGCCCGATCGGGAGCCGTACAGCAACGAGGAGGTCGCGACGGCTTGCCGCGAGGCCACGGGCGAGAGCTTCTCGACGACCTACCTGTGGCAGCTGCGCACCGGCCGGCGCACCAACCCGACCAAGCGCCACCTGGAAGCACTGGCCCAGTTCTTCGGCGTCCCCCCGGCATACTTCTTCGACGACGAGCAGAGCCGCAAGATCGCCGACGAGCTGGCTTTGCTGGGCGCCCTGCGCGACGCCGGTGTCCGTGACCTGGCCCTGCGAGCGGTGACACTGTCCGCCGACGGCCTGGACACGATCAGCGACATGATCGACGCGATCGCCCGCCGGGAAGCAAGCCGCGGCCCGAAGAAAGACAGCTGACCCGCCCGCGAGGCCGCGAGACCACACTTCGGCGTCGCCTTGGGAACGAGCCGCCGGGCGCACTTCGGGTGCCGTGAGGCGGTCGTGACGCGTCGCCACCCGTGCAGCGAGGCCACTCGCGCGTCGAGATGGAAGAAAGTCGACGCGGCATCACCCCCGCCCGGGCACACTTCGGGTCTCGCGGTGAGGTGAGAACTGACGTGGTGGCCCCGAGGCACCCGTTGTCGCGGTAGGTTCGCGGGGTCGGCATGGCGGTGCGGACGAAAACCGGATTCTGGAGCGGGCTCGCCATCGCCCGACGGGACGAATCCGGCCGTGGCGGCGTGATGCGAGGAGAGCTGACGTGGCGGAACGACCATCTCGGCGCTCCGCGCGGAGACCGGGCCGCGCGTTGTGGCGGCGGGCCCGTGAGGTCGCCGACGCCGTCAACCTTCCCGAGCCGTTCGATGCCGAGGCCTTCGTCGCCGGCTTGGCCGCCGTGCGCGGACGCCCGATCGAGCTGATGCCGGTCAGCGCCCCCGAAGGCGCGCCGTGCGGGCTGCTGATGAGCACCGAACGCGCCGACTACATCCTCTACCCAACCACCACGACCGCCCTGCACCGGCGGCACATCCTGCTGCACGAGGTCGGGCACCTGCTGTGCGGGCACACGGGTTCCGGCGCCGGCGCCGACGGCGCGGCCATCGACGCCGCCGCGGGCCGGCAGCTGATGCCGAACCTCTCGCCCGAGCTGGTCCGGCGGGTCCTGGGCCGCACCACCTACACCGAGGTCGAGGAGCGCGAGGCGGAACTGGTCGCGACGTTGCTCGCCCAGCGCGTCGTGCGGCCCGAAGAGCCGCGCGAACCGGCGGCCGACGTCCCGGACGGCGTGCGACGCTTCGATTCGCTGTTCGGCCCCCGCCGTACGCCGTGATCGAGACCCTGGCCTATCACCTGTGCCTGGTGGGATTCGCCGGGTTCGGGTACAAGCTCGTCGAGGCGCGCCGCAGCCAGCCGGTGCGCACCATGTGGTTCCTCGCCGGGTTCGGCATCTGCATCGCCGCCGGGATCGTCGTGCTGACCCCGGCGATGGAGGCCCTCGTCGGCCAGGGCCCGGTGTTCGACTGGGTCGCGCCACTGGCGGGTGACGAGCTGAAGTTCGCCGCGATCGGCTTCGCGGTCGCCTTCAGCCAGTCGGTGTGGCGCGGCGAAGGCGCCCGGCTCGCCCCGCACGCGCTGTTCACCGGCGCGGCGATGGTGCTGCTCGCGGTGTGTTACGCGCTGTCCGGGCCGGAACGCGACGGCGACGACATGGTCGTTTCCAAAGCCGGTCTGCCGTTCGCGCTCGCCAACCAGGGCGTGTTCCTGGCCTACGGCCTGATCAGCCTCGGCCTGCTGATCACGGTGTTCGTCCGCAGCGCGTGGCACGCGGAGCCGGGCCCGCTGCGTGCCGGGCTCTGGCTGCTGGTGGTCGGGGTGGGCGCCGCGTTCGCCTGGACGTTCTGGGACGTCGACGACGTCCGCCAGCTGCTCCGGACCGCACGGATCGGCGCCCGCGAGGACGTGCTGTCCTCGGTCCTCGCGGCGACGACGGTCAGCTTCCTCACCGCCGGGGCGACGCTGAGCGCGTGGTCGCCGGCGGTGTCGTCGGTGCTCGGCCGGGTGCGCGCGTACCGGGCGTACCGCCGCATCGAGCCCCTGTGGACGGCCTTGCACGCGGCCGTCCCGGGCATCGCGCTCAACCCCGGCCACGAGCTGACGAGCGGCCCCGAGTTCGCGCTGTACCGCAGGGTGATCGAAATCCGCGACGGTCACCTGGCCCTGCGCGCCCACTTCGACCCGCAGCTCCCGGCCCGCGCGGAGGAGGAAGCCCGCCGCGCGGGAGTCCCCGAAGCCGACGTCGCGGCAACGGTGGAAGCGGTCACCCTGGCGGCGGCGATCGAGGCGGAGCGCACCGGCCGCAAGTTCGCCCCGGCCGACGAGGAGCCGAAGCACATCGCCGACGCGGACGCGGACGTCCAAGCCGAGGCGGCCTGGCTGGTCCGGGTAAGCCGAGCTTGGCGCCGCAACGCCCTGCTGAACGAGGTCCGGAGAGCACTCAGCTGACCCCGCCGCTCGCTGGTTCCAGTCGCGGGTTCCGACCGAACCCGCTTCGGGTCGCGGTGCTCAGCTGACCCGCCACGTGTCGCCAGCTGGCTCGACTTGCCGGTTCCAGCCGAACCACGTTCGGACAGCGGCACTCAGCTGTCCTGCCGCTTGTCGTCCGCTGGCTCCGGTCGTGGGTTCCGACCGGACCAAGTTCGGGTCGCGGTGCTCAGTTGACTCCGCCTCGTGTCGCTCGCTGGCTCCGGTCGCGGGTTCTGTCCGGACCAGGTTCGGACCGAGGTGCTCGGCTGACCTATCGCCTGTCGCCCGCTGGCTCCCGTCGCTGGTTCCGACCGAACCCGGTTCGGGCTGCGGTGCCCGGCCGACCCCGCCACGTGTCGCTCGCTGGCTCCGGTCGCCGGTTCACATCGAACAAGGTTCGGGTCGCGGTGCTGAGCTGTTCCGCTGCCTGTCGCCAGGCGGCTCCGGTCGCCGGTTCCGACCGAATCCGGTCCGGACCGCGCCGCTCAGCCGACCCGCCTCCTGTCGGCTCCAGCCACGCCAGTCTCCGCTGAACCAGGTTCGGTCAGCCGCGCTCAACTGACCCGCCACGCGCGGTGTCGACTCGGCCCCAGCGACGGGTGCCGCCGAACGAGGTCCAGGCCGTGCACTCGGCCGCGGGTGTCGGCTTCGGTCCTGGTCATGGGGTGCTGCCGACCCGACTCCGAACCGGAGCGTTCGCCTGCCCGGCCCCAGCCACGCCGCCCGCCGCCGAGCCGGGACAGCCGCGCCCAGCGGGCTTGCCGCCTGCCGGCCCAAGCCGAACCGGTCCCGGGAACCGGGTTCGGCGCCGCGCCCGGCCCGCCGTGGCTCAGGGGTAGCGGGCGCCGTTCACCGTCACCCGCAGCGTGTACAGCGAGCTCGACGCGGTGATGAACAGTTCGTTCCTCCTCTCGCCGCCGAACGTGAAGTTCGAGCAGACCTCCGGCATCCGGAGCTTGCCGATGCGGGTGCCGTCCGGGGCGAAGCAGTGCAGGCCGTCGTGCGCCGCCGCCCAGACGTTGCCCTCGCTGTCGACCCGTACGCCGTCGAAGCCGCCGCTGTCGCAGGTTCCGAAGATCCCGCCGCCCGTCAACGTGCCGTCGGCGCGGACGTCGAACACCCTGATGTGGCTGGGTTCCTGGCGCGTGTCGGCGATGTGCAGCAGCGACTCGTCGGCCGAGAAGGCGAGCCCGTTCGGCCGGGAGAAGTCGTCGGCGACGATGCGCACCTCGCCGTCCGCCGGGTCGACGCGGTACACGTGGCACGCGCCGATCTCGCTCTCCGCGCGGTAGCCCTCGTAGTCGCTGTCGATGCCGTAACTCGGGTCGGTGAACCAGATCGAGCCGTCGGAGTGCTCGACGACGTCGTTGGGGCTGTTCAGCTTCTTCCCCTGAAAGTGTGACGCGAGCACGGTGACCGACCCGTCGTGCTCGGTGCGTGTCACCCGCCGGGGACCTTGCTCGCAGCTGATCAGCCTGCCTTGCCGGTCGACCGTGTGCCCGTTCGCGTAGCCCGAAGGCTGCCGGAAGACGCCGACCTGGCCGGTCGTCTCGTCCCAGCGCAGTGTGCGGTCGTTCGGGATGTCGCTGAACACCAGGTAGCGCCCGGCCGGGAAGTACGCCGGTCCCTCGGTCCAGCGGCAGCCGGTGTGCAGGCGCTGCATCCACTCGTCGCCGTTGACGCGGGCGAACCGCTCGTCGAGCACCTGGAAGTCCGCCTTGACCAGATCCATCTCTCACCTCCCGTGTCCGAATCTCATCCTGCCTCGATCATGGTACACCGAACCTGGTATGGTCAAGAGGTGGATGACGTGGATCGGAAATTGCTGGCGGAACTCCAGCGGGACGCGGCTCAGGTGTACACCGCGCTCGGCCGCGCGGTCGGGCTCTCGGCCGGCGCGGCCCACGAGCGCGTGCGCAAGCTGCGCGAACAAGGCGTGATCCGGCGGACCACCGTGGAGGTCGAACCGGCCACGGTCGGCCGCGGGGTCGCGGCGTTCGTCCTCGTCGAAGCCAACGCCTGGATGGGGGACAGCTCGGTGAAGGCCGCCCTCGAAGCGCTGCCTGAGGTCATCGAGGCGCACGTCGTCGCGGGTCCGGCGTCGCTGCTGGTGAAGGTGCGGACGGCGTCGACCGAGGAACTGCAGGCGGCGCTGCGGCGGCTGTTCACGATCGACGGCGTCACCGGGACGCAGACGATCGTCGTGCTGGAGTCCTTCTTCGAGCGGCCGGTCGACCCCGGTTGACCTCGCGACGCCCCTCCGCCGTGCACACTACTGCGCAATGCGTGGTACCTTCCTAAGCGTACGACTGGAGGGTGCAGTGGAGATCAGTCAGCTGCTCAAGGGTGTGCTTGACCTCGCCGTCCTCGCGGTGCTCCGCGAGGAAGACGGTTACGGGTACGACGTCCTGCGAAGACTCAGGGCGTCGGGCCTCGAAGAGGTGGGGGACGCGTCGGTGTACGGGACGTTGCGCAGGCTCTACAAGGCCGGCCTGCTCACCTCGTACGTGGTGCCCAGTGAAGAGGGGCCGCACCGCAAGTACTACAGCCTGAACGAGCCGGGCCGACTCCGCCTGGCGGAGTCGGGCAAGACCTGGCACAGCTTCGCTTCGACGATGAACGTGCTTTTGGGAGAGGCAGCATGAGCGACAAGCCGACCGCCGTGCGGGTGTATCTGGCGCGGGTCCGGACCGCGCTCGCCGACCTGCCCGCGAGCGAGATCGAAGAAATCCTCGAAGACGTCCGCCCGCACCTGGCGGAGCTGGAGGCCGACCTGGGGGAGGGCGCGCGCGTCGAGGCCCTCATCGAACGCCTCGGCACGCCCGAGAGTTACGCCGCCGAGCTGCGGGCGTCCGGTGGGTACCCGCCGCCGTCGGAGGGGGCGGCCACGGTGCCGGCCGCGGCGCCGGCGTCGCCGAGCCTGCTGAAGCCGCGGATCGCGTTGTGGGGCTTGATGATCAGCGCGGCGGCGCTCACGCTGATCGCCTTCGCCGCCGCCATCAACGTCGAGCCCGACGCGCTGATCGCCATCGTGCTGCCCGCGCCGGTGTTCCTGATCAGCCTGGCGCTCCTGCTGCGCGGAGGCGTCGAGCCGGTGCTGGCGCTGCCGGAAATGGCACGGCTGCGCACGTCGCTGGGCCGGCTCCGCGAGCAGGAGGAAGGCGGTAAGGCGCTGCGCTACCTCGGTTCGCTGAGGCCCGCGTGGTGGGTGCTGTGCGCCCTCGCGCTGCTCACGTTCGGGGTGCTGCTCATGCTCCGGCACCGGCAAGCCGTGCTGCTGCTGCCGTTCCTGCTCGTCGCGGGCGTCGCGGCGGTGTGGGCCGGGCCGCGGTTGCGCACCGACCGGCGGCTCCTGTGGGTGGCCGTGCCGGTTTCGGCGTTCGTCATCGGCGGGGCGCTGGGCGGGTTCGGTGCCGCGGTCGACCTCATTTCGAACCGCAACGCCTACCAGAGCGCGTCGCCGTACTACCAGTCGTCGTCCGACCAGTACGGCAACGACCAGCTGACCTACGGCGGACAGTCGGTCGGCAACGTCTACGCCTTCGACGCCGAGGGCAAACCGCTGACGGAGGTCTACCTCTACGACGAGGAGGGCCGGCCGATCACGGTGACCCGCTACGGCTGCGAGCGCTCGTCCGGCACCAAGGAGAAGATCGGGTCGGACAACCGGTTCCCGCGGCCGCGGATCCAGCTGGGCGTCACCGACGACCAAGGCAACTTCGACGGCTACAACGGTTACCGCTCCGCCTGCCGCGAAGACCCGAACGTGCCGTTCAGCGCGGCGATCCCGAAGGTGACGACGCCATCCACGGCGTCGCCTACGACGCCACCTTCACCCAGTGCTCCTTCGTCGACGTCGGCGCCCACGGCGCCACCCACGACGACGCCGACGAGGTAGGGGGAGCGGACGCC
Organism: Amycolatopsis sp. cmx-8-4; assembly: GCF_046548675.1. Taxonomy (NCBI): domain Bacteria; kingdom Bacillati; phylum Actinomycetota; class Actinomycetes; order Pseudonocardiales; family Pseudonocardiaceae; genus Amycolatopsis; species Amycolatopsis sp. cmx-8-4. The sequence goes on from NZ_JAEBDZ010000021.1 coordinate 14,427, forward strand.
AGGAGCGGAGGTCGGGGCCGCTCCTGGCGTTCACCCGATCCGAACCTGCCCGAAACGTGCCGCGAACGCGGGTGTGGTGATCTGGGTGGGTGCCGGCACTCACGGGGATCGGGGCGGACACCTTCGCCCCACGGATACGGGTGGTCCACGGGTACGAGCGTGCCTACCGGATGGCCGGGCGCGGGCCGGCCCTGCTGTTCCTGCACGGCATCGGCGACGACTCGTCGACCTGGCTGGACCTGCTGGCCTCGCTGTCCGGCGACTACACGGTGATCGCGCCGGACCTGCTCGGCCACGGCGCGTCGGCCAAGCCGCGCGCGGACTACTCGGTCGCCGCCTACGCGTGCGGCATGCGGGACCTGCTGACGACTTTGGACATCGACCGCGTGACGGTGGTCGGGCACTCGCTCGGCGGCGGCGTCGCGATGCAGTTCGCGTACCAGTTCCCGGAGCGCTGCGAGCGGCTGGTGCTGGTGGGCTCGGGCGGGGTCGGCGCGAGCGTCCACCCGCTGCTGCGCCTGGCGGCGGCGCCCGGCGCGGGCCTGGTGATGCCGTTGCTGGGGACCAAGCCGGCGCTGGCCGCGATGCGCGGGTTCGCCGAGCTGCTGCGGATTTCCGAGGGTCTCGGGCTCGGCCCGGACCTCGACTACGTGCTGACGCGCTACGTCCGCCTGCTCCAGCCGAGCAGCCGCACGGCGTTCCTGCGGACACTCCGCTCGGTCGTCGACTGGCGCGGCCAGGTCGTCAACATGCTCGACCGGTGCTACCTGACCGAGGGCATCCCGACGCTGCTGGTGTGGGGCACGGACGACGTCGTCGTGCCGAGCGGCCACGCGCTGCGCGCCCACCAGGCGATGCCGGGCAGCAAGCTGGTGCTGTTCGAGGGCGCCGGGCACTTCCCGCACCGCTCCGACCCGAAGCGGTTCCTGGAGATCCTGCGCGAGTTCCTGACGACGACCCCGGCGGCGCACCACGACCGTTCCCGCTGGGGTGACCTGCTGCGCTCGGGCCGCCCGGCGGACCTGCCGGACCCGGAGGACGTCCCCGGCACCCCGACGGTCTCGTCGGGCACCTGAGCAGCCCCCGTTTCCACGCTACCGGCGGGCACCGACAGTCCCGGGTGGCCGCGGTCGGGTCCCGGCGGTTCGGTGCCGTTTGCGTCCGGAAGTCGCCGTTGGCGCGTGCTCGCGGCCTGGGGCTGGAGTCGCTGGGCGAGCGCGGATAACCTGCGGACCGCGGAGCTGATGGGCGTGCCGCCGTTTGGGGCCGGAAGTCGCTGGGCGAGCGCGCACGACCCGCGGAGCCGATGACCGCCCCGCCGCTGGGGGCCGGAATCCACCGTCGGCGCGAGCCCGCCGCCGTGCTCGGCAGCCGTTCAACGGGGTGCGAACGGTCGAACGCGGCACCGGTCGGCGCCGGCGCGCAGGTGGGGGACGGGTGAGCTGATCGAGCACCCCCTGAATTCCCACGTTACCGGCGGACACCGACAGTTCCGGGCGGGAGCGACCCCGGGGACGCGCCGAAGGTCACCTGCCGAGGGGACGCCGAAGGCCACCTCCCGAGCGGGGAAGTGGCCTTCGAAGGAAACCCGTCAGTGGCCGAACGCGCTTCGCGCGGCCAGGTCGGCCAGCAGCGCACGTCCCTTCTCCGCGTTGCGAGGCTGGGACAGGACGTCGTACCTGCGGGCGACCAGCTGGCTCTGGGAGATGAACCCGCGCTTGTTGCGGTTCGTCGCGTAGCCCAGAGCGCCGAACAGCAGGTTGAACCCCAGGCCGGCGATCAGGCCGATCGCGATCGGGACCAGGCCGGCGCCCGGGTTGAGCAGGCTCAGCACCAGGCCGAGGAACAGGCCGAACATCGCGCCGGACATCGCCGCGCTGCCCAGGACCTTGCTCCACGACATCTTGCCCGCGATCCGCTCGACGAGCAGCGGTTCGACACCCACGATCGTGACGTCGGTGACCGGGAAGTCCGTGCCCGCGAGGTGGTCGACCGCGCGCTGTGCCTGCTCGTAGGACTCGTACGAACCGATCGGCCAGCCCGTGGGCAGGGTCGGCAGCTGAGGCCGGGCCTGTTGCTGTTGCCCGATCGTGCTCTGCGTGAATGCTGTGGTCATCGATCTCACCTCTCTTGCCCCGTACAACGTGGGAGTACCCCGGATTCCTCCCGGTCGGACGGGATTCACAGACTCTTCTCAGCCGGGCATCCCGGACATTCCACCACGGCGCGCGAACGTCACTGCAATGGGTCAAGAAAATACCTTTTCGAGGGTTGACCCGTCGCGCGCCACCAGGGTAAGAAGGACCGGCAAAGGATTCGCATCAAACCTTTGGGGTAGCTGATGGCACGCAGGCGAGGCATGCTCACCCTCGACGAACTCCGGGAGCTCGTCGAGGCGGGCACGATCGACACCGTGCTCGTCGCGATCACGGACATGCAGGGCAGGCTCCAGGGCAAGCGCTGCGCGGCCGAATACTTCCTCGACGAGGTCGTCGGGCACGCCACCGAGGCCTGCAACTACCTGCTCGCCGTGGACGTCGACATGAACACCGTCGACGGCTACGCGCTCTCGTCGTGGGACAGCGGCTACGGCGACTTCGTGCTGCGGCCCGACTTCGAAACCCTGCGGCTGGTGCCGTGGCAGGAGGGCACCGCGCTGGTGCTGGCCGACGTCGAGCGCGTGCAGGGCGGGCCGGTGTCGGTCTCGCCGCGCCAGATCCTGCGCCGCCAGCTCGAGCGGCTCGCCGAGCGCGGGCTCGGCGCCTTCGTCGGGACCGAACTCGAGTTCATCGTCTTCGACGACACCTACGAGGCCGCCTGGGACAAGCGCTACCACGGTCTCAAGCCGGCCAACCAGTACAACGTCGACTACTCGATGCTCGGCACCGCGCGCCTCGAGCCGCTGCTGCGCCGCATCCGCAACGACATGGCCGGCGCCGGGCTCTACCCCGAGTCCGCCAAGGGCGAGTGCAACCCCGGCCAGCAGGAGATCGCCTTCCGTTTCACCGACGCGCTCGCCACCTGCGACAACCACAGCGTCTACAAGAACGGCGCCAAGGAGATCGCCGCGCAGGAGGGCAAGAGCCTCACCTTCATGGCGAAGTACAACGAGCGCGAAGGCAACTCCTGCCACATCCACATCAGCCTGCGCGCCACCGAAGGCGGCGCGGTGCTGGCCGGGGACCGCGAGCACGGCTTCTCGAAGCTGATGGAGCACTTCCTGGCCGGCCAGCTGGCCGCGCTGCACGAGCTGACCTACTTCCTGGCGCCGAACATCAACTCCTACAAGCGGTTCGTGCCCGGCAGCTTCGCGCCGACGGCCATCGCCTGGGGCACCGACAACCGCACCTGCGCGCTGCGCGTCGTCGGACACGGCGAGTCGCTGCGCGTCGAGAACCGCGTGCCGGGCGGGGACGTCAACCCGTACCTCGCCGTCGCCGCGCTGGTCGCGGCCGGTCTGCACGGCATCGAGAACGAGCTGGAGCTGGAAGAACCCTTCACCGGCAACGCCTACAACTCCGGCCGCGACACGGTGCCGACCACCCTGCCCGAAGCCGCCGCCGCGCTCGCGGGCAGCGAGCTGGCCCGCGCGGCCTTCGGCGAGGACGTCGTCGAGCACTACCTGAACGCGGCGAAGATCGAGGTGGACGCGTACAACGCCGCCGTCACCGACTGGGAGCGGGTTCGTGGCTTCGAGCGCCTCTAAACCCGTCATCGGGCTGACCACCTACCTCGAGCCCGCGAAGTTCCTCGTGTGGGAGACGGAAGTCGCGCTGCTGCACCGCGTCTACGTCGAGTGCGTCGTCGCCGCGGGCGGCATCCCGGTGCTGCTGCCCCCGATGAGTGACGCGTACGATCGGCTGATGTCCACAGTGGACGGCCTGGTGCTGACCGGCGGCGCCGACGTCGAGCCGCAGCGCTACGGCCAGGAGCGGCACCCCACGACCTACGTCCGCCCGCAGCGCGACGCGTTCGAGTTCGGCCTGTTCGAAGCCGCCCGAAAGGCGGGGAAGCCGGTGCTCGGCGTGTGCCGTGGCCTGCAGGTGATCAGCGTCGCCCTCGGCGGCACCCTGGTCCAGCACCTGCCCGAGGCGCGGGAATCCACCGAGCACCAGCCCGCGCCGGCGACGTTCGGCCAGGGCGTCGTCACGCTGGCCGACGGCAGCCGCGCCGCGAAGATCCTGGGGCCGGAGACCAAGACCCTGTGCTACCACCACCAGGCGATCGACCGGCTCGGCGACGGCCTCGACCCGGTCGGCTGGTCCGCCGACGGCACCATCGAAGCCGCCGAGGCGCCGGGTGAGGACTTCTTGCTCGGCGTCCAATGGCACCCCGAGCAGCACACCGACGACGTCCGGCTGTTCCAGGCCCTGGTCGAGGCAAGCAAGGAGAGGGCATGACCAGCTTCGAGGTGATCAACCCCGCCACCGAACAGGTGGTGCGGTCGGTCGCGCTGACCAGCGCCGACGAGACCGACGCGGCGATCGCCGGTGCCCAGGCGGCGTTCCCGGCCTGGCGCGACGTCGCCCCCGGCGACCGCGCGCGGCTGCTGCGCCGCTTCGCCGACGCCGTCGAGGCCGACATCGAGCACCTCGCGCGGCTGGAGGTCGAGAACTCCGGGCACACCATCGGCAACGCGCGCTGGGAGGCGGGCAACGTCCGCGACGTGCTCAACTACTACTCCGCCGCGCCGGAACGCCTGATCGGGCAGCAGATCCCGGTGCCGGGCGGGGTCAACGTCACCTTCCACGAGCCGCTCGGCGTGGTCGGCGTGATCGTGCCGTGGAACTTCCCGATGCCGATCGCCGGCTGGGGGTTCGCGCCCGCGCTCGCCGCCGGCAACACCGTCGTGCTCAAGCCCGCCGAACTGACCCCGCTCACCGCGATCCGGCTCGGCGAGCTGGCGCGCGAGGCCGGCATCCCGGAAGACGTCTTCCAGGTGCTGCCCGGCAAGGGATCCGTTGTCGGACAACGGTTCGTCGACCACCCTGCGGTACGCAAGGTCGTCTTCACCGGCTCCACCGAAGTCGGCAAGCAGATCATGGCCGGCTGCGCGGCGCGGGTGAAGCGCGTGACGCTGGAGCTGGGCGGCAAGAACGCGAACGTCGTCTTCGCCGACGCCGACCTGGAGAAAGCCGCGGCGACCGCGCCCTACGGCGTCTTCGACAACGCCGGCCAGGACTGCTGCGCCCGGTCCCTGATCCTGGTGCAGGCGAGCGTCTACGACCGGTTCATGGAGCTGCTGGAACCCGCCGTCCGCGGCGTCGTCGTCGGCGATCCCGCCGAGGAGAAGACCGAGATGGGGCCGCTGATCTCCGCGGCGCACCGGGAGAAGGTCGCCTCGTACGTGCCGGACGACGCGCCCGTCGCGTTCCGCGGTACCGCGCCCGCAGGGCCCGGCTTCTGGTTCCCGCCGACCGTCCTGACCCCGCCGGACCTGCGGTACCCGGCCGCGGCCGACGAGGTCTTCGGCCCGGTCGTGGCCGTCGTGCCGTTCACCGACGAAGCGGACGCGGTGCGGCAGGCCAACACCACCGAGTACGGCCTGTCCGGGTCGATCTGGACCCGCGACACCGGCCGCGCGTTCCGCGTGGCGCGCGCCGTCGAGGCCGGCAACCTGTCGGTCAACTCGCACTCGTCGGTGCGCTACTGGACGCCCTTCGGCGGCTTCAAGCAATCCGGCCTCGGCCGCGAGCTGGGCCCCGACGCCCCGACGGCGTTCACCGAGACCAAGAACGTTTTCATCAGCACGGAGGAGTAATGGTCCAGCGTTTCGAAGGCCGCGTCGCGGTGATCACGGGCGGGGCGAGCGGCATCGGCCTCGCCTCGGCCCGCCGTCTGGCGAGCGAAGGCGCGAAGGTCGTCATCGCCGACCTGACGCCGGAATCCGGCAAAGCCGCCGCCGACGAGGTCGACGGCGTGTTCGTGCAGGCCGACGTCACCGACGCCGAGCAGGTGGCCGCCCTCTACCGGACCACGGCCGAGCAGTTCGGCTCGATCGACGTCGCGTTCAACAACGCCGGCATCTCGCCGCCCGAGGACGACTCGATCCTGACCACCGGGATCGAGGCCTGGGAGCGGGTCCAGCGCGTCAACCTGACGTCGGTCTACCTGTGCTGCAAGGAAGTCCTGCCCTACATGCAGCGCCAGGGCAAGGGCTCGATCGTCAACACCGCGTCGTTCGTGGCGGTGATGGGCGCGGCGACGTCGCAGATCTCCTACACCGCGTCGAAGGGCGGCGTGCTCGCGATGAGCCGCGAGCTCGGCGTGCAGTTCGCGCGGGAGAACATCCGCGTCAACGCGCTGTGCCCGGGGCCGGTGAACACGCCGCTGCTCAAGGAGCTGTTCGCGAAAGACCCGGAACGCGCGGCGCGGCGCCTGGTCCACGTCCCGGTCGGCCGGTTCGCCGAGCCCGACGAGATCGCGGCGGCCGTCGCGTTCCTGGCCAGCGACGACGCCAGCTTCATCACAGCGTCCCAGTTCCTGGTGGACGGCGGCATCTCCGGCGCGTACGTCACCCCGATCTAACGGCGCGTCGGTTTCTTGACGCCGTAGACTTCCCGCAGGTACTTCCACGCGGCGTTGAGCTTCTTGCGCTCCTCGGAGATCTCCCGTTCGCGCCGCCGCAGGATCCGGGTGGCGACCTCGGCGGCGAGGAAGGCGCCGGCGGCGAAGGTGAGCACGCCGACGATCAGGGTCAGTGTGACGATCGTGGTGGTCATGCTCACCAGCGTCGACGTGGTGCAGGCGGTTTGTCCCCGCGCAAAGCTAGCGGGTTTCGTTAGCTTTGTGAGGTGACGCACTGGCGCGCCGACGAGTGGGCGGAAGCGGTCCGGGCCGGGATCCGGGCCCGGGGGCTCTCCTTCGACGAGGCCGCGCGGCGGATCGGCGTCCCGACGTCCACCCTGCGCAGCTGGGTCGAGCACCGGCACGCGCCGAAGGTGACCGTCTTCGACCACTGGGCGCAGCTCGCCGAGGTCACCGGGCTCGGCGAGGCCGAGCTGCTGCGCGTCGCGGGCGTCCTGCCCGAGTCGCTGGCCACGCCGGTGCACGTCGCGCAGGCCGCGAAGTCGCTGCGGGAAGGCATCGAGCGGGCCGGGGACTTCCTGCGGCAGGCCACCGCGCTCGTCTACTCCTCGCCTGGCACGCAGGTGGCGAACGCGATCGCCGCGTCGCCGATCGACTGGGAGATGCGGATCCGCTCGGCGACCCGCGGCGACGAGATCCGCGTCACCTACCACCACTACGTCGGGATCGTGCCGCCCCGGGACTTCCCGCACTCCGCCGCCGAGGCGCGGCGGATCATCGAGCACGAGATCCTCGGCGGGCTCTGGCAGCCGCTCGGGCTGTACTGGCGGGTCGCCGAGCCGCACGACTGGGACGACCCGCCACGGCTGGTGATCCAGGTGCCCGAGCAGGAGGCGTCCCGGCCGCCTTCGCCGTCGCCGCCGTTCGTGACGGCGCCACCGGTCGTGGTGCTGTCGCCGATCTGGGGCTACGGCGAGCTGCTCGCGTCGCTGGTCGCGGACGGCCTCGGGTTCGGCAACGTCGACTTCCGCTACTTCGGCCTCCCGGACGCGATGGCCGACCGGCTGCGGATCACCGCGCGCGAGCTGGCCGAGCCGGCGCCGCGGCTGGTGCACGCGGTGCCGCCGATCATGCTGCTGCACGGCCTCGAGGTGCCGGACCTGACCGGACGGCTCCCGGTCGTGGTCCGCTACGGCCCGCGGATGCGCGCCCGCGCCGCCCGGATCTACCGCGAGCCGCTGCTCGAGGCGGGGTTCGCCGACCCGGCGGAAGGTGCCCGGGCGATCGAGACGGCCGTCGACGCGGTGGTCGCCCGGCTGCCGGGCGAGTACTTCGAGGTGGTCCTCGACGACACGGACGTCTTCGACGGCGACCGGCCGTCCCTGGACCGGCTGAACGACTCGGTGGCGTGGCTCGCGGAGCAGGTGGTGGAGCACGTCCTGCTGGGCGCGGGCCTGCCGCCGGTCCCGCTGGGCGGCCCGTTGAAGCGGCTGGTGCTGCCGTCGGGCCGGGTCCGCCGCCCGCCGGCGCTGGCCAGCGCGGTCACGAAGCGGGCCGCCGGTCGAGGCGGGCTCGAGAACCGGTGTGGTGTTGGCCGGGTGAAGTAGACGGGGGTCGAACCCGGCAGGTACGGTAGCCGCCATAACTGCAGATCGGGCCGTCGAGCCGAGGCGGGAGAGCCCTCACGAAGTCAGTGGGGCACCGAAGGAGCAAACTCCCCGGAATCTCTCAGGTACCTGCTACCGCTTCGTGCGAGGCCACTCTGGAAAGCAGGCGCACCCGCGCCTCACCCAAGGTGAAAGCCGTGTCTGACACGGTGAAACTCTCAGGTGCCATGACAGAGGGGGAGTTCCCAGCGCACCGTTGTGCCCGGTGCCCGGCCCGAGGAGCTCCCGATCACCTCTACGCAGTTCGACGCCCGCCACATCGGCCCCTCCGAGGCCGAACGCGCCAAGATGCTCGCCGAGTGCGGCTACGGATCCCTCGACGCGCTGCTCGAAGCGGCCGTGCCGAGTGCGATCCGCGTCACTCGCGACCTGGTTCTGCCGCCCGCCGCGTCCGAAGAGGACGCCACCGCGGAGCTGCGCGCGCTCGCCGCGCGTAACCGGCCGATGACGCAGATGATCGGGCTCGGCTACTCCGACACCGTCACCCCCGGCGTGATCCGGCGCAACGTCCTCGAGAACCCCGCCTGGTACACGGCCTACACGCCGTACCAGCCGGAAATCTCCCAGGGCCGCCTCGAAGCGCTGCTCAACTTCCAGACGATGGTCGCCGACCTGACCGGCCTGGCCACCGCGAACGCGTCCCTGCTGGACGAGTCGACCGCCGTCGCCGAGGCCGTCACGCTGATGCGCCGCGCGTCCAAGTCGAAGTCCAACAAGGTCGTCCTCGACGCCGAGTGCCTGCCGCAGACCATCGCCGTCGTGCGGACCCGCGTCGAGGCGCTGGGCATCGAGGTCGAGGTCCGCGACCTGCTGACCGGGCTGCCCGAGGACTTCTTCGGGGTCGTCGTCCAGTACCCCGGCGCGTCCGGTGTGCTGCGCGGCCGCGGTTTCTACCACGCGATCTCCGAGTCGGCGAAGGCCGCGGGCGCGCTGTTCACCGTCGCCGCCGACCTCCTCTCGCTGACGCTCATCACCTCGCCCGGCGAGTTCGGCGCCGACGTCGCCGCCGGGTCGACGCAGCGCTTCGGCGTCCCGCTCGGCTACGGCGGCCCGCACGCCGGGTTCATGGCGGTCCGCGCCGGCCTCGAGCGCTCGCTGCCCGGGCGCCTGGTCGGCGTCTCGGTCGACGCCGACGGCAACCCGGCCTACCGCCTCGCGCTGCAGACCCGTGAGCAGCACATCCGCCGCGAGAAGGCGACGTCCAACATCTGCACCGCGCAGGTCCTGCCGGCCGTGCTCGCCGCGATGTACGCGGTCTACCACGGCCCGGACGGCCTCAAGCGGATCGCCCAGCGCGTCCACGGCCTGGCCGCGGGCTTCGCCGACGCGCTGCGCAAGACCGGCGTCGAGGTCGTGCACGAGTCCTTCTTCGACACCGTCGTCGCGCACGTCCCGGGTCAGGCCGCCGACGTCCACGCCGCCGCCCGCGCGGCCGGCGTCAACCTCGGCCACGTCGACGCCGACCACGTCCGCGTCGCCTTCGACGAGGTCAGCACCCCCGCGATCACCGCGAGGGTCCTCAAGGCCTTCGGCGTCGAAGAGGACGCGCGGGACGGCGTCGCGCTGCCGAACGGCCTGGCCCGCGAGAGCGGCTTCATGGGTCACGAGGTCTTCGGCAGCCACCGCTCCGAGACGGCGATGCTGCGCTACCTGCGCCGGCTGTCCGACCAGGACTACGCGCTCGACCGCGGCATGATCCCGCTCGGCTCCTGCACGATGAAGCTCAACGCCACCACCGAGATGGAGCCGATCAGCTGGCGCGAGTTCGCCGGCATCCACCCGTTCGCGCCGGCCGAGGACGCCGAGGGCTACCACGTCCTCGTCGCGCAGCTGGCCGAGTGGCTGGCCGAGGTCACCGGCTACGACCAGGTGTCGCTGCAGCCGAACGCGGGCAGCCAGGGCGAGCTGGCCGGGCTCCTCGCGATCCGCGCCTACCACCGCTCCAACGGCGACGACGCCCGCGACGTCTGCCTGATCCCGTCGTCGGCGCACGGCACCAACGCCGCGTCCGCGGTGCTCGCCGGGATGCGCGTGGTCGTCGTCAAGTGCACCGACGAGGGCAACGTCGACCTGGCCGACCTGCGGTCCAAAGTGGACGCACACCGGGACACGCTCGCCGCGATCATGGTCACCTACCCGTCCACGCACGGCGTGTACGAGCACTCGATCGACGAGCTGGCCAAGATCGTGCACGACGGCGGCGGCCAGGTGTACGTCGACGGCGCGAACCTCAACGCCCTGCTGGGCCTGGCCAAGCCGGGCGAGTTCGGCGGCGACGTCTCCCACCTGAACCTGCACAAGACCTTCTGCATCCCGCACGGCGGTGGCGGCCCCGGCGTCGGCCCGGTCGCGGTGCGCGCGCACCTCGCGCCGTTCCTGCCGAACCACCCGCTGCTGGACCAGGCCGGCCCGGCGACCGGCGTCGGCCCGATCAGCGGCGCGCCGTACGGCTCGGCGTCGATCCTGCCGATCTCCTGGGCCTACGTCCGGATGATGGGCGCGCCCGGCCTGACCGCCGCGACGAAGGTCGCCGTGCTGGCCGCGAACTACGTCGCTTCGCGGCTGGCGCCGCACTACCCGGTGCTCTACACGGGCCAGGACGGCCTGGTCGCGCACGAGTGCATCCTCGACCTGCGCCAGATCACCAAGGAGACCGGTGTGACGGTCGACGACGTCGCGAAGCGGCTCATCGACTACGGCTTCCACGCGCCGACCATGTCGTTCCCGGTCGCCGGCACGCTGATGGTCGAGCCGACCGAGTCCGAGGACCTGGGCGAGATCGACCGGTTCATCGCCGCGATGATCGCCATCCGCGGCGAGATCGACGAGGTCGCCAAGGGCACCTGGACCGCGGAGTCCTCGCCCCTGCGTGGTGCCCCGCACACCGCCGAGACGCTGGTCGGCGAGTGGGACAAGGCCTACGACCGCGAGCTGGCCGTGTTCCCGGCGGGCGTGTCGCGCAAGAACAAGTACTGGCCGCCGGTCCGCCGCATCGACGGCGCCCGCGGTGACCGCAACCTGGTCTGCTCCTGCCCGCCCCTCAACGCTTACGAAGGCTGAGCTCCCCCTTGAACTCCACAGCGTCGAAAGAGACCAGCCTGCACGAAGTCCACAAAGGACTGGGTGCGCTGTTCACCGACTTCGCCGGCTGGTCCATGCCGGTCCGCTACGCCAGCGAGCTGGCCGAGCACAAGGCCGTCCGCGAGGCGGCCGGGCTGTTCGACCTCTCGCACATGGCCGAAATCCACGTCACCGGCCCGCAGGCCGCCGACGTCCTGGACTTCGCGCTGGTCGGCAACCTCACCGGGGTCAAGCCGGGCCGGGCGCGCTACACGATGATCTGCGACGCCGACGGCGGCGTGCTGGACGACCTGGTCGTCTACCGCCTGGCCGACGAGCACTACCTGGTCGTCGCCAACGCCGGCAACGCGAAGGTCGTCGCGGACGCGCTGGCCGAGCGGGTCGCGGGCTTCGACGCCGTCGTCGACGACCGGTCCGAGACGACCGCGCTGATCGCCGTCCAGGGCCCGAAGGCCGTGGAGATCCTCGGCGCCGTCACCGACGCCGACCTGGGCGCGCTGAAGTACTACGCCAGCGTGCCGGCGGTCGTGAAGGGTCACGAGGTCCTGCTCGCCCGCACCGGCTACACCGGCGAAGACGGCTTCGAGCTGTTCGTCCCGGCCGACGAGGCCCCGGCCGTCTGGCGCATCCTGTCCGAGGCGGGCGAGGCCCACGGGCTGGTCCCGGCCGGGCTGGCCTGCCGCGACACCCTGCGGCTCGAAGCCGGGATGCCGTTGTACGGCAACGAGCTCACCCTCGGCCAGAGCCCGTTCGAAGCCGGGCTCGGCCGGGTCGTCAAGTTCGAGAAGCCGGGTGACTTCGTCGGCCGCGCCGCCCTCGAAGAGCGGTCCAAGGCGGACGTCCCGCGTGTACGGGTCGGGCTCAAGGGCCAGGGCCGTCGAGCTCCGCGGCACGGCTACAAGCTGCTGGCCGACGGGGTCGAGATCGGCGAGGTCACCAGTGGGGCGCTGTCGCCCACGCTGGGTCACCCGATCGCCATGGCGTACGTCGATCGGGCGTACACCGAGCCCGGCACCGAACTTTCCGTCGACATCCGGGGCAGGATCGAGCCCGTCGAGGTCGTCGCCCTGCCCTTCTACTCCCGCGCGTAAAGGACTCTTGCACCGTGAGCATCCCCGAGAACCTGAAGTACACCAAGGAACACGAGTGGCTGAACGTCGACGGTGACGTCGCCACCGTGGGCATCACCGCGTTCGCCGCCGAGTCGCTCGGCGACATCGTGTTCGTCCAGCTGCCCGACGTCGGCGCCACCATCACCTCGGGCGAGGTGTTCGGCGAGGTCGAGTCGACCAAGTCCGTCAGCGAGCTGTACGCGCCGGTCTCCGGCGAGGTCGTCGAGGTCAACGGCACCACGTCGGACACCCCCGAGGTGATCAACTCGGACCCGTACGCCGAAGGCTGGCTGCTCAAGGTGCGTCTCTCCGGTGACGTGCCCGAGCTGCTCGACGCCGCCGCCTACGCCGCACTCACCCAGGAGAGCTGATGACGACCTTCGACGCCCACCTCGCCGACGTCGACCCCGAGGTCGCGGCGGCCGTCGCCGACGAGCTCACCCGCCAGCAGTCGACCCTGGAGATGATCGCCTCCGAGAACTTCGCCCCGGTGGGCGTGCTCGAGGCGCAGGGTTCGGTGCTGACCAACAAGTACGCCGAGGGCTACCCCGGCCGCCGCTACTACGGTGGCTGCGAGCACGTCGACGTCGTCGAACAGCTCGCCATCGACCGCGCGAAGGCGCTGTTCGGCGCCGAGCACGCCAACGTGCAGCCGCACTCGGGCGCGCAGGCCAACGCCGCCGCGATGTTCGCCGTGCTCAAGCCCGGCGACACCATCCTCGGCCTCGACCTGGCGCACGGCGGCCACCTGACGCACGGGATGAAGATCAACTTCTCGGGCAAGCTCTACAACGTCGTCGCCTACCACGTCGACAAAGAGACCGGCATCGTCGACCTGGCCGAGATCGAGCGCCTGGCCGTCGAGCACAAGCCGAAGCTGATCATCGCCGGCTGGTCGGCGTACCCGCGTCAGCTCGACTTCGCCGAGTTCCGCCGCATCGCGGACCTGGTGGAAGCCAAGCTGATGGTCGACATGGCGCACTTCGCCGGGCTGGTCGCGACCGGTCTGCACCCGTCGCCGGTGCCGCACGCCGACATCGTCACCACGACCACGCACAAGACCCTCGGCGGCCCCCGTGGCGGGCTGATCCTGTGCCGCCAGGAGCTGGCGAAGAAGATCAACTCGGCGGTGTTCCCCGGCCAGCAGGGCGGGCCCCTCGAACACGTCATCGCGGCCAAGGCCGTCGCACTGAAGATCGCCGCGAGCGAGGAGTTCAAGGAGCGCCAGCAGCGCACCCTGGACGGCTCGCGCATCCTGGCGTCGCGGCTGTCGCAGGAGGACTGTGCTTCGGCCGGCGTGCGCGTGCTGACCGGCGGCACCGACGTCCACCTGGTGCTCGTCGACCTCGTCCAGTCCACTCTGGACGGTCAGCAGGCCGAGGATCGGCTGCACGAGGTCGGCATCACGGTCAACCGCAACGCCGTCCCGTTCGACCCGCGCCCGCCGATGATCACCTCCGGCCTGCGGATCGGCACCCCGGCGCTGGCCACCCGCGGCTTCCAGGCCGAGGACTTCACCGAGGTCGCCGACGTCATCGCCGAGGCCCTCAAGCCCGACTTCGACGACGCCCTCCGCGCGAAGCTGCGCGACCGCGTCGAGACCCTGGCCAAGAAGCACCCGCTGTACGCGGACCTGTCCCGGTGAGCGCTCCGCCCGAGGGCCGGAAGCTGCTGCGCCTGGAAGTCCGCAACAGCGAGACGCCGATCGAGAAGAAGCCGCCGTGGATCAAGACGCGGGTGCGGATGGGGCCGGAGTTCACCGAGCTGAAGGGCTTGGTGCGCCGCGAAGGTCTGCACACCGTCTGCGAAGAAGCGGGCTGTCCCAACATCTACGAGTGCTGGGAAGACCGGGAGGCCACGTTCCTCATCGGTGGTGACCAGTGCACGCGCCGGTGTGATTTCTGTCAGATCGACACGGGCAAGCCCGCTGAGCTGGACCGGACGGAGCCGCGGAAGGTCGCGGAGTCCGTCCAGGCCATGGGGCTGCGGTACTCGACGGTCACCGGCGTGGCTCGTGACGACCTCGCCGATGGTGGGGCGTGGCTGTACGCCGAGACGGTGCGTCAGATCCACTCGCTCAATCCGGGCACCGGCGTCGAGCTGCTGATCCCGGACTTCAACGCGGACCCCGCGCAGCTGGCTGAGGTGTTCGGCTCGCGGTCGGAGGTGCTGGCGCACAACGTCGAGACGGTGCCGCGGATCTTCAAGCGGATCCGTCCCGGCTTCCGCTACGCGCGGTCGCTCGAGGTCATCACCAAGGCGCGTGAGTTCGGCCTGGTCACGAAGTCCAACCTGATCCTCGGCATGGGGGAGACCCCGGACGAGGTCGCCCCGGCGATGCAGGACCTGGTCGACGCCGGGTGCGAGATCCTCACCATCACGCAGTACCTGCGGCCGTCGCCGCGGCACCACCCGGTGGACCGCTGGGTCAAGCCGGAGGAGTTCGTGGAGCACTCGAACGCCGCCGAGGCGATGGGCTTCGCGGGCGTCATGGCCGGCCCGCTGGTGCGGTCGTCGTACCGCGCGGGACGGCTCTACGCCCAGACCAAGGGCTACCGTGGCGAAGAGCTGCCGGAAAACCTGCAGCACCTCGCCGACCAGGGACCGGCCGCGCAAGAGGCCAGCTCCCTGCTGGCGAGATAGGAGAGGCGGATCAATGGCGATCAGCGTCTTCGACCTGTTTTCCATCGGCATCGGGCCGTCGAGCTCCCACACCGTCGGCCCGATGCGTGCGGCACTGACCTTTGTGGACGGTCTCGGCGACGATCTCGGCAAGACCGCGCGCGTGCAGGCCGAGCTGTTCGGCTCGCTCGGCGCGACCGGCTTCGGCCACGGCAGTGACAAAGCCGTCCTGCTCGGGCTTTCGGGTGAGCGTCCCGAGGCCATCGACACCGACACCGTGCCGGTGCGCGTCGCGGAGATCCGCGAGTCCGGCCGGCTGAAGGTGGGCGGCACGCACGAGATCGCGTTCGACGAGGACACCGATCTCACCATGCATCGCCGCAAATCCCTGCCGGCGCACCCGAACGGCATGATCTTCCGTGCCTTCGACGCGTCCGGTGAAGTGCTGCGCGAGCGGACGTACTACTCGGTGGGCGGCGGGTTCGTCCGCGACGAGTCGTACGAGACCGACGCGGTGTTCGTCGAGGACGCGACACCGGTGCCGTACCCGTTCCGCACCGGCGCGGACCTGCTCGGGCACTGCGCGTCGACCGGCCTGCCGATCAGCGAGATCATGATGGCGAACGAGCTGTCGTGGCGTTCGCGCGAAGAGGTCCGGGACGGCCTGCTGCGAATCTGGGCGGTCATGGCCGAGTGCGTCCGCAACGGCTGCGTCCACGAAGGCGTGCTGCCGGGCGGGCTGAAGGTGCCGCGCCGGGCTCGCGCGCTGCACGAAAAGCTGCTGGCCGAGGACGGCCTGGACGACCCGCTGTACGCGATGGACTGGGTCAGCTTGTACGCGCTGGCGGTCAACGAGGAGAACGCCG
Source organism: Amycolatopsis sp. cmx-8-4 (assembly GCF_046548675.1). NCBI lineage: Bacteria > Bacillati > Actinomycetota > Actinomycetes > Pseudonocardiales > Pseudonocardiaceae > Amycolatopsis > Amycolatopsis sp. cmx-8-4. The sequence goes on from NZ_JAEBDZ010000021.1 coordinate 30,303, forward strand.
CGGGCGGGCGCGTCGTCACCGCGCCGACCAACGGCGCCGCCGGCATCATCCCCGCGGTCCTGCACTACTACCAGCGGTTCATCCGGCACTCGTCGGACGACGGCATCGTCACGTTCATGCTCACCGCGGCGGCGATCGGCTCGATCCTCAAGCAGACCGGCTCGATCTCCGGCGCCGAGGTCGGCTGCCAGGGCGAGGTCGGCTCGGCGTCCGCGATGGCGGCGGCCGGGCTGACCGAGGTCCTCGGTGGCTCCCCGGCGCAGGTCGAGAACGCGGCGGAGATCGGCGTCGAGCACCACCTGGGCCTGACGTGCGACCCGGTCGGCGGCCTGGTGCAGATCCCGTGCATCGAGCGCAACGCGGTCGGCGCGTCGAAGGCCATCCACGCGGCCCGGATGGCGATGCGCGGCGACGGCAGTCACGTGGTGACGCTGGACAAGGCGATCAAGACGATGCGCGAGACGGGCGCGGACATGAGCGTGAAGTACAAGGAAACCGCCCGCGGCGGCCTGGCGGTGAACGTCATCGAGTGCTGATCAGCGTCGGCGTTTGCGCACCACGAAGCGCTCGATCCCGTGGTGGGTGATCTTCCAGACGTCGGGAGTCCGATCAGCCGACAGCGTGATGATGTCCGCGAGGTTCGTTTCGACGAGGTGCAGGAGTTGGTCGCGGGTCGCTTCGCCAGGCAGGTAGAACATGTGGACCTTCGCGGCGCGGTACGCGGCCAACTCGTCCGGGCGTTCCATGATCTTGGCATCTCGGTTCACCACGACCCAGCCGGTTCCGGCAATCCGTGCCAGCCATTCGGTGTCCGCTGCGCCGAGCGATTCGGCCCGGGTGCCGAACACCTCCGGCGGAGTGTGGCAGACATAACCGAGCGAGATCAGAAACCGTCGCACGGTCCGCGTGACGGCGTTCTCGTCGAGGTAGAACTCAGGCGGCGCGGCCCAGGAGGACGCGAGCGGCGGCCCGGACGGCTTCGATGGCGATTCCGTGTTCTTCGGCGACGACGGCAGGATCTTCACCCGCCTTCAGCATGGCCGCGACGTTGGAGACTCTGGCACCTGAGTCTGTGAAAACAGGCTGGCCTGATGAGCGATAAGGATCAATGACGACATTCGACGGCTCGAAGGTCTTGAGGGTCAGGTGACTGGGGTAATCGTCCGACGCGAAGCCCACGTACGTCAGGTAGTCCTGGACGATCTCTCGGATCACGGTCTGACCTGAGCCTCCCTCGATCAGTCCGGCCCCTGCTTCGGTCTTGGAGAAATCCCAAAGTACGGAAATCCCGTCGGTGACCAGCTCGTGGGATGCCAGGACGTACTCTCGCCCGAACTGCTTCTGTAATTGTTCGAGGGCAGGCCGGATCTTGTGCGGCCGCACACCGGCCTGTCGGAGACCCTGGAGAACCCATGCCTCGGCTAGAGCGATAAAGGGGACGCTGGCTCGCCGGATGCTTTCCGGTTCGGATACGTGAAGGAGCGGACCGCCTTTGGGATAACCACGCGCCCAACGGTGGAAGGTCTGCTGAGGGATCCCGAGGTGCCTGGCGGCATCGGCCATGCTCATGACCGGCCGAGCAAACCTCACGTCATCGTCCACGCGTCCTCCTCTCAAGTTGCAACCATACTGCTCGATTGCTCAGTGTGATCAAGAGACACGCGCGGCGACGGCAGTCACGTGGTGACCCTGGACAAGGCGATCAAGACGATGCGCGAGACGGGCGCGGACATGAGCGTGAAGTACAAGGAAACCGCCCGCGGCGGCCTGGCGGTGAACGTCATCGAGTGCTGAGGACGTCACTTTCATAGGGAAAGATGCGACCTAGCAGTGCTAGGGGCGATCTTTCCTAGGGAAAGATGCGTCTCAGTGGTGCTGGTCGGCCTCCGGCTCGGTGGCCAGCCGCAGGCCGACCTCCACGAGGGTCCAGCCGAACTGCTGGCGCCGGGTTCCGGTGTGGCGCCGCGGTGTCGCCCGGCCCTGCGGACGGTTGCGCATGCCGTGGCGCAACTCGTTCTCGCGCTCGTGAACCAGATCCTCGGCCATCAGAAAGTGCACCGGCTCGCCCCCTGCGTCGCTCATCGGTGTCGTGCGACCCATCGTCGCCGACTGTGCCCGTTCGGTTCCACAGGTTTTTCACACCGCGAACACAGTGTGATCGCCGCGCGAGCCTCGGTCCACTTCGAAGGTGCGAGGCGTACCGTGACGGACACCCAGCGTGCCCGGGTCGCGCGAGGCGGGTGAACCACCCGGCCACCGCGGCCCGCGGCCTAAACTCGCGGGATGGAGTCGACCTCGGTGGTGAATGCCGGCGAAGCGCTGTTCCGGCCGGTCCGCGCGGGCAACGCTTTCGAGGAGACCGTCGAGCGGCTGCTGCAGGCGATCCGGCTGGGCGTGGTCGGCGCGGGGGAGCGGCTCCCGTCGGAGCGCGAGCTCGCCGAACGGCTCGGGGTCAGCCGCGTCACGCTGCGCGAGGCCATCCGCGCACTCTCCGACGCCGGTTACGTCGAGTCACGACGAGGTCGCTACGGCGGCACGTTCGTGAACGAGACTCTCCCCGGCCCGCCGGAACACGCACCCGACGTGGTCGCCGTCGACTCCGTGGTGCTGGAGGACGCGCTGAGCCTGCGCTACGTCCTGGAGACGGGCGCGGCGGAGATGGCCGCGGCCCGCTCGCTGAGCCCGGCCGACCGTCAGCACCTCACGGGCACCCTGGCCGAGGCGGCCGGCGCCGAGCTCGACGACTACCGCCGCAAGGACTCCCGCCTGCACCTGGCGATCGCCGAGGTCACGGCGTCCGGCTCGCTGACCACGGCGATGGCCGACGCGCGCACCCGGGTGAACCAGCTGCTCGACCGGATCCCGCTGCTGCAGCCGAACCTGGAGCACTCGAACGCCCAGCACGAGGCGATCGTGGACGCGATCCTGGCCGGCGACGCGGTCGCGGCCCGCCACGCGATGGCGGAGCACATCGAGGGAACGGCCTCGCTGCTGCGCGCCTTCCTGTCCTGACGAGCGCGGCTTCTCATGCGCCCCAATGTGGCGTTGGTTGCGTCAGACGCACCGAACGCCACATTGGGGCGCATGGGGGCCGAGGCGTCTTGACAGGATTCGAACAACTCCGTTAATTCTCCACAGAACCTTTTCACTCGACCGGACGTCATCCATTCGTGACCTCGACGACGACGGAACCCGACGGTGCCGATGACGCCGAAGCGAAGCCCGACACCCCGCGACGCCGGCGCCGCCGGCGGATCCGGCGGATCGGTTACTGGAGCTTCGGGCTCCTCGTCGGCGTGCCGTTGATCGCGTTCTGGATCGCCTACCTCGTGCTCGACGTCCGCAGCCCGCAGGAGGTGCTCGCCGGGCTCGACAAGACCGTCGTGCTCAACTACTCCGACGGATCGCCGCTGCTCAAGGTGATTCCGGCCGACGGCGACCGGATGTTCGTGCCCTACGCGCAGGTCCCGTCGAAGCTGCGCGACGCGATCATCGCCACCGAGGACCCGACCTTCTGGGACAACCAGGGTTTCGACCCGACCGGCATCGGCCGCGCGTTCCTGACCGGCGTCGGCGGCGGGTCCGGGATCACCCAGCAGTACATCAAGAAGTCCACCGGCGACGACGACGCCACGGTCGGGCGCAAGTTCGCCGAGCTCGTGCTGGCCACGAAGATCACCCAGCAGCAGAGCAAGGAACAGATCTTCGAGAGCTACGTCAACATCATCTCCTTCGGCCGCGGCACGTTCGGGCCCGCCGCGGCGATGAACGCCTACTTCGGCAAGAAGCTCGACGACTCCATGACCTGGAGCGAAGCCGCGTTCCTGGCCGGGATGATCCAGTCGCCGTCGGTGCACGACCCGGCGGCATCCGGCGACGCGCACGCCGCGCGGCGCTGGCAGTACGTGCACGACAAGCTCGTCGAGCGCGGTTACGTGAAGAGCGACGAAAGCATGGCCTATCCCGGCACGGAGATCCAGCCACCGTCGGAAACCCGCGCCGGCCGCGTCACCTACGACGGATTCCACGTCAAGCAGCAGGTGCTGGCCGAGCTCGAACAGGACGGCTTCCCGCTCGGCCGGCTCCAGCAGGGCACCATGACGGTCGAGACGACGCTGGACCGGACCGCGCAGGACGCCGCGACGAAAGCGTTGCAGGACAAGCTGAAGGGCGAGCCGAAGGAGTTCCGCGGCGCCGTCGTCGCCGTCGACCCGAAGACCGGCGCCGTGCGCGCCTACCAGGGTGGTGACCAGGGCGTCCGCGACTACGCGAGCACCCCGCACGCGGCCGGCTCGGCGTTCTACCCGTTCACGCTCGCCGCGGCTCTGCGCCGCGGGTACGGCCTGGACCAGCCGCTCCCGGCGCCGGAGAAACAGGAGTTCCTCGGCGAAAACTTCCAGTACCCGGTCGTCTGCGGCCCGAAGTGCACGCCGGGCATCGCGATGCAGTCCCAGGCCGACGGCCCGTTCATCGCCATGGCCAGGAAACTCGGCCCGGACGCGCTGAGCGAGGCCGCGCGGCAGGCGGGCATCCCGGAGGCCGTCGACGGCGTGCCGACCATGCGGGAGAAGGACGGCTTCCTGATCGGCGCGGGCATCGCGATCGGCCGGTACCCGTTGCGGCCGCTGGACATGGCGGGCGCGTACGCGACTTTCGCCGCCGACGGGCAGCGCGCGACCCCGCACTTCGTGGCGAAGGTGCGCGACGAGAGCGGCGCGGTCGTCTGGGAGCACACCGGCACCGCGCGGCCCGCGTTCGACGACGACGGCGACGCGAGCCGCCGCTTCGCCCAGGACGTCACCGCGACGCTGGGCACGTCACTGCCGGACGGCCGCCCGGCGGCACTGCGGCTCGGCGCGGCCGAGCACGGCAACTCGCCGGACAACCAGGACGCCTGGGCCGTCGGCTACACGCCGCAGCTGGCGACCGCGGTCTGGATCGGCTCCGACGACGACCGGCTGCTCAAGGACGCGACCGGCGCCAAGCTCACCGGCGACGTCGTCCCGGCCGACATCTGGCGCGCGTTCATGGCCGCGGCACACGAAGGGCAGCCGATCCGGCCGCTCGGCGACGCGAAGCGGGGTGTGGCGCTCGCGCCGCCGCCGGAGATCCGCCCCCGGCGGTGACGGCTCAGCGGACCAGGGCCAGCAGGAACCCGTCGTAGCTCTTGCCACCGACGGTCTGGACGGCGGTCGCGTCCAGCCGGGGTTCGGCGGCGATCAGCTCGGCCATCCGCCGCACGCCCTGGACGTTCGGGTCGGTGCTCCCGGCGTCGACCACCGCGCCGCCGCGCACGACGTTGTCGACGACGATCGTCGTGCCGGGCCGGGACAGCGCCAGGGCCTCGCGGACGTAGTTGTCGAGGTTCGCCTTGTCGGCGTCGATGAACACGAAGTCGAACGGCCCGGTGAGCGTCGGCAGGGTGTCGAGCGCGGCGCCGACCCGGATGTCCACGACCTCTTCGCCGAAGCCCGCGCGCGCCAGGTTCGCCCGCGCGACGTCGGCGTGCTTGGGCTCGTACTCGCAGGTCACCAGCTTGCCGCCGGCCGGGAGCGCGCGGGCCAGCCAGATCGTGCTGTACCCGCCGAGCGTGCCGATCTCCAGGATCGACCGCGCGCCGGCGAGGCGGGCCAGCAGGTTCAGCAGCTTGCCCTGGTTCGGGGCGACGGCGATCGACGGCAGGCCGGCGGCCGCGGAGTCGGCCAGCGCGGCGTCGAGCACCGGATCGGGGCTCAGCACGGCGGCGGCGAAGTAGTCGTCGACCGCGGCCCAGGTGTTGTCGGTCATGGGACCCAACCTAGCGGGATCCACGCCGGTGGGATCATGGCCGGGACGGCCGGGGAGGAGGGTGGACATGGACGACTACCGCGTCGTCGCGGACACCCTCGCCGCCGACGTCGAAGCCGGCCGCCTGCGCCCCGGCGACCGGCTCCCGCCGCAGCGCCGCTTCGCGCGGGAGCGCGGCATCGCGAACTCCACGGCCGCCCGCGTCTACGGCGAGCTGGTCCGGCGCGGCCTGGCCGTCGGCGAGGTCGGCCGCGGTACGTTCATCCGGGCCGCGAAGCCGCCGCCGGAACCCGCGCTCGCCGAGCCCGGCGACGCCCGCGTCGACCTCGAGCTCAACTTCGCCGTGCTGCCGGGTCAGTCCGCGAGCCTGGCCCGCGCGCTGGAACCGTTGCTGCGCCAGGACGTCCTGACCGCGGCCCTGCACCCGATCGGCGCCGCGGGCACCCCGGTCGCGCGCGACGCGGCGGCCGCGCTGCTCACCCGCGGCGACTGGCGCCCGGACCCGGAGACGCTGCTGTTCACCGGCAACGGCCGCCAGGCCATCGCGGCGGCGATCGCCGCGTTCGTGCCGGTGGGGGAGCGGCTCGCGGTCGAGTCGCTGACGTATCCGGTGGTGAAGGGCGTCGCCGCGCGGCTCGGCGTGGAGCTGGTGCCGATCGAGACGGACGACGACGGCCTGGTGCCTTCGGCGCTGCTGGCGGCCGGCCCGGTGCGGGCGCTGTACGTCCAGCCGACGCTGCACAACCCGCTCGGCACGACGATGCCCGCGGCCCGGCGCGCGGCCCTCGCCGAGGTCGTGACGCGGCTGGACCTGCCGGTGATCGAGGACGGCATCTACACGTTCCTGCGCGCCGACGTCCGCCCGTTCGCGGCGTTCGCGCCGGAGCGCACGGTGTTCGTGGACAGCCTGTCCAAGCGCGTCGCCCCGGGGCTGACGGCGGGGTTCCTGGTGCCGCCGCCGGCGTGGACGGCCCGGCTGGCGTCGGCGGTCCGCTCGGGCGGCTGGGCGGCACCGCGGTTCGCGGTCGAGGCGGCGACGCAGTGGATCACGACGGGCACCTTGGCGGCGGTGGAGACGGCGAAGCGTGGTGACGCCGCTTCGCGGGCCGCGGTGCTGGCGGAGCGGCTGGCCGGGTTCGAGGTCCACGGCGACCCGGCGTCGTACCACCGCTGGTGGGTGCTGCCGGAGCAGTGGCGCGCGGAGACGTTCGTCGCGGCGGCGGCGCGTCGCGGGATCGCGTTGTCCCCGGCGTCGGCGTTCGCGGTGCTGCCCGGTCACGCGCCGAACGCGGTGCGGATCGCGGTGTCGGCGCCGCCCCTCGAAACGCTCGACGCGGCCCTGAAAGTCCTCGCCGAGCTGGCGTCCGGCACGCCCGACGACTTGCTCGTGGACTAGATCACGCAACCATCTCGGCCTGGCGTACGTACTCATAGGAGTGAGGAAGAAATCGCGCGGCCGCCGCGGGCCGAGGCTGGGGGCCGCCGCTGTCGCGGCTGTCGTGGGAGCCGGGCTGGCCTGCGCTTACACCACTTTCGGCGCGTCGCTCATCGCGAGCGCCGATGCTCCACGTCACGCCGCGGTCACCGAAAGCAGTACGACCGGGAGCAGCCCGACGACGCCGGTGCTCAGTCGTCCGGTACCGGATCCCATCCTGCCGTTCAACGCGAAGCTGACTTCCACGGACATTCCGGTCCCCGGCGGCGGGGTCCGCAGCGGTGCCTGCAGCGGCTCGCTCATCGACGCGCGGTGGGTCGTGACCGCCGGGCACTGCTTCCACGACGTCAACGACGTCCGGGTCGGGGGCAAGCCGCGCTATGACATGACCGTGACGCTCGGGAAGCTCAAGGACAGCGACACCGGCGGCGAGTCGGCGCAGGTCGTCGACGTCCGGCAGTCCGCGGTCAACGACCTCGCCGTGGTGAAGCTCAGCGCGCCCATCACCGGCATCACCCCGCTGAAGCTGGCGACCGAGCCGCCGGCGAAGGGGCAGCCGTTGCGGTTCATCGGCTGGGGCTCGGTGTCGGCCACCGTCGTCGCGCCGTCGGACCACCTCAAGCGCGGTCAGTTCACCGTCGCGAAGATCCGGCAGACCACCCTGGAAGCCGCGCCGGTCGTGACGCGGACCGTCGAGAACAGCCCGTGCAAGGACGACTCGGGCGGCCCGTTCTTCACCTCCGACGACGACCGCACCGGCACCCTCGTGGCCATCGTCAACGACGGCCCGGCGTGCCCCCAGCCCGGGCTCGAGGTCATCGCGCGGGTCGACGTCGTCGCCGGCTGGATCCAGGAGCAGATCGCCGGCGGGTGACTCAGCGCGCGTACTTCCCGACGAAGCTGCCGCAGGTCACCGCTTGCCCGGTGAGCCTCGCCTGGATCGCCTTCTCCAGCCCCAGGTAGTCGAACACCGGGGTGTCGAGCGGGATCTGCGCGGGCACCGGGCCGCCGGTCGCGAGCTGCCGGATCGAGTCCGTCTGGAACAGCACCAGGTAGCCGCCCTCGCGGTTGAGGTCGTCGGCCTCCGCCAGCATGCGCTGCGGCGCGTCGCCGACGATCTCCAGCGGCAGCGGCCACTCCAGCGGGAACGGGTTGCGCAGGCCGAACGCCGGGTAGGCGAACGAGCTGTCCGGCAGGATCGCCGTGCGGCCCGCCGGGAACTCCGCCAGGCAGTCGCGGATCTGCCGGACGTAGGTGAACGTCGAGGGGTTGGTGCGGATCCCGCTCATCGCCGGGGTCACCGCGCCGAGGTCCTCGGTCAGCTTGTCGTGGCTCAGGTCGAGGTAGGCCGCCTGGTCGTGGCGCGCGACGACGACCCAGCCGCACACCGCCACCGCCGTCAGGCCCGCCGTCGCCGTCACCCAGCGCCGCGCCAGCCGCGGCCGCGGCGGGACCACGGCGCTCAGCAGCAGCAACGCCGTCAGCGCGAGCGTCCCGGTGAGCAGCGTCGGTGTGTCGTTGCCCCAGGACAGGCTGGTCATGAACCCGGTCGCGAGCACCAGCAGCCCGGCCCACGGCACCTTCCGCGTCACAGCCGCGTTGACCAGCACGCTCACCGCGACGATCCACCACAGCACGTCCGCCCAGCGCGACGAGCCGGTGAACCGGCCGTCGACCACGGTCAGGACCACGGCCGTCGCGCCGGCCAGCACCAGCACCCAGGACGCCACCCGGCCGGCCGCGCCGAGCCGGTCGCCCGGCAGCCGGACCGCGAGCAGCACCACGGCGATCGCGACGAAGAAGCTCAGCTCCCGCACCGGCGCCCGGGTCAGCACCTCCGGGTCCTCCAGCCACAGCCCGAGCAGCCGCTGGCCGTACGCGGGCACGCCGCCGGTGAGCTGCTCGACCATCTCCGCGAACCCGCCGCCCAGGCTCACCCAGGCGACGTACGCCAGCCCGGGCGCGCCGAGGGACAGCAGGTCGAGGACCAGCCGGCGCCACCAGCGCGCCGTCCGCAGCGCGCCGGCCCGCGTCGCCGGGTGCAGCAGCAGCCAGCAGACGCCGATCACCGCGGCCAGCGCGAAGCTCTGCTTGACGAACACCGCGCAGCCGAGCAGGGCCAGGCCGCCGCGCCGGGCGAAGGAGTGGTCGCCGCGCAGGCCCGCGTCCAGGGCCCAGGCGCCGCACGCGGTGAGCGCGATGCCGTCGACCGTGTGCCAGGCCATCAGCGGGAACGCGTTGAGGTTGATGAGCGACGCCGCCGCGACCATCGCCGTCATGCCCGGCCCCCAGTCCAGCACCCGGCGGCGGGTGACCAGCGCGGCGAACCCGATGGTCGCCACGATGATCTCGATCATGGACAGGAAGCTCGAGCCGAAGAACAGCGGCATCGGCAGCGCGAAGTCGGCGACGTGCAGCACCGCCGAACCGAGCGGGCGTGCGGAGATGATCTCGGCGTGCGGCACTTCGCCGTGCAGCACCCGCCACGCCTGGGCGAGGATGAAGCCCTGGTCGGACGGGTGGAAGCCGAAGCGGCCGACACGCAGTTCGGTGGCCAGCGCGAGCAGCACGACCCAGGCGGCGTGCACGCTCCAGCGCAGCAGCGGCCGGGAGCGCGCCGCGGGAGCGGGCTCCGGGGAGGCAGTGGCGCGCACCGGACTCGCCACGTCCACGCCGCCCGCCTTCCGCTCCCGATCACACCCGGGAAGCGATGGTAGCGGCCGGGCCGTCCGCGGATACCGGCCGGACCACCCGCCCCCACCTGCTTGTGAGTGTTTAGGGCGGTTAGAACCGCCCTAAACACTCACAAGACGTCACCCGGTCGTGGTGCGGGCGGTGCCGATCGCGGCGGTCTGATCCGCGAAGGCGGTGCGTTCCCCAGTACTGCGTTCCGGCATTTCGAACTCCCCAGTTCACGTCCGTTCGGATGAACGGAGCACGCGCGAGGGTAGAAGTACCGTCGCCGTAGTGCCAGGGTTTTGCCGGAATTCGCACCGATCAAGCACGACGGCGCCAGATCGTGCGGGTGATCGCCGCCGCGACGGCCGCCGGCGCGGGCCGGCTCGGCAGCCCGCGGGCCTCCGGCGCCGACTCCCGCGTCGCCCGGTGGGCGAGGTGCGCGGCGAAGCGGGAGAGCCGCGGCGCGACGAGCGTCGCCAGCTCGGCGGCCCGCCCTTCGGGAAGGCTGAGGATCGCGGGCCGCTCTTCGAGGGCCTTGACCACGAGCGCGGCCGCGCGTTCCGGGCTGCTCGACGGGATCCCGCGGTAGCCGGTCGGCGCGATCATCGGCGTCCGCACCAGCGGCATCCGGACGGAGGTGAAGGTGACGCCGTCCGAGAGCGTCTCGCGCCCGGCGGTCAGGCCGAACTGCTCCAGGGCCGCTTTCGAGGCCAGGTAGGCGGAGAAGCGCGGGGTGTCGGTCTGCAGGCCCATGGTGGTGACGTTGACGACGTGGCCGAAGCGCCGCCGCGCCATCGACGGCAGCAGCCCGAGGATGAGCCGGACCGGGCCGAAGTAGTTGATCGCCATCGTGCGCTCGTAGTCGTGGAACCGTTCCGTGGACAGCGAAACCGAGCGCCGGATCGACCGGCCGGCGTTGTTGACCAGCATGTCGACGGCGCCGTGGTCGCTCAGCACGTCCTTGACCAGCGCGTCGACCGCGTCGCCGTCGGTGAGGTCGCACGAGTAGGCCGCCGCGACGCCGCCGGCGGCCGCGATCTCGCCGCGGACCTCCTCGAGCTCGTCGGCGCGCCGGGCCACGAGCAGCACCTTCGCGCCCTTGCGGGCCACGGCGAGCGCCGACGCGCGGCCGATGCCGGACGACGAGCCGGTGATCAGCACGGTCCGCCCGGCCAGGCCGTGGGTGCGGCGGGCGCGGTCGGGGTCGAGGTGCGCCCGCCAGAACCGGTAGAGCGGGGCGGCGTAGTCGCGCAGCTCGGGGAGCTGGATGCCGCTGCCGAACAGCGCCGTCGTCGTGCGCGCGGTGTCGAAGACGACCTCGGTGCTCAGGTGCGGCAGGACTTCGAGGGGGACGCCCAGCTCGTCGAGGACGGCGGCCCGCGTCGCGCGCCCGCCGGGCACGCGGTCGACCCCGGCGGCGGCCGCGTGCGCGAGCCGGGTGCCCGCTCGCCGCAGCACGTTCGACGGCTTCGCGGGCAGCACGGCCCGGATCGCCGGCCCGCCCGCGACGCGCGCGAAGGCGTTGTAGACGGAGTTCAGCGACTGCGGGCGCGCGGCGGCGAGGTGGTAGGTCGCCCCGGACGGCGCGTCCCGGTGCATCAGGTGCTCCATCGCCTCGACGACGTAGTCGACCGGCACCAGGTTGGTCGCGCCGAGGTCGGGCGCGGCGAGCGGGAGACGCCGGGGCAGCGCCGCCAGCCGCGAGATCGCGGGCAGGAAGTAGTACGGGCCGTCGATCTTGTCCATCTCGCCGGTGCGCGAGTCGCCGACGACGGCCGAGGGCCGGTAGACGCGGTAGGGCAGCGGCTGCTCGCGAACGAGCTTCTCGGCCTGGAACTTCGTCGCGTGGTACGGCGAGCCGAAGTGCTGGCCGAGGTCGAAATCGGCCTCGGTGAAGCGCCCGGCGTGGTCGCCCGCGACGGCGATCGAGGAGACGTGGTGCACGAGCCCCGCCCCGGCCGTCGCGGCGAAGGCGAGCAGGTGGCGGGTGCCCTCGACGTTGGCGCGCCGGTTGGTCTCCTCGTCCGCGGTGAAGTCGTAGACCGCCGCGAGGTGGACGACGTGGTCCAGGTGCGGCAGCCCGTCGGCGTCGACGCCCAGCCGCGGCTCGGTCAGGTCGCTGGCCACCGGGTGCAGCTTGCCCGCGTTCGCCCAGCCCTGAGCGAGTGCGGACAGCCGCTCCCGGGAGGTCGCGCGCACCAGCGCGTACACCGCGGAGGTCTCCGGTCGCCGCAGCAGGCGGGCGACCAGGCGTTTCCCGAGGAAACCCGTCGCGCCCGTCACGAAGTAGGTGGTCATGGCCGGCCCCTCGCACTCGACGTCGTCGGGCCGACTCTAACCTACTGGAAAGTAGGAACGGTAGTTGTCAGGTTTCCACCCGATCGTCCGCCGTAGCCACGATGGCGTCACGCAGGGCGGCCCGCAGCCGTCCGACGTCCAGCGGCCCGAGCACCGCCGCCTCGCCCGGTGGCGCGACGAGCACCACCTTGTCGTTGCTGACGAACACCGTCACGTCCCTGCGCCTGCCGGCCAGATCCCGGCAGGTGACCGACCATTCGCCCCGACTCATGGTCGCCGCCTCCGATTCCCTAGTGGTGTGCTTCGTGCGGGGGTGGGAGGACCTCGCCGCGGGGCCATGACGCCGGTTCACCCGATTTGCCTACTCGCGAGTTTTCCCTTGCGGAACGAGGGGTTCCGGCGTACCGGGATGTGGCGCGGCGGGTTCCGGAGTAGGTTCGCGCCAGGATTTGCTGTCGCCGGTGGAGGTCAGGATGTCGGAGCCGCGGAAGATCGTCGTCGTCGGAGCGGGCCTGGGCGGTGCGTCCGCCGCGGCCGCGTTGCGCGAACGCGGTTACACCGGCGAAGTCCTGCTCATGGGGTCCGATCCGCACCGGCCGTACGAGCTGCCGCCGTTGTCGAAGGGCGTGCTGCTCGGCACCACCGACGAACCTGATTGGGTGCACGAAGAGAAGTACTACGCGGAGAAGGACATCCGGTTCACCCCGGGCGTCACCGCGACCCGCGTCGAGCTGGGCGCGCGGCTGGTCCTGGACGACGCGGGCGGCGAGCACCGTTACGACCGCCTCGTGCTGGCCACCGGCTCGCGCCCGAAGGCCCTCCCCGTCCCCGGCGGCGACCTGCCGGGTCTCTACACGCTGCGCAGCCTCGACGACGCGCTCAAGCTGCGGTCCGCGTTCGCCGAGGCGGAGCGCGTGGTCGTGATCGGCGCCGGCTGGATCGGCTCGGAAGCCGCCGCGGCCGCGCGGTCGCACGACGCGGACGTCACGGTGGTGGACCCGGTCGCGGTCCCGCTCTCGACGGTCATCGGCGAGACGATCGGCGGGGTGTTCCGGGACCTGCACACGGAAAACGGCGTCCACTGGCGCCTGGGCGAGCAGGTCGCGGAGATCACGGGCGGCCCGGACGGCGTCCGCGGCGTCAAGCTGGGCAACGGCGACGAGCTGCCGGCGGACGTGGTCCTGGTGGCGGTCGGCGCGGCCCCGCGGGTCGAGCTGGCCCACGCGGCGGGCCTGGAGCTGTCCGACGACGGCGGCGTCGCGGTGGACGCGGGCCTGCGCACAGCGGCCCCGGACGTCTACGCGGTCGGCGACATCGCGGCCCACTTCCACCCGCGCTACGGCCGCCGGATCCGCGTGGAGCACTGGCAGAACGCGAAGGACCAGGGCACGCACGTGGCACAGAACCTGTTGGGGGAGAACGAGCCTTACCTGGCGTCGCCGTACTTCTTCACCGACCAGTACGACCTGGGCTGCGAGTACCGCGGCTTGGCCGACCCGGCGGCGGACGAGCTGGTGGTGCGGGGAGACCTCGCGGCGAGGGAGTTCACGGCGTTCTGGCTCCGCGACGGCGAAGTGGCGGCGGCGATGAACGTGAACATGTGGGACGACGGCGACGCCCTCTCGGCATTGGTCGACGGCCGCGCGAAGGTGACGGCGGAGCAGCTCAAGACAGCGGATCTGGCGTCACTGGCCTGACCGCCGGCCGGGTCAGGGTCAGGAAAGCCACCAGCGCCAGCAAAGCGAACCCCGCGATGGTCGCCGCCATCGGGACGGCCGTTCCCGGTCCGCCCAAGCCCACCAGCGGTGTGGCCACCCCGCCGACCACGAACTGCAGCACGCCCAGCAGCGCCGACGCCGCGCCCGCCGAGCGGGCGTGTTCGGCCAGGGCCAGGGAACTCGCGTTCGGCGTCACCAGGCCGATGCTCGACACCAGCAGGAACAGCGAGACCAGCAACGCGGCCAGCGGCAGGTGCGCCAACGCCGACACCAGCACCAGGACGCCGCCGAGCGCGCCGAGAAGGAGACCGGCGAGCAGCAGCGTGCGCTCGGGAACCCGGCCCACCAGCCGGCCGTTGAGCTGACCCGCCAGCACGATGCCGACGCCGTTGACGCCGAACACCACGCTGTAGGCCTGCGGGCTCAACCCGTACACACCCTGCAGCACGAACGACGACCCCGAGATGTAGGCGAACATCGACGCGAACAGCAGGCCGGACGCCAGCGCGTAGCCCGCGAACGTCCGGTCCACCGCCAGCCGTCCGTACGTCTTCATCACCCGGCCGAGGCGCGCGGGCGAGCGCCGGGAAACCGGCAGCGGCTCCGGGAGCGCGAAAGCCACCACGGCCAGCAACGCAGCCCCGAACACCGTCAGCACGACGAACACCCCGCGCCACGACGTCCAGTTCAGCAGCTGGCCGCCGATCAGCGGGGCGAGGATCGGGGCCAGGCCGCTGACCAGCATCAGCGTCGAGAAGAACTTCGTCATCGCGGTGCCGGAGTACAGGTCGCGCACGGCGGCGCGGGCGATCACGATGCCCGCGGCGGCGCCGAGGGACTGCACACCCCGGGCGGCGACCAGCAGCCACGCGTCCGGGCTGACCGCGCACAGCACCGAGCCCACGACGTACAGGACCAGCCCCACGAGGAGCGGCCCGCGGCGGCCGAGCGCGTCCGACAGCGGCCCGAGCACCAGCTGGCCCACCGCGAGGCCGACGATGAACGCGCTGAGCGTCAGCTGCACCGTCGTGTCCGCGGCGTGCAGGTCGCCCGCCATCTGCGGCAGCGCCGGCAGGTACATGTCGATGGACAGGGGCCCGAACGCCGAGAGCCCGCCCAGGATGAGGACGAACTTCAGCTGCGCGCGCCGGGTGGGCGCGGTAGGTTCCGCCGTGTCGGTCATGCGCCTCCTCGAGTTACACCGTGGAGCAGCGACGTGGTCACCGGGCCTATTCCGCCTGTGACTGGTGACACCCCGTGCTCGACCGGGCTCCCACCGACACTGATCCGATCATTTTCCCGCCGATTGTGCGACGGCTCTGGATCGGAGGCCTCGTCTGCGATATACATCGGATGTCTGGTCGGGCTGGTGAAGGGAAACATCCGTGCAGCTGGTACGCCTCGGAGAGCCGGGAAGCGAGCGTCCGTACGTCCGCGCCGATGACGGTACGACCTACGGGCTGAGCGGGCTGACCGCCGACGTCGACGGCGGGTTCCTCGCCGCCGGCGGCCTCGCCCGGGTGGCCGCCGCGCTCGCCGCCGGGGAGCTGCCGGCGGAAGACGTCACGGGCCTGCGCGTCGGCTCGCCGATCGCCCAGCCGGGCAAGGTCGTCTGCATCGGGATGAACTACCGCCGCCACGCCGAGGAGACCGGCGCGACGCCGCCTGCCGAGCCCGTCGTGTTCATGAAGGCGCCGGACGTCGTGGTCGGCCCCGGCGACGACGTCCTCATCCCGCGCAAGTCGGTCAGCACCGACTGGGAGGTCGAGCTCGGCGTCGTCATCGGCACGACCGCCCGCTACCTCGACAGCGTCGAGGAGGCCCTGGACCACGTCGCCGGGTACGTCGTCTCGAACGACGTCTCCGAGCGCGCGTTCCAGTTCAGCGCCGGCCAGTGGGACAAGGGCAAGTCCTGCGAGAACTTCAACCCGCTCGGCCCGGCGCTCGTGCCCGCGGCGCAGGTGCCCGACCCGCAGGACCTCGGCCTGCGGCTGTGGGTCAACGGCGAGAAGAAACAGGACTCGTCGACCAAGGACATGATCTTCTCCGTGGCCGAAATCATCCACCACCTGAGCCAGGTGATGGTGCTGCGCCCCGGCGACCTGATCAACACCGGCACACCCGAAGGCGTCGCGCTCGGGCAGCCCGACCCGAAGCCGTACCTGCGCGACGGCGACGTGATCGAGCTGGAGATCGACGGCCTCGGCCGGCAGCGCCAGACCGCGAGGCAGGCCTGACCATGGCGAAGATCATCGGCATGGAGGTCCTCGACGTCCGGTTCCCGACGTCGCGGGAGCTCGACGGCTCGGACGCGATGAACCCCGACCCGGACTACTCCGCGGCCTACGTCGTGCTGCACACCGACAGCGGCCCGGACGGCTACGGCCTCGCGTTCACCATCGGCCGCGGCAACGACGTCCAGGCCGCCGCGATCCGCGCGCTCGCGCCGCACGTCGTCGGCCGGGACGTCCCGGCGGACGCGGCCGCCCTCGGCGCGCTGTCGCGCACGCTCGTCGGCGACTCGCAGTTCCGCTGGCTGGGCCCGGAAAAGGGCGTCGCGCACATGGCGGTCGGCGCGGTCGTCAACGCCGCGTGGGACCTCGCCGCGCGCCGCGCCGGCCTCCCGGTCTGGAAGTTCGCAGCCCGGATGACGCCTGAGGAACTCGTCAGCCTGGTCGACTTCCGGTACCTGTCCGACGCGCTCACCGAGGCCGAAGCCCTCGACATCCTGCGTGCCGCCGAACCCGGCCGGGCCGAGCGCACCGCACAGCTGGAAGCGCACGGCTACCGCGCTTACAGCACGTCCCCGGGCTGGCTCGGGTACGCCGACGCGAAGCTGGTGCGGCTGGCCGAACAGGCCGTCGCGGACGGCTTCGACATGATCAAGCTCAAGGTCGGCGGCAACCTCGACGACGACGTCCGGCGGATGAAACTCGCCCGCGAGACGGTCGGCGACGACATCCGCGTCGCCGTCGACGCCAACCAGCGCTGGGACGTCTCCGCCGCGATCACCTGGATGACCGCGCTGGCGCCGTACGACCCGTACTGGATCGAAGAACCGACGTCCCCGGACGACATCCTCGGCCACGCGGCCATCGCGAAAGCGCTTGCGCCGATCCGCGTCGCCACGGGTGAGCACGTCCAGAACCGGGTGATGTTCAAGCAGCTGCTGCAGGCGAACGCGATTTCGGTGCTGCAGCTGGACGCCGCCCGCGTCGGCGGGTTCAACGAGAACCTGGCGATCCTGCTGCTGGCCGCGAAGTTCGGCGTGCCGGTGTGCCCGCACGCCGGCGGCGTCGGGCTCTGCGAGCTCGTGCGGCACCTGTCGCTGTTCGACTTCGTCGCGGTGTCGGCGTCCGACACCGACCGCACCATCGAGTGGGTCGACCACCTGCACGAGCACTTCACCGACCCGGCCGTCGTGCAGCGCGGCCGGTACCTCGCCCCGACCGCCCCCGGGTTCTCCGCGCGCATGCACGACGCCACGCTGCGCCGGTTCCGCTTCCCGGACGGTCCCGAGTGGACGGAGACCGCAAGTGAGTGAATTCGAGGGCCTGGTGGCCGCTGTCACCGGAGGCGCCTCGGGGATCGGCCTCGCGACAGCCACCCTGCTGGCCGAACGTGGCGCGCAGGTGGCGGTCCTGGATCTGAAACCGGGCGGCACCCCGTTCGAGGGCTTCCGCTGTGACGTCTCCTCGGACGACGAAGTGCGCTCGGCCGTCGACGCCGTCGTGGAACGCTTCGGGCGGCTCGACATCCTCGTCAACAACGCCGGCATCGGCGCGCAGGGCGACGTCACCGCCAACGGCGACGACGAGTGGCACCGCGTGTTCGACGTCAACGTCGTCGGCATGGTCCGGCTCGCCCGGGCCGCCCTGCCGCACCTGAAGAACTCGCCGTCCGCGGCGATCGTCAACACCTGCTCCATCGCGGCCTGGGCCGGTCTGCCCAGCCGCGCGCTCTACTCGGCCACCAAGGGCGCGGTGCTCTCGCTGACCCTGGCCATGGCGACCGACCACCTGCCCGACCGGATCCGCGTCAACTGCGTGTGCCCGGGCACGGCGGACACCCCCTGGGTGGGCCGGTTGCTCGACTCCGCCACCGACCCGGCGGCCGAACGCGCGGCGCTGGCCGCGCGCCAGCCGATGGGCCGGCTGGTCACCGCCGACGAGGTCGCGAACGCGATCGTCTACCTCGCCAGCCCGCTGTCCGCGTCGACCACCGGCACCGCGCTCGCGGTAGACGGCGGCATGTACGGCCTGCGCCCCCGTGGGCCCGTGCACCACGACTGATCAGACTTTTTTCGCTGTCATCAAGGAGGATGCGGTGCACAACAGGGTGATCCAGGTGGCCGCCACGGCCGCCGTCTGCGGCCTGGTGCTGGCCGCCTGCGGGTCCACTAAGGACAATGCGGCCGCGCCGAGTGCGGGCGGGGGCGACACCGGCGGCAAGGTCGGCGCGACCCTGCCGCTGCTGACGTCGCCGTTCTGGCAGGCCTACAACAACTACGTGCCGCAGATGGCGAAGACCGAGGGCGTCGACGTCCTCCCGACGGTCAACGCCGACAGCGACCCGGCGAAGCTGATCACCGACATCGGCACGTTCCTCAACCAGGGCGTCAAGGGCCTGGTCGTGACGCCGCTGGACTCCGCGGCGATCGTCGCCGGGCTCAAGCAGGCGGAGAACAAGGGCGTGCCGGTGGTCGCGGTCGACGTCGCCCCCGAGAGCGGCAATGTCGCGATGGTGGTGCGGGCCGACAACAAGGCCTACGGCACCAAGGCGTGCGACGCGATCGGCGAGAAGGTCAAGTCCGGCAAGGTCGTGCAGATCCAGGGTGACCTCGCCTCGGTCAACGGCCGCGACCGGTCGGAGGCCTTCAAGGCCTGCATGGCGCAGAAGTACCCGGGCATCCAGGTGCTGGACATCCCGGCCGAGTGGAAGGCCGACAAGGCGTCCTCCGGCCTCGACAGCATGCTGACGGCGAACCCGGACATCAAGGGCGTCTACATGCAGGCCGGCGGCGTCTACCTCGCCCCGACCGAGCAGGCGCTCAAGCGCAAGAACCTGTTCTTCCCGGTCGGCGACCCGAAGCACATCGTGCTCGTGTCCAACGACGGCATCCCGCAGGAGCTGGCCGCGATCCGGGCCGGCGAGCTGGACGCCACCGTGTCCCAGCCCGCCGACGCGTACGCGAAGTACGGCCTGTACTGGCTGAAGAAGGCCATGGCCGGCGAGACGTTCAAGCCGGGCCCGACCGACCACGACAGCACCATCGTCGAGATCAGCCCCGGCATCCTCGAGGACCAGCTGCCCGCGCCCGTCGTCACCAAGGCCAACGTGGACGACAAGGCCCTGTGGGGGAACAACCTGTGATCGCGCCGCCCGCCACCGCGGTGGTCAGCGCCCGCGGCGTCGGGAAGCGCTACGGCCCGACCGTGGCGCTGCACGACGTCAGCCTCGACGTGCACCCGGGCGAGTCGCACGCGCTCGTCGGACGCAACGGGGCCGGCAAGTCGACGCTCGTTTCCATCCTCACCGGCCTGTCCGCCACGGACACCGGGCACGTCGAGTTCGGCGGCGAGCCGGCCCCGCCCCTGACCAAGCAGGACGACTGGAAGGCGCGCGTGGCGTGCGTCTACCAGCACGCGATGGTCGTCCCGCAGCTCACGGTGGCCGAGAACCTGTTCTTGAACCGGCAGGCCGGGGGCGGGTTCTCGATCGGCTGGAAGAAGCTGCGGCGGCAGGCCACCGAGCTGCTCGGGTCGTGGGACGTGCACGTCGACGTCGACACCCCGGCCGGCGAGCTGTCGGTCGAGGACCGGCAGTTCGTCGAGATCGCCCGCGCGCTGTCCTACGGCGCCCGGTTCATCGTGCTCGACGAACCGACCGCGCAGCTGGACAAGCAGGCCATCGAGCGGCTCTTCGAGCGGATGCGCCAGATGCAGGCGAACGGCGTGACGTTCCTGTTCATCTCGCACCACCTGCACGAGGTCTACGAGGTCTGCCAGGCGGTCACGGTGCTGCGCGACGCGAAGCACGTGCTGACCGCGCCGGTCGCCGAGGTCGGCCGGGCCGAGCTGGTCGACGCGATGACCGGCGAACCGGGCGGCCTGTCCGTCCGCGATGCCGCCACGCGGGACGCGCTGGCGGCGGACGCGCCGGAGATCCTCGCGGTCGACGGCCTGTCCGGCGACGGCTTCCAGGACGTCTCGTTCCGGCTCCACCAGGGCGAGGTCGTCGGGCTCGCGGGCAGCAACGCCAGCGGGAAGCACCAGGTCGCCGAGACGGTCTACGGCCTGCGGCGCCCGGCCGCGGGCACGGTCCGCGTCGACGGCGAGCCGTTGCGGCCGGGTGACATCCCGGCGGCGCTGAAGGCCGGGATCGGCTGCGTGCCGCGCGACCGGCACCACGAAGGCCTGGTGCTGGAGCACCCGATCATGGACAACGCCACACTGTCCATTTTGGACAAGATGGGCCGCGGCGGGCTCGCGTCGCCGAAGACGCGGTTCACGAAGGCGTCCCAGGCGCTGGCGGACTACGGCATCGTCGCCGCGAGCGCCGAGCAGCCGGTGTCGGACCTGTCCGGCGGCAACCAGCAGAAAGTCGTCCTCGCCCGGGCACTGGCCAGTGATCCGCGGGTCGTCGTGCTGATCAACCCGACGGCCGGGGTGGACGTGAAGTCGAAGGAGGCGCTGCTCGCGGTCGTCGACCGGGTGCGCGCCGAGGGCAAGGGTGTGCTGATCGTCAGCGACGAGCTCGACGACCTGCGCCTGAGCGACCGGGTCCTGGTGCTGCGCGCCGGGACCGTGGTCGCCGAGCACCAGGCCGGGTGGTCCGACGGCGACCTCGTGGCCGACATCGAAGGAGTCGAGCTGTCGTGACCGACGTGATGACCGATCCCCAGACGGAGCTGCCCGCCCCACCCCGGCGTCGCAAGGCCCTCTGGCTGCGGGAACTCGCACTGCTGCCCGCGCTCGTCGTGGTGTTCGTCATCGGCGGCCTGGTCGACGACACGTTCGTCGGCTGGAGCAACATCGTCAGCATCCTGACCGCGTCGGCCGCGCTGTCGCTGGTCGTGCTGGGCGAGTCGCTGGTGCTGATCACCGGGAAGTTCGACCTGTCGCTGGAATCCACCATGGGCCTGGCGCCCGCGCTCGGCGCGATGGTGGTGATCCCGGCGGCGTCGGCCGGCTTCGGCGTCGAACTGCCCACCGTGATCGGCCTGCTGGTGATCCCGCTGTGCGGGGCGCTCGTCGGGTTCGTCAACGGCTTCCTGATCGTGAAGCTGAAGCTGAACGCCTTCATCGTCACGCTCGCCATGCTCACCGTGCTGCGCGGCGTGCAGGTCGGCTCGACCAAGGGCAAGACGCTGTTCAACCTGCCGGACTCGTTCACGAACCTGGCGACCACGACGTTCGCCGGGCTGCCGATGTCGGTCTGGCTGGCGGCGGTGCTGTTCGCGGTCGCCGGCTGGGTGCTGCGCTACCACCGCGTCGGCCGTGCGCTGTACGCGATCGGCGGCAACCGCGAAGCCGCGCGGGCGGCCGGCGTGCGCGTCGACCGGATCGCGTGGGCGGTGTTCGTCGTCGCCGGCATCCTCGCGGCGATCGGCGGGCTCGCGTACACGGGGTACGTCGGCGCGCTGGGCGCGAACCAGGGCTCCGGGCTGATCCTGCAGGTCTTCGCGGCCGCGGTGATCGGCGGCGTCTCGCTCGACGGCGGCAAGGGCACGCTCGTCGGCGCGCTAACCGGTGTCCTGCTGCTGTCGTCGGTGTCCAGCCTGCTCAACTACGCGCACGTGACGGCGGAGTGGCAGGGGGCCATCTACGGCGCCATCATCCTGGTCGCGCTGATCATCGCCCGGTATGCGGGTGGAAAGCCGCAAACCTGAGTCCAAAAGCGTGATCATCCGACGTTCCAGGGTCTGCCGCGGCTCTCGTGAGTGTTTAGGGCGGTTAGAACCGCCCTAAACACTCACGAGGGTGGGGACGAGGAGGTGCTGCGAGTGCGGCTAGGAAGCTTCTGCGGCGGGCAGGTCGGCGGCGGCGTCCGACGTCGGGTCGTCGGCCGTGCCCAGTGCGTTGCGCAGCCACTGCTCCACGCCCGCGACGTGCACGGTCGCCCACGAGCGCGCCAGTTCCGGCTCGCGGGCCGCGATGGCCTCGTAGATCGCCGAGTGCTGTTCCCGGGTCTTCGCGACCGCGCCCTCCTGGGTGAGGCCGCGCCAGATCCGGGCCCGCGCGGTCGGTCCGGAGAGGCTGTCGAGCAGCGAGCAGAGCACCGGGTTGCCGGAGCCGTCGGCGATCTTGCGGTGGAACTGGAGGTCGTTGGCGACGAGGGCCTCGACGGTCGGCGAGTCGGCCAGCTCCCCGAGCAGCGTGCCCAGCTCCGCGATGTCGTCGTCACTCATGTGCAGCGCGGCCAGCGCGGTCGCGGCCGGCTCGAGGATCCGCCGCACGGCGAGGAAGTCGAGCACGGTGTCGTCGCGGTGGAAGTCGACCACGAACGTCATCGCGTCGAGCAGCAGGTTCGGCTCGAGGCTGGTGACGTACGTGCCGTCGCCCTGGCGCACGTCGAGCACCCGGATCAGGCACAACGCCTTCACGGCCTCCCGCAGGGAGCTGCGCGAAAGCCCGAGCCGCTGGGCCAGCTCGGCCTCCTTCGGCAGCCGGTCGCCGGGCGCCAGCTCGCCGGAGATGATCATGTCCTTGATCTTGTCGATCGCGACATCGGTGACGGGCATCGTGTCCGCCCTTCCCTGCAACAGACCTCGGATGTTTGGGTGTTACTCCCCAGCGTGCCATGTCCCGGCGAAGGAGTGGTCATGACCCACGAACCCGTACCCCAGAGAGTGGCTCTCCACACGAAGCTGAAACCCGGCAAGGAAGCCGAGTACGAGTCCGTCCACGCCGTGATCCCACCCGAGCTGGACGTCGCGCTGCGCGATGCCGGCGTCCGCACCTGGCGGATCTGGCGTAACGGCCTCGACCTTTTCCACGTCCTCGAAGTCGACGACTACGCGGCGATGCGCGCGGCGTTGCGGGAGCACCCCGCGAACGTCCCGTGGCAGGCCAGGATGGCCGAGCTGCTGGCCGTGGAGGACGACTACTCCGGCGACGACACCGGCATCGGGCTGGTCTGGGAACTGCCGGTGAAGGAGTGACCGCGTGAACCTCTCCCTGTCCCCGCTCGGGCTCGGCTGCGCGCAGCTGGGCAACCTGTACCACGCGATCACCGACGAGACGGCGGCCGCGACCGTGCGGCGCGCGTGGGACGAGGGCGTCCGCTACTTCGACACCGCGCCCCACTACGGCCTCGGGCTGTCCGAAGCCCGTCTCGGCGCGGCGCTGCGCGAGTTCCCGCGCGACGAGTACGTGCTGTCCACGAAGGTCGGCCGCGTGCTGGAGCCGAACCCGGGCGGGGCGGGGGAGAAGGACGACGAGGGCTTCGCCGTCCCGGCCGCCTACAAGCGCCGCTGGGACTTCAGCCGCGACGGCGTCCTGCGGTCGTTCGAGGACAGTCTCTCCAGGCTGGGCCTCGACCGCGTCGACGTCGTCTACGTCCACGACCCGGACGACCACTTCGAGGAGGCCCTGCGCGGCGCCTTCCCGGCGTTGCGCGAGCTGCGGGACCAGGGCGTGATCGGCGCGTTCGGCGCCGGGATGAACCAGGCGCCGATGCTCGGGGAGTTCGTCCGCCGGACCGACCTGGACGTCGTGCTGGTCGCCGGGCGCTACACGCTGCTCGACCAGGCCGCGCTGGACGAGCTGCTGCCGTTGTGCGCCGAGCGCGGCGTCACGGTCGTGGCCGGCGGGGTGTTCAACGCCGGCATCCTGGCCACCGCGGAACCCGGCCGCGTCTACGACTACGCCGAGGCGCCCGCCGAGCTCGTCGAGCGGGCGCAGCTGATCGCGAAGATCTGCGGGCGGTACGGCGTCGAGCTGCCGGAGGCCGCGCTGGCCCTGGCGATCGCCCATCCCGCGGTGGCGTCGGTCGTCGTCGGTGCGCATGATCCGGAGCAGGTGAGCGTGAACGCGCGGCGCGCCCGGGCCGTCGTGCCGCCGGAGCTGTGGGCCGAACTGGTCGACGCGGGACTGCTGCGCGCCGACGCCGTCATCGCCGAAGGAGTCTCATGATCGACGCGCACCACCACCTCTGGGACCCGTCGCGGCGGGCGTACCCGTGGCTGGCGGGGAGCGTGATGGACCCGATCCGCCGGCCCTACACGGCGGGCGACCTGCGCGCGGTGACCAAGGCGGCCGGGGTGCACGCGACCGTGCTGGTCCAGACGGTGCCGGCGGAAGAGGAGACCGAGGAGTTCCTCGCGACGGCCGCGGCGGAACCGGTGGTCGCGGGCGTCGTCGGCTGGGTCGACCTGCGCGCCCCGGACGTCACGGACCGGCTGGCCGCGCTGCGGTCGCTGGGGCCGCTGGTGGGGATCCGGCACCAGGTGGAGGACGAGCCGGACGACGACTGGCTGCTGCGCCCGGAGATCGTCGCGGGGCTGAGCGCGGTCGCGGACGCCGGTCTGGTCTACGACTTGCTGGTGCGGCCCGCGCAGCTCGCGGCGGCGAGCGAGGTGGCGCTGCGGCTGCCGGGGCTGCGGCTGGTCCTGGACCACGCGGCGAAGCCGCCGATCGCGGCGGGGGAGTGGGAGCCGTGGGCCGGCGCGATCGCCGCGCTCGCCGAGCGCGAGAACGCCGTGTGCAAGCTCTCCGGCCTGGTCACGGCGGCGGACTGGTCGGGCTGGGAGGTGGCGCACCTGCGCCGCTACGTCGACCACGTGCTCGACGCGTTCGGTCCGGAGCGGCTGCTGTTCGGCTCGGACTGGCCGGTCTGCGAGCTGGCGGCGTCCTACGAAGTCGTCCTGGACGCGGCGGTCTCGCTGACCGGGTCCCTGTCGGACGCGGAGCGCCTGGGCGTCTTCGAGCACAACGCGCGGGACGTCTACGGCCTCTGAAACATGGATGCGGGCGCGGGACCTCCCCCAGGGGGTACAGGAGGTCCCACGCCCGCGGCGTGAAGGTCTGGTCCTAGAACTCGTCGTCGCTGATCATGCCGCGCAGCCGGGCGAGCGCGCGGTGCTGCGTCACGCGCACGTTGCCCGCCGAGATGCCGAGCGCTTCGGCGGTCTCCTGCGCCGAGAGGCCGACGGCGATGCGCAGCGCGAGGATCTCCTGCTGCACCCGGGGCAGCGTGGCGAGCAGCCGGCCGAGCCGGGCGCCGAGGTCGAGCGACAGGGCGCGGGTCTCCGGCTCGTTGCCGATCAACGGGCGCTCCGGGAGCTCGGGAACGGGCTCGGAGCGGTCGCGGGCCACAGCGCGGTAGGCGTCGGCGACCTTGTTCGCCGCGATGGCGTGCACGAGGTAGAGGAAGGAGCCGCCGCGGTCCTGGTAGTCCGGCAGCGCCTTCAGCACCGCGAGGCACACTTCCTGGGCGACGTCGTCCGCCGAGAGGTACGAGAGGTCACGGCCGCCCATCCGGGCGCGGCAGTACCGCACGACCACCGGCTCGATCATCTTGAGCAGGGTGTGGATGGCGGCGGGATTGCCCTCGCCCGCGTCTTTGACGAGCGGGTCGAGGTCCTCCTTGGTCAGTCGCCCACCAGGTCGGGGCAATGATTCCGGAGTGCGATAATCGCGATCCTCCGTGGCGGATTCCCCGGTGGTCCTGGACGGTGCAGTCATGGTCGTCTCCCCGGCCGACCCTCGACCGTCGCTGCCGGGGGTTCAACTCTCCGTAACGGTGTGATCGCAGGTACTCCGGGAGATCCGGTCTCACCTGCGCTCCGTGCGACGCTGGGTAATCGTAAGCACCTCTCGGCCCATCAGTCCAGATTTCAACCACCAATACCCCGTTCGCAGGAGCGACCGTGATGCAACCGCGACCAGACGCCTCACATTGCGATTAATCGCTTTCAGGATGTGCCGACTTCACCCGTCAGTGGAGGACGATCACGGACGTGGCAGTCAAGGTGACGGCGAGCGACGTCACGGCGGGCAGTAGCCGGGGCATGGCCACCGGTTCGGCGGCACGCAACGCCCGTTCGCGGGTCGCGCCGACCCCCGCGAGCAGGGCGGACGTCGCAGCGGAGAGCAGAACGGGCAGGAGCGCGAGGCCCCAGTGGCGCAGTGCGGCCGAGTGGAGCAGCAGAAGGGTGCAGGCGGCGGAGGCCAGGGCGGTTCGCCGCCAGGCCAGCCCGGTCCGCTCGGCCTGTGCACCGGCGGGGGCGGTCACGGCGCCGCCGGCGCGGTGAGGCCGGAGTAGTCGCGAACAGTCGATAATCCGACTGCCAATAAGCCGGCGGCCGGGACGGGTCCGGGGGCGCCGGCCCGGCCCGGAACCCCGGTTTCGGGGCACCACGGACGGTGACCGAACGGTGTGGCGACCGTCACGACAGCGCCAGCAGGATCGCCGCCGCGAGGACGAGGAGGAACAGGCCCGCCGTCAGCACCACGATCATCAGGCTGCGCGGCAGCGGCTCGCCGGCCCGCATCGCGATCTGCACGCGCCGCCAGCGCGGGTACGCCGTCGCGGCGAGCACGGCCGCCAGAGCCACGCACAATCCGGCGAGCACGGCGCTGGCCCCGGCCGGGGCGGGCACGAGCTGGTGCACGGCGACCCCGCCGGCGAGCAGGCCGAGCGCGGTGCGCAGCCAGGCGAGGAACGTGCGCTCGTTGGCCAGCGTGAAGCGGTAGTCCGGTTCGGTGCCGCCCTCGTGGGGCTTGATGTCTTCGCGCGGGGCCACGTCGGCACGCTAGCCGGTGTGCGCGGCCTCGGCCTCTTCGCTGCGGTGCGCGAAGACCCACCAGCGCAGCACCGCGAACCGCACGAACCCGCCGACCACGCTGGACAGCAGCAGCGTGCCCGTCTCCTCCCACGACGTCGGCCGGTCGACGACCGCGTCGAGGATCGCCAGCACCGCCGAGCCGTACCCGGCGTAGAAGGCGAAGGTGAGGAGGTCCTGCAGGTGCCGCTTCCCGGCGTTGCTCTGCCGTCCGGCGAAGGTGACGCGGCGGTGGAACTCGGTGTTCCCGACCGTCGTCAGCGCGATCGCGACCAGGTTCGCGACCTGGGAGCCGAGCCGGTCGCGCAGCAGGAGGAACAGGGCGGCCTGGACGCCGGTCGTCACGACGCCGGCCACGACGTACCACGCCGCGTGCGTGCCGAGTTCGTGGTGGCGGTCCGGATCGGTGGCGATGAGCCGGTGTTCCGGTGCGCACCTGGTGGTGGCCATGATCCGAAGCTACTCCGCCTTCACAAACTTGTGAATATGTTAAACCCGTTGAAGAAATGTGATCCCGGTGACATCGCGGGCGTTTCGGGCCCCGGCACCCCGGGTAGGTCCCCGGCGATGACTATTTCCGATGACTACTTCCTACGCGCGCCGGGAGAAACCAGTGAGTGACCGCGACTCGGCCGACTCGGACAGCCTGAGCCCCAGCGAGGCGCTGGACGAGGACGAGCTGCGCGTCGACCCGCTCGAAGAGGGGATCGAACCGCCCGAGCACTGGAGCGCCGCCGACCGGTACGGCACCACGCCCGAAGAGGTCCGCGAAGGCGAGCCGATCGACCTGCGGCTCGCGGAAGAGGAGCCGGACACCGAGCCGGACCCGATCCCGGACCGCCCGCTCGCGGCCACCCCGGCGGCCGAGCTCGACGAGACCGTCGAGGACGCGCCGGTGGACTACGAGCAGGTCGTCCCCGACGACGAGCTGCCCCACCGCCGCGCGAACCCGAATCCGGGCGAGCGGGCGGACTACGCGGGCGGCTCCGTGGCGGACGCCATCCGCGAGGCGAGACAGGGCTGATCCGCTCACGCTGCGCGTCCGTTCGGGCGCATTTAGCGTGGGACCCCAGTGCACCGGACCGCGACGAAGGGAAGGCCGAAGATGCTGACCGTGACCGAAGCCGCCGCCGAGGCGATCACCGCACTGACCAGCCAAGGTGAAGGAGACGCCGGGCTCCGCCTGGCGGTCCAGAACGCCGAGGGCGAAAGCGCCCAGCTGGCGTTGTCCGTGGCGCCGGAACCCGCGGAGGGTGACAGCGTGCTCGGCGCCGACGAGGGACCGAAGGTGTTCCTCGAACCCCAGGCAGCGGCGCTGCTGGACGACAAGGTGCTCGACGTCCAAGAGGACGACGCCGGCGGAGTGGCCTTCGCCGTGCTGCCGCAGCACACGAGCTGACCGCGGTGGACGGGCCTTTCTCATTGGGTGTGGAAGGCCCGTTCGCCCGCTCTACCGCCTTCGCCAGGCGCTGACCAGGATCGCGGCCCGCACGCGCAGCAGTTCGGCCGCGTTCGCCCGCGCGTGGTCCAGTGATTCCGCGTGGTCGATGAGCGCACTGCTCGCGATGACGCCCAGGCTCGCCAGGCCGGCCTCGTCGAGCTGGATCCGGCCCGCCAGCGCCATCAGCGGCACCCCGAGCGGCCGGGCGCGTGCCGCGATTCCCGCCGGGGCCTTGCCGTTGAGACTCTGCTCGTCGAGTGATCCCTCGCCCGTGATGACGAGGTCCGCGCCGTCGAGGGCGGCGTCCACCCCGGTCAGCCCGGCGATCAGGTCGAACCCGGACTCCACCGTCGCGCCGAGGCCCGCGATCGCGCCCGCCGCGACGCCGCCGCCCGCTCCCGCGCCCGGCACCCGCGTCACGTCCGGGGCGCCGCCCACCTGCAGCGCGTGCGCCCAGCGGCCCAGCGCCGCGTCGAGCGCGGCCACTTCCTCGGGGCCCGCGCCCTTCTGCGGCCCGAACACCGCCGCCGCGCCGTCCGGGCCGAGCAGCGGGTTCGTCACGTCCGTCGCGACCGCGACGCGCACGCCTTCGAGCCGGTCCCGCACCGGCGTCAGCTCGGTCGACGCGACCCGCGACAGCGTGCCGCCGCCGAGGCCGACCGGGGCGCCGAACGCGTCGAGCACGCCGGCGCCGAGCGCGCTCAGCATGCCGGCGCCGCCGTCGGTGCTGGCCGTGCCGCCGACCGTCAGGACCAGCCGCGTCGCGCCGTGCATGAGCGCGTCACCGAGCAGCTCGCCGACGCCCCAGGTGTGCGCGGCCAGCGCCGTTTCCGGGCTGGGCTCGACGAACTCGATGCCGCACGCGCGCGCCGACTCGACGTACGCGGTGCCGTCGAGCACGGCGTACCGCGCCTTGACCGGTTCGTCGAGCGGGCCGCGGACGGTCAGCCGGACGATCCGGGCGCCCGCGGCTTCGAGCACGTCGAGGGTGCCTTCGCCGCCGTCGGCGACCGGGCAGGTGACGATCTCGGCGTCCGGCAGCGCGTCCCGCACGCCGAGCGCGATGGCTTCCGCGGCCTCGACCGCGGTGAGACTGCCCTTGAACTTGTCCGGCGCGATCACGACGCGGGTCACGGCTTCACCTCCGTCAGCGGGGCACGCCCGCCGAGTACTTCGACGACGTTGCGAGCGGCCAGCACGGCCATCGCGGTGCGGGTCTCGACGGTGGCCGACCCGAGGTGCGGGCTGAGCACGACGTCGTCGCGGCCGAGCAGCCGCGGCTCGACGTCGGGTTCGTGCTCGAAGACGTCCAGCGCGGCGCCGGCGATCTCCCCGGCCTCGAGCGCGTCCGCCAGGGCCGCCTCGTCGACGACCGGGCCGCGCGTCGTGTTCACCAGGTAGGCGCCGGGTTTCATGGCACGCAACGCGGCGGCGTCGATCAGGTGCCGCGTCTCCGGCGTCAGCGGGCAGTGCAGCGAAACGACGTCCGAGCGCTCCAGGAGTTCTTCGAAGGAAACGGAACCCTGCTTCGACCGTCCGGTGTGGACGATCGTCATGCCGAACGCTTCGGCCCGCTTCGCCATCGCGCGGCCGATCTGGCCGAACCCGACGATCCCGAGCGTCTTGCCCTGCAGCCCCGAGCCGAGCAGGAAGCCGAGGTGGAACGACCACGGCGTGCGCGAGCGCAGCAGCCGTTCGCCCTCGCCGAGGCGTCGCGTGACGGCGAGCAGCAGGCCGAAGGCGAGGTCGGCGGTGGCGTCGGTGAGCACACCCGGGGTGTTGGTGACGACCACGCCGCGTTCGGCCAGCGCCGGGACGTCGACGTTGTCGTAGCCGACCGCGACGTTCGCGACGACCTTGAGGCCAGGCCCGGCGGCGTCGGCGAGCGCGCCGTCGAGCCGGTCGTGCAGCATGCCGACCACCGCCGCCGCGCCGGCCGCGAACTCGTGCAGCTCGGCGGGCGAAAGCGGCCGGTCCGCCGGGGACACCGCGACCTCGCCCGCCTCCGCGAGCACCGCCACCGCGTCGTTGGGAATCCACCGGGTCACCACGATCTTGGGCACCCGGACAGCTTAGGCGGTGTGCTGCAAGTCAAGCTCGCGGTCTTCGCGCCCAGGCGGCCCCTGACGGCACGGGCGGGATCACCCGAGTACGGCCCAGTACGAGGGTGACCCGCCCGCACCGTCAGGAACCACCTGGATCACGAAGCCCATCGAGCAGACTTGCAGGACACCGCCTAGCCGCGCTGGACCGCCCCGAGAACGATCTCCGCCTGCGCCGCCGCGCCCGCGCCGTTGGGGTGGAAGGGGAAGGCCAGCAGCAGCGGGTTGCTCACCGAGATCGGGATCAGGCCCTCGGCGTAGCGCACGGTGGGCGCCTGGCACGCGTCGTGGCCGACGGTCGGGGTGTAGGTGTCGACGAGCTCGGCGCCGTTGGCCCCGGCGACCCGCGCGAGCATGGCGTTCATCTGGAGGAACTTCGCCTGCAGGTAGGCGACGTCGCCGTCGGCGATCGGGATCACCGGCCAGCACCCCTTCCCGCTCGCGGGCAGCCCGGCGAGGTAGTTCACCAGCAGGACCCGCGCCTGCGGCGAGCGCGCGTGGATCGCCTGCAGCGCGTTGGCGATCTTGGGCTCGGTCGCCGTGACGGCGTTTTCCAGCTGGTCGACGCCACCGGCGGTGAACTTCGCCTTGCACGTGCTCACCGGCAGGAGGTTGAGGCACTTGGTCACGGCGGAGGCGAGCCCGATGTCGTTGCCGCCGATGCCGACGGTCACCAGATCGGTGGTCGGCGTGAGCCGGTCGAACTGCGGCGGGTTCGTCCCGCCGAGCGGCAGCTTCTGGGGCTGCGTGAAGTCGGGCGTCGCGGCGCCGCCGCAGCTCGCGTCGCGGAAGGTTTCGACGCCGAGCGCGCCGGCCACCTCGTGCGGGTAGTCCGATGTGGACTGTGCGCAGTCGAGCGGGGTGAACTGCGTCGTGGGCGGGAGAGTGACGAAGACGTCGGCGGTCCACGAATCGCCCAGCGCCACGTACTCGTGGTAACTGGTGCTCGCCGACGCCGGGGCGGCGAAGGCGAGCGCGGCGATCGCGGGCACGGCGAGAAGGGTGAACAGGCGCCTGCGCATGCTGCCTCCGTTGGCGAGCGGCGAAGTGAAGACCTTTCACATTCGACGCGCGGCCGGTGAAAGTCAATCCGGCTCACCCGTCCTGGTGACTCCGGTCGGCGTGGGTATTCAGACCCTGGTCAGCCGCACCACCGCGCTCGCGTAACCGCTCCCCGGCAGCGCGACGTCGATCCCGTGGCTCAGCAGCACCGCGCCGTGGTGCACGACGCCGTCCTGGTCGCGGTACCGCGCCGCCGGATCGAGCCCGGCCAGGCGCGGTGGCGTGACCGGCCGTGCGAACTCCGCGGGTCGCCGCCAGAAGATCACCACGACGTCACCGCCCCGCACGTACTGCACCGCGGTCAGCGCCGAGCGCGCCGGATCCGCCAGCCGGTACAGCTCGCCGTGCTGCACCACGGGCCGGATCTCCTTGTACAGCGCCACGAGCGATGCTGCCTCGTCGAGTTCGGCGGCACTCCAGCGAGGCAGGTCCCCGCCCAGGCCGAGCACGCCCGCCATCGCGACGTGGAACCGGAAGTTCAGCGGCGCCTCCCGGCCGGTGGTCGGGTTCGGGCTGTCGGTGACCCAGGCCGACATCGTGCCGGCGGGGTAGAGCTGGCCGTAGCCGTGCTGGATGGTGATCCGGTCGGCCGCGTCCGTGTTGTCCGACGCCCAGATCTCGTCGGTGCGCGCGAGGATCCCCAGGTCGGTGCGGCCGCCGCCGCCCGCGCACCCCTGGATCCGCAGGTCCGGGTGATCGGCCCGCAGCCGGTCGAAGATCGCGTACACGGCGCGGACGTGGTCGATCCACAGCCGTCCCGGATCCGCGCTCGAGGGCCACCCGGCCTCGGTGAACGCGCGGTTCATGTCCCACTTGAGGTAGTCGATCCCGTGCTCGCCGACGAGCCGGTCGAGCCACTCGTGCGCCCAGTCCGCGACGTCCGGGCGGGCGAAGTTGAGCACGAGCTGGTTGCGCAACGTCGTGCGCGTGCGGTTCGCCATGTGCAGCACCCAGTCGGGGTGCGCGCGGTAGAGGTCGCTGTCCGGGTTGACCATCTCCGGCTCGACCCACAGCCCGAACTTCATCCCGTGCGCGTGCACCGCGTTGACGAGTGGCCCGAGCCCGGCGGGGAAGCGCTGTTCGTTGGCGGTCCAGTCGCCGAGGCCGGCGGCGTCGCCGGTGCGCGCGCCGAACCAGCCGTCGTCCATCACGAACAGCTCGGCGCCGAGCTTCGCGGCGGCCTCGGCGAGATGCGTTTCGGTCCGCTCGTCGACGTCCCAGCCGGTGGCTTCCCAGGAGTTGTAGACGATCGGCCGCAGCTCGCCGGAGTGCGGCTGGACGAACTCGCGGACGTAGGCGTGCCAGCGCCGGCTCGTGCCGCCGAAGCCGTCGGCCGCGTAGAGCCCCGCGAACACCGGCGTTTCCCAGGTTTCCCCGGGCTTCAGCCGCCAGGAGACGTTCTCGTGCCCGAACCCGCCGGTCCAGGTGACGCGGCCGGTGTGCGTGTGGTCGACCGTGATCCGCCAGCTGCCGCTCCACGCCAGCGCGGTCGACCAGACCTCGCCGGACGTCTCCGTCGCGTCACCGGCGTCGAGCATCACCCAGGGATTGACCTGGTGGCTCGACACGCCGCGACGGCTGGTCAGCGTGGTCTCGCCGATGGGCAGCGGTTCGCGCAGCACGCCGTACTCGGCACTCCACGCACCCGACGTCCGGCTCAGCCGCGCGCCGTCGCGCCGGGGGAGCGTCCAGGACGCGGAATCCGTGCGCAGCAAGGCAATCTCCGCGTCCCCGGTGGTGCGCAAGGTCGTCCACCGCTCGAGGATCTCCCCGCGCACGCGGTAGTGCAGCGAGAGTTCCAGCGGGTAGTGGCGGTCGGCCAGCCGCACGTCCAGGGAATCTTCGGTGCTGGAATGCCCCGCATAGCGCCACTCCAGCGCCGACGTCCCGTCCTCGAACCGCACGGCCAGCGCCGCGACGCCGAAGAACGCGCCGCCCTCGGCCGGCAGTTCGAGCCGCTCGTCGCCCGGCTCGTCGAAGCTGCTCTCGGCCGGGTTGCGGCGCTCGGCGACCTGCGTGGCCTGCGCCAGCGTGAGCGGCGGCCCCCAGTGGACGTGCCGCGGCCGGTCGTCGGCGTCGAGCCGGAAGGCGTAGGAGCTTTCCGGGGTGCGCAGCAGCCACAGCCGGTGCGCGGGGTCGTGTTCCACGAGCGACATGGTCCTGAGCCTAGGCACGACCAGCCGAAAAATAAATTCTTGACGAAGTTAATTAATACTGCCTACCTTTCCGGCCATGCCTCGCAGTGCACCGGCAAGGGCGCCGATCACCAGTCCCGCGGCCGCGACCGTGTTCACCACGGTCCTGACCGAGGGGCCGGTC
Organism: Amycolatopsis sp. cmx-8-4; assembly: GCF_046548675.1. NCBI lineage: Bacteria > Bacillati > Actinomycetota > Actinomycetes > Pseudonocardiales > Pseudonocardiaceae > Amycolatopsis > Amycolatopsis sp. cmx-8-4. The sequence continues at coordinate 63,931 of NZ_JAEBDZ010000021.1, forward strand.
TCCCGCGTCGACGTCGCCCGGCGCACCGGGCTCTCCTCCGCCGCGGTCACCAAGGCGGCCCGGCCCTTCATCGACGCCGGCTACCTCGAAGAACTCGCCTCCGAAGGCCGGACGACGCCGGGCGCCGGCCGGCCCGCGAACCCCCTCGCCATCCGTCCGGACCGCGAGTACTTCGTCGGCGTCAAGATCACCGGCGACGACCTGATCGGCGTGGTCACCGACCTGCGCGCCGACGTCCGCGCCACCGCCCACCACGCGCTGACGAGCCACGACGTCGACCACGTCGTGCGGGCGCTCGCCGACCTCGTCGGGGAGCTGCTGGCCGGGCCGACGCCGGACGGCGCCGGCAACCTGCGCGAGCGGGCCTACTGCCTCGGCGTCGCGGTGTCCGGCGACGTCGACCGCGCGTCCGGGATCGTCCGCTACTCGCCGTTCCTCGGCTGGCGCGACGTCCCGCTCGCCGAGCTGCTCGACGAGGCGACCGGCCTGACGACGACGCTGGAGAACGACGTCAAGGCGCTGACCGTGGCCGAGCAGTGGTTCGGCGAGGGCGTCGGCGCGTCGTCGTTCGCGCTGGTCACCGTGGGCACCGGGATCGGCAGCGCGCTGGTGGTCGACGGCGCGCTGGTCCGCGGTGCGCACGGCGTCGCCGGCGAGATCGGGCACGTCCCGGTGGCCGACGGCGGCCCGCTCTGCCACTGCGGCGGCCGCGGCTGCGTCGAGGCGATCGCGTCCACCGAAGCGATCCTTCTGCGCGCTCGCGACGTCTCCGGAGAACCCACGCTGACCATGGACGACGCCGTGACGCGCGCCCGCGGCGGTGACGAGCCGCTGCGCGAGGTGTTCGCCGCGGCCGGCCACGCGATCGGGCTCGGCCTGGCCGCGCTGGTCAACCTGGTCGGCCCGGAACGGGTCGTCGTCTCCGGCGAAGGCGTCGCCACCTACGACCTGTTCGAGGAGCAGATCCGCCGGACCTTCGCGGTCCAGGCGTTCGGCAGCGCCGCCCGCTGCGGCCTGGTCATCCGGCCGCTGCCGTTCGAGGAGTGGGCGCGGGGCGCGGCCGCTGTCGCCATCCAGAGTCTTTTCGTCGCCGAGAGCGTCTAAGGAGTCCGTTGTGAGCCCTGTGACATCGAAACTGAATCGTCGAAGCTTCCTGGTCGGTTCCGTCCTGTTCGCCGGGGGAGCGGCCCTGGCGGGCTGCACCACGGACCCGCTGAACAAGAACGCCGGTGCCTCCTCGGGCGCGAAGGTCACGCTGCAGCAGTGGTACCACGCGTACGGCGAATCCGGGACGCAGCAGGCGGTTCAGCGGTACGCGCAGGAGTTCACCAAGGCCAACCCGGACATCGCGCTCAACGTCAGCTGGATCGCCGGCGACTACGAGACCAAGCTCAACTCGGCGATGCTCACCGCGCAGGCGCCGGACCTGTTCGAGCTGGGCGACTTCCGCTACCAGAACGTCAAGAACGGCCTGCTCGCGCCGCTCGACGACGTCATGATGCTGTACTACCGCAAGAGCGCGCTGCAGGCCGCGGGCGTCCGGCCGCCCCGGACGTTCGCCGACTGCTCGACGCGACCCGCAAGCTGAACACCGGCAAGCAGAAGGGCCTGTACGTCGGCACCGACGGCGTCGGCGAGGCCGCGACGCTGCTGCTCTGGCCGTCCGGCGCGGACTTCTTCGACAGCGGCGGCAAGAAGGTCGCGTTCGCTTCTCCCGGAGCCGTCGCCGCGATCGCCGGGCTCAAGCAGCTGCACGACACCGGCGGCCTGCTCCAGGGCTACCCGACCGACTGGTCCGACCCCGGCGCGTTCGCCAACGGCTGGTCCGGATCCGGCTGATCGTTGCCTCGAAGGGGACTCTTCCGGCGCGACCGTCTCGCGCGAACGGCGGGAAAAGTCCCCTTCGTCGTGCCTGCGTCATCCATTGGGTGGAAGACGTCTGGTCGCCGCCCCGGCCATCGTGTTATGTTCGATGTCAGAACGAGTGTGCGTGATGCGAACAGGTGGGAGCGCGGGATGGCGGAGCTGCTGTCGCTGGAAGAGGCCGTGGCCCGGCTGGTGCACGACGGTGACACCGTCGCGCTGGAGGGCTTCACGCACCTCATCCCGGTCGCGGCCGGGCAGGAGATCATCCGCCAGCGGCGGCGTGACCTCACGCTGGTGCGGATGACCCCGGACATCGTGTACGACCAGCTCATCGGTGCCGGCTGCGCGAGCAAGCTGATCTTCTCGTGGGGCGGCAACCCCGGCGTCGGCTCGTTGCACCGGTTCCGCGACGCGGTCCAGCACGACTGGCCGGTTCCCCTGGCGATCGAGGAGCACAGCCACGCGGGCATGGCGAACCGCTACGTCGCGGGCGCGTCGGGCCTCCCGTTCGCGGTCCTGCGCGGCTACACGGGCACGGATCTCCCCGCGCAGACCGACACCATCAAGCCGATCACCTGCCCCTTCACCGGCGAGCAGCTGACAGCGGTGCCGGCCCTGAACCCGGACGTCACGATCGTCCACGCCCAGCGAGCGGACCGCGCGGGCAACGTCCAGATGTGGGGCATCACCGGCGTCCAGAAGGAAGCGGTCCTGGCGGCGAAACGCTCGCTGGTGACGGTGGAGGAGATCGTCGACGACCTGGAACCCCGCCCCGGCGCGGTCATCCTCCCGGGCTGGGTGGTCACGGCGGTGTCGGAAGTCCCCGGCGGCGCCAAGCCGTCGTACGCGGCGGGCTACTACGAACGCGACAACTCGGCGTACCAGGCCTGGGACGAAGTGGGCCGCGATCGCGAGGCGTTCACGAAGTGGCTCAACGACCTGAACGGGGTAACGGCATGACCCCCACCCCGGCCGTGGGGCACGGGTTCTCCCCGGCGCAGCCCACCGGCAGCACGTCGTCCCGGACGCTCGGCGGCGAGGTCACGGCCCCCTTCTCCGACGCGGCGATCTTCGGCCGAGCCGGCGTGGATCCGGCTCGCGCGACCCCGGCCCGCTCGTCCGGCCGGGCGGTCGCTGCCTCCTTCCCCGAGGCGGCGCCCACCGCCCCGGTCCCCACCGCGACAATCCCCGACACCGGCTCCACCGCGGAGGCAACGGCATGACCACCGACTACACCGCCGACGAGATGATGAGCGTCGCGGCCGCCCGCGCCCTCGGCGACGGCATGTCCTGCTTCGTCGGCATCGGCCTGCCGAGCAAGGCGGCCAACCTGGCCCGTCGCACCCACGCCCCGGACCTGACCCTGATCTACGAGTCCGGCTGCCTCGGCGCGAAGCCGTCCCGCCTCCCGCTCTCCATCGGCGACGGCGAGCTGGCCGAGACCTCCGACGCCGTGGTCAGCGTCCCGGAGATCTTCAACTACTGGCTCCAGCCCGGCCGCATCGACGTCGGCTTCCTCGGCGCCGCCCAGCTGGACAAGTTCGGCAACATCAACACCACCGTGATCGGCTCGGACTACCACGATCCGAAGGTCCGCCTGCCCGGCGCCGGCGGCGCCCCGGAGATCGCCGCGTCCTGCCGCGAGGTGTTCGTCGTGCTCCGGCAGAATCCCCGCGCGTTCGTCGAGAAGGTCGACTTCGTGACGTCCTTCGGCCACGGCACCGGCAAGGGCGATCGCGAACGCCTCGGGCTCCCGGGCCGGGGCCCGACCCTGGTGGTCACCGACCTGGGCCTGCTGCGCCCCGACCCGGAGACCGCGGAGCTGACCCTCACCGAGCTCCACCCGGGCGTCGAACTGGAGCGAGCGGTGGCGGCGACCGGGTGGACACTGAAGGTCGCGGACGATCTCAAGCTCACCCCCGCCCCCACCGAAGAGGAGCTGGCCGTGCTGCGAGACCTCGAAAAGGCAAGCAAGTGACCCGGAAGGCCACCGCATGACCGACGTCTACGTCCTCGACGCGCTCCGCACCCCGTTCGGCCGCTACGGCGGCGCGCTGGCCGGCGTCCGGCCGGACGACCTCGCCGCGACCGCGCTCAGGGCCATCCGGTCCCGCAACGACCTCGATCCGTCCACAGTGGACGAGGTGACCCTCGGCGACGCGAACGGCGCGGGCGAGGACAACCGCAACGTCGCCCGCATGGCCACCCTGCTCGCGGGCTGGCCGACGAGCATCCCCGGCAACACCGTCAACCGGCTGTGCGGTTCCGGGCTCGACGCGGTGATGCAGGCCAGCCGGTCGATCCAGGTCGGCGACGCGTCCCTGGTGGTCGCCGGCGGCGTCGAGTCGATGACCCGCTCGCCGCTGGTCATGCCCAAGCCGGAGAAGGCGTTCCCGGCGGGCAACCAGACCCTCTACAACACCGCGCTCGGCTGGCGCATGGTCAACCCGGCGATGCCGGGGCACTGGACGATCTCCCTCGGCGAGTCCACCGAGAAGCTCGCCGAGCAGTACGGCATCGGCCGTGACGAGCAGGACGCCTTCGCGGCGCGCAGCCACGTCAACGCCGCCAAGGCGTGGGACGAGGGCTTCTACGACGACCTGGTCGTCCCGGTCGACGGCGTGGACCTGACCCGCGACGAGAGCATCCGCCCGGACTCCAGCCCGGAGAAGCTGGCGAAGCTCAAGCCCGCGTTCCGCAAGGAAAACGGCACCGTCACGGCGGGCAACGCGTCACCGCTCAACGACGGCGCCTCGGCGCTGCTGCTGGGTGACGAAGCGGCGGCGAACCGGCTCGGCCGGGCGCCGCTCGCCCGGATCGCCGGCCGCGGCGCGGCGGGGGTCGACCCGGACGTCTTCGGCATCGGCCCGGTGCGCGCGGCCGAGATCGCGCTGGAGCGCGCCGGCATCGGCTGGGACGACCTGGCCGCGGTCGAGCTGAACGAGGCCTTCGCCGCGCAGTCGCTGGCGTGCCTGCGCGACTGGCCGAAGCTCGATCCGGAGATCGTCAACACCCACGGCGGCGCGATCGCCATCGGCCACCCGCTCGGTGCGTCCGGTGGCCGCATCCTCGGCACCCTGGCGCACGATCTGCACCGCCGCGGCGGGGGCTGGGGACTCGCCGCCATCTGCATCGGCGTCGGCCAGGGCCTGGCCGTCGTCCTCGAAGGCCGGTAAGGGAGGCACCATGGCTGCTCCGACCGAACTCAAGCTGCCGCGCTACGGGCCGGACCCCGAAGGCACGCACCCGCCGCTGGGCTTCACCGGCTACCGGTCCACGGCGTTGCGGTACCCGCGGCAACCGCTGGTGCTGCTCCCGCAGATGCTGACCGAGGTCACCGGTCCGCTGCTCGGCCCCGGCCGGCTCGGCGAGCACGACAACGACCTCACCCGCCGGCACGCGGAGGAGCCGCAGGGCCAGCGGATCATCGTCACCGGCCGGCTGCTCGACGGCGACGGCCGTCCGGTGCGCGACTCGCTGATCGAGATCTGGCAGGCGAACGCGGGCGGGCGCTACCGGCACACCGGCGACCGCTGGCCGTCCCCGCTCGACCCGAACTTCGACGGCGTCGGGCGCGCCCTCACCGACAGCGACGGGCGCTACACCTTCACCACCATCAAGCCCGGCGCGTACCCGTGGAAGAACCACGACAACGCCTGGCGCCCCGCGCACATCCACTTCTCGGTGTTCGGCTCGGCGTTCACCCAGCGGCTGGTCACCCAGATGTACTTCCCGGACGACCCGCTGTTCTCCCAGGACCCGATCTTCAACTCGATCCCGGACGAGCAGGCCCGGCAGCGCATGGTTTCCCGGTACGACCACGAGATCACGCAGCCGGAGTGGGCGCTCGGCTATCAGTTCGACATCGTGCTGCGCGGGCGCGAGGCATCGGTGTTCGAAGAGGAAGAAGAGGACGAGGACTGATGCCCAGGCTGCTCCCCACTCCTTCGCAGACCGTCGGTCCGTACCTGTCGATCGGCCTGCCCTGGCCCGACGGCCCGTACGTCGTCCCGGAAGGCACCCCCGGCGCGCTCTGGATCCGCGGCACGGTGCGCGACGGCGCCGGCGACCCGGTCCCGGACGCCATGATCGAGACCTGGCAGGCCGACCCCGAAGGCGGCTTCCACCACCCCGACGACCCCCGCGGCGAGGCGTCCGGCGAGTTCCGCGCCTTCGGCCGCTGCCCGACGGAAACCGATGGCACGTACGGGATCCTGACCCTGCTGCCGGGCCCGCTGCCCGGCGGGGGCGGCACCACCCAGGCGCGCCACATCGACGTGTCGGTGTTCGCGCGCGGCCTGCTGAACCGGGTCGTCACGCGGATCTACTTCGCGGACCAGGACAACTCGGCGGACCCGACGCTGGCGACGGTGCCGGAGGAGCGGCGCGACACGCTGATCGCCGCGAAGACCGCGGACGGCTACCGCTTCGACGTGCGGTTGCAGGGCGACGGTGAGACGGTGTTCTTCGCCCTATGAACGGAGATGGGAACGTGAACGCCGTACCGGTGCACCGGGTCGTCGAAGGCCCTGAAGACGGGCCGGTGGTGGTGTTCGCCGGTTCATTGGGCAGTGACCTCCGGATGTGGGAACCCCAGGTGGTTCCGTTGCTGGAGCGCGGGTTCCGGGTGGTGCGGTACGACACGCGCGGCCACGGCGCGTCGCCGGTGCCGCCCGGCCCGTACGACCTCGACGACCTGGGCGCCGACTTCCTCGCGCTGCTGGACGACCTCGGCGTCGCGAAGGCGCACCTGGTGGGGCTGTCACTCGGCGGGATGACCGGCATGTGGCTCGGTGTCCACGCGCCCGACCGGATCGCAAGCCTGGTGCTGTGCTGCACGTCCGCCAAGCTCGGCCCGCCGGACATGTGGGCGGACCGCGCCCGGACGGTCCGCGCGGAAGGCACCGCGTCCGTGGCCGGCGCGGGTGTCGGCCGGTGGCTGACGCCCGCCTATCGCGAACGGCACCCCGACCGCGCCGCGTTCCTGCGCTCGATGATCTCCGAGGTCCCGGCCGAGGGCTACGCGTCCTGCTGCGGCGCGATCGAGCGGATGGACCTGCTCGACGTGCTGCCGAAGATCGCCGCCCCCACGCTGGTCATCGCCGGCGCCGGCGACCCGGCCACCTCGCCCGACGAGCACTGCCGCCCGATCGCCGACGGCATCCCCGGCGCGCGGCTGGAGGTCGTGGCGGACGCCGCGCACCTGGGCAACTACGAGCAGCCCGAGGAGTTCACCAGGCTGATCCTCGGGCACCTGGAGGCACTGTGACAGACAACCGCGTGACCGGCGACCGCGTGACCGACGACCGCCACGAGCAGGGCATGAAGGTGCGCCGCGAGGTGCTGGGCGACGAGCACGTCGACCGCGCGGTCGCGGGCACGACCGAGTTCAGCCGCCCGTTCCAGGACTACATCACCGAGGGCGCATGGGGCACCGTCTGGTCCCGCGACGGCCTGGACCGGCGCACCCGCAGTTGCGTCACGCTGGCGGCCCTGACGGCGTTGCACGCGCACAACGAGCTGCCGATGCACGTCCGGGCCGCGGTCCGCAACGGCCTGACCGCGGCCGAGATCGGCGAGGTCCTGCTCCACACGGCCGTCTACGCGGGCGCGCCGGCGGCGAACGCGGCGTTCGCCATCGCCCAGCGCGCCTTGGCCGAGCTGGGCGAGCCGAGCGCCCTGCCCGCCGACGCCGGATAGGGTCTCGGAATGGACGCGAGTCTGCCCCCCTTCGAAGTCGAACTGGACGGCGAGCCGGCTCACCGTGGTGCCCACCACGTGCAGTCGCTGGAGCGCGGGCTGGCCGTCATCAAGGCGTTCCACGCGGGCGCGGCCGAACTGACCTTGAGCGACGTCGCCCGCGCGACGGGCCTGACCCGCGCCGCGGCCCGCCGGTTCCTGCTGACGCTGACCGACCTCGGTTACGTCCGCACGGACGGCAAGTACTTCTCGCTCACCGCCCGCGTCCTGGAGCTGGGCTACTCGTACCTGTCGAGCATGACGCTGCCCGAGGTGGCGCAGCCCCACCTCGAACACCTGTCGGCCGACGTGCACGAGTCGAGCTCGGTCTCGGTGCTGGAGGGGACCGACATCGTCTACGTGGCGCGGGTGGCGGTCTCGCGCATCATGACGGTGAGCATCAACGTGGGCACCCGCTTCCCGGCGCACGCGACGTCGATGGGGCACGTCCTCCTGACCGGCCTCAGCGCCGCGGAGCTGGAGGCGTACCTGGTGGTCGCGAGGCTGGACCGCCTCACCGACCGCACGGTCACCTCACCCGAGCGCCTGCGCACCGAGCTGGCCCGGGTCGGCGAGCAGGGCTGGGCCATGGTCGACCAGGAGCTGGAGGAGGGCCTCCGCTCGGTCGCGGCCCCGATCCACGACCGCCGGGGCACGGTGGTCGCGGCGGTGAACCTCTCGACGCACGCGAGCCGCACCACGGCCGAGTCGGTGGAGCGCGACCTGGTCCCACCCCTGCTGGCCACGGCCCGCGCGATCGAGTCGGACCTGTCGGTAGGAGCCCCGGGCCGAGCCCATGGCTGAGCGGGTAGCCGGCCTCCTCTTGGCCGCGGGCGCCGGCCGCCGATTCGGAGGCCCGAAGGCCCTGGCCGACCTGGACGGCGAACCCCTGGTCCGACGCGCCCTGCGGATCATGGAGGCAGCAGGCTGCACCCCGATCCGAGTAGTCGTGGGCGCAGCAGCCGACGAGGTTCGGGCCCTGCTACCGGACCCCGACATGGTGGTAGTAGCCGAGGACTGGGCAACGGGCATGGGAGCCTCCCTGCGCACCGGCCTGGCCGAGCTGGACCGGCTGGAGGGACCGGTAGCGGCACTGGTCCACCTGGTCGACCTCCCCTGGGTGGGTCCCGAAATCCTCACCCGGGTAGCAACCGAAGCAACCGCGGACACCGTCGCCCGGGCGGCTTACGAGGGCATCCCGGGCCACCCGGTCCTACTGGGCCGCACCTGGTGGCCGCAAATAGCAAAAACAGCCGAGGGCGACCGAGGAGCCCGAGACTGGCTGGCAACCCGCACGGACCTGAGACTGATCGAGTGCGCCGACCTGGGCAGCGGCCGCGACGTGGACCACCGCGCAGACTTCCCGAACTCGGCAAGCCCCGGCTGACCTGGCCCGGCCTGGGTCGCCCCGGAGCTACTCCGCCTGACGTGGGCCGACCTGCGCGACGTGGGCCGACCTGCGCGATCTGGGCCGACCCGCGCGATCTGGGCCGACCGGCGCGACGTGGGCCGACCTGCCCGATTTGGGCCGACCTGCCGATCTGGGCCGACCCGCGCGATCTGGTCCGACCTGCCCGATCTGGGCCGATCCGCGCGACCTGGGCCGACCTGCCCCGGCGACAAACCTGGTACCTAGTCAGCCTCCACCACCCCGCGGCGACCTTGCTGACCTGCCGAGCCCTCCTCGCTGAGATTGCGGCCGACCCCGCCGCCTCACCGGCTCGGCCTTACGTCCCCGCGAGCCCCGCTCGGCACGTCCCCGCGAGCCTCGCTCGGCGCAACCACCCGGCAACCACCCCGCGGCCTCTTTGCCGCTGGCACCACCGCGCCGACCTGTCGCAGCTTTGGCCGCCCCCGCGAATGCCCTGCACAACCGCGCCGACCTGCCGAGCCGTCGCAGCCGCCGCCGACCCCGCCGACCCCGCCGCCCACCCGGCCGCAGCCACCTCACGCGCCCTCACCACCCCGGCCGCGATCCCTCCCGACCCCGCCGACCTGCCGGGCCGCCTCAGCCGTAAGCCGCGCCGAAGCTTGCCGGCCCCTACGATCGAGATCGTGACCGACTCGCTCGCCTCACCCGAAGAACTCGCCGCCGCGCTGGATCGGACCGGTTATCTCGCCGATGACGGGCTCGCCACCGCCGGGTTCCTCGCCCTGCGGATGGGGCGGCCGCTCTTCTGCGAAGGCGAACCCGGCACCGGCAAGACCGCCCTCGCCCTCGCGCTGGCCACCGCGCTCGACCGGCCGCTCGTGCGGCTCCAGTGCCACGAGGGCATCGACGCCGCCCAGGCTCTCTACGAGTGGGACTTCCCGCGGCAGCTCCTGCACCTGCGCGCCCTCGAAGCGAGCGGGGGCATCGACGTCGAGACCGCCGAGCGCTCCCTCTACACCGAGCGGTTCCTGCTGGCCCGGCCGCTGCTGCAGGCCCTCATCAGCGCCCCGTGCGTGCTGCTGATCGACGAGATCGACCGCGCCGACGACGAGTTCGAGGCCTTTCTCCTGCAGCTGCTCGACGAGTACGCCGTGACCATCCCCGAGTACGGCGAGGTCCGCGCGGAGCAGCCGCCGCTGGTGGTGCTGACCTCCAATCGGACCCGTGAGGTGCACGACGCGCTCAAACGGCGGTGCCTCTACCACTGGCTGGAACACCCGGACCTGGTTCGAGAGGTCACGATCCTGCGCCGTAGGATCCCGCTAATAGGTGAAGTTCTGGCTCGGCAGGTCGCTGAAGCGGTGCAACGGCTCCGGCAAATGGACCTGCTGAAACCACCTGGAGTAGCGGAGTCACTCGATTGGGCGAAAGCCCTGATGACTCTCCACCGTGACGAACTGGACGCGGCATCAGCGGCGAGAACGCTCGGTGCGGTCCTGAAATACAGCGAAGACCTCGACCGGGTCAGGGCCAAGCTCGACGCCCTGTTCGCCTGACGGCCGGTCCGGGGGATGACCGAAGGCGTGGGAGGACCTGAGGCATGAGTGTGGCGGAGACGACCGAGGCGCGACCACTGGCCGAGCCGGATCCGGATCGGCCCCAGCCGGCCGGTCCGACGGACACCCGCCGGGGGTGGCGGCCCAAGCTGGCCGCCGTCGCGGCGATCCTCGGGGGCACCGCGCTGATCGCCGCGCACGCCTCGCTCTACGGCAACTGGCTGATCGACGACGCGGCGATCACGTTCGCCTACTCGCGTGACGTCGCCGACGGGTTCGGCCCGGTGCTGCAGCCCGGCGCCCTGCCGGTCGAGGGGTACTCCAACCCGACCTGGATGATCCTGCTCGCGCTGGGCAAGCTCGTCGGGCTGTTCGACCACGGCACGATCTTCGGCGTCAACGACCAGATCCTGTTCCCGAAGGCCCTCGCCCTGGCCTGCTGCCTCGGCATCCTGGTCCTGTTCTACTTCGGCGCGAAGACGCTCAGCCGCCGGCCCGCCCTGATCACCTTCGTCGCCGGGGCGGCGCTCGCCGCGATCCCGTCGTTCGTGATCTGGTGCTTCTCCGGCCTGGAGAACTCGTTCTACGCGCTGACCGTCGCCGCGATCGCGGTGCTCTGCCTGCGCGCCGTCCAGAGCGGCAAGCTGCTGAACCACCAGGTCGCCATCGGTACCGGCCTGATCGCCATGGCCGCCGCGCTGACCCGGCCGGACGGGATCATCTACGCCGGCGCGTACCCGATCGTCGTCGCGCTGTTCCTCAAGCGCGAACTGCTCGCCCGCAGCATCCGCGCGGTCGTCGTCTCGGTGGCCGCGTTCGCCGTGCCCTACGGCGCCTACGTGGTCTTCCGCTGGTTCGAGTTCGGCCGGCTGGTGCCCAACACCGCGGTCGCGAAGGGGCAGGACCCGCCCACCCTCGACGACCTCGACCGGCCCGCCCAGATCGTGGACTACATCGGCTGGCTGGTCGTCGCGGTCGCCGTCGCGTGCCTGGTGATGCTGCTGGTCCGGCCCTCGAAGCTGCGCACCGGCCTGGTCGCGCTGCTGGCGCCGTTCGGGCTGACCGTGGTCGCGTTCATCGTGCTCGAGTACGACTGGATGGGCCAGCTGCGGTTCGCGACGCCGGTGTGGACGCTCGGCGCGTTCGGCGGCGCGATCGTGGTGGTCGAGGCGCTGGCCGCGGCCCGGCTGCGCGGCCGGATCGCGCTGGCCTGCCTGCTGGTGGTCGCGCTGGTCAGCTCGGTCAGCGGGCTCTACACGCAGGGCACGACGTACCGCGCCCACGCGAAGACGGCGTTCTGCATCGTCGCCGAGCGCGACGCCCAGGCCATCAACGGTTTCGCGGACATCCTGAAGCTGCCCGACACGGCCCAGGTCGGCCTGATCGACCTCGGCGGGACGTCGCTGGGCAGCCGCATCCGGGTGCTCGACCTGGCCGGCCTCGGCGACAAGCCGATCGCCGACTACCTGCACAAGGCGGACATGGCCGGCCTGCGCGACTACACGTTCAACGTCGCGAAGCCAGAGATGATCACCTTCATCGGTTCGTGGATCACGACGCTGCAGTTCGACAAGGACCCGCGCTTCGACCGCGACTACGCGACGATCTTCGTGAACCGCCCGATCGGCGACGACACCGTCGACTCGCGCAACTGGGTCAGCTACCACGTCCGCCGCGACCTGGTCGACCCCGCGAAGCTCGCGGAACTGCAGGCGTACGCGCAGAAGACGCTCCCGCCGATCCTGGAGCTCAACAAGACCGCCGGCCTCCGCGCCTGCGCACCGGTCAAGCCCGGCATCAAGGTCTCCTGACCCGGACGGCGCGCCCGCTTCGAAAGTCCACAAAGGACGATCGGGGCGGGCGCGGCGTGGTTCCGGGGGAACCGCGGGCCGGCTGCTAGGACCGGACGCGTCGTTCCTGCGGGTCGTAGACCACGAGGTTCCGGAGGCGGGCTTCGGCGACGGCACCGGAAACGACCGTGCCGGCCATGTCCCGGCCCATGCCGAAGTAGAGCAGCGGGCCGCTCGCGTTCGACATCAGACCGCTCGACGCCCACGGAGAAGTCTCGCCGAGATCGTGCGCGCCGAGATCGGGCCACCGGCGGAGCAGGGCCTGGACGTACTCGGTGATCGTCGGCCACGGTGGCCGCACGGCCGACAGTTCGATGTACTTCATGTAGAGGCGGCCGTACTCCGCCGCGGCCCCGGCGTCGTCCGCCGGTGCCGGTCCGTCCCACACAACCAGGTCGTAGCTCACCGGTGCATGGTCGCACGCCGCGTAAATGCGTTGCCGCGCCACCAAGAGTCCGGCATTCTTCCTCCAGCACCGAGAAACCCGAGAGGAGGAGATCGTGACCGAAGCCCGGATGTTCCGATGCGGCGCGATCTCCCGTGCCGTCCGCTGAATTCTTTCTGAAGGCTCTTCGCGCCCGCCCCGCCGCTACCGGGGCCGGCCGCGGCGAAGAGCGCGGTCTGCGCCCGTCCGGGGAGGGGCGTGTGCGGGCCGCCCCGTCCCGGTAGCTCAGCAGGACAGAGCGCGGCGCTACGAACGCCGAGGTCCGAGGTTCGACTCCTCGCCGGGACACGACAAGCGCACAATGGAGACATGACCACGGTCTCCGATCCGGTCGCCGGGTACGCCGGGTTCGCCGCCGCGTTGCGGGAGGCGGGCGTGGCCTGCGACGCGCACCGCGTGCAGGCCTACCTGGCCGCCGTCGGCGAGGTCGACGTCGCCGAGCCCACCCAGCTGTACTGGGCGGGGCGGCTCACCCTGTGCTCGAGCCCCGACGACCTCGCCTGTTACGAAGAGGCCTTCAGCCAGTGGTTTTCGATCGAACCACCGGGTCCGCGCCGCGCGAAGGCCGCCGCGCCGAAGCAGGCGCGGATCGCGCCGCTCGTCGACACCGAGGGCGGGGACGCCGACGGCGGCGACGGTCCCGACCAGCTGAAGGTCGCCGCGAGCGGCCAGGAGGTGCTGCGTCACCGCGACCTCGCCGAGCTGACCACCGCCGAACGCGAGCACCTGCGCGAGCTGCTGGCCACCCTGCGTCCCGTGCCGCCCCGGCGCTGCGCCGCCCGGCGGACGCCGGCACGCCGGGGACGGCTCGATCCGGCCCGCACGCTGCGCGCGATGCTCGCCAGCGGCGGCGAACCCGTCCGGCTCGCGCACACCCGCCGCGGTTCGCGCCCGCGCCGGGTCGTGCTGCTGATCGACGTCTCCGGCTCGATGAGCCCGTACGCCGACGCGCTGCTGCGGTTCGCGCACGTCCTCACCCGGTCCGCGCCCCAGTCCGTCGAGGTGTTCACGCTCGGCACGCGGCTGACCCGGGTGTCGCGCCAGCTGCGCCAGCGCGACCCGGAGCGCGCGATGCTCTCGGCGGGTTCCGCGGTGCCGGACTTCGCCGGCGGCACCCGCCTCGGCGAGACGCTGCGGGCCTTCCTCGACCGGTGGGGACAGCGCGGCGTGGCCCGGCGCGCGGTCGTCACGATCTTCTCCGACGGCTGGGAGCGCGGCGACACCACCATGCTCGGCGAGCAGCTCGCGCGGCTGCACCGCCTCGCGCACGCCGTACTCTGGGTTAATCCGCACGTCGGCCGTGCGGGGTACGCTCCGGTCCAGTCGGGCATCGTGGCCGCACTGCCCCACATCGACCGGCTGCTGGCCGGGCACACCCTGGCCACCTTGGAACGACTGCTCGGGGAGATTTCCGATGCGTGACGTACTGGATGACGTGTTCCGCCGCTGGTCGGCGGGGGAGACGGTCGGGCTGGGCACCGTCGTCGCCACCTTCTCGTCGGCCCCCCGCGCCCCCGGCGCGGCGATGGTCGTGGCCCCGGACGGCACCGTCGCCGGCAGCGTGTCCGGCGGCTGCGTCGAAGGCGCCGTCTACGAGCTGGCGCAGGAGGTCGTCACCGAGCGCAAACCGGTGCTGCAGCGCTACGGCGTCACCGACGACGACGCCTTCGCGGTGGGCCTGACCTGCGGCGGGATCATCGACATCTACGTCGAGCACGTCGACCGCGAGTCGATGCCCGAGCTGGGCGACGTCGTCGCGTCGGTCCGCGGCGGCGAGCCGGTCGCGGTCGTGACGGTCATCGAGCACGAGCGCGAAGGCCTGGTCGGCGAGCACATGATCGTCTGGGCGGACCGCACCGAAGGGTCGCTGGGCTCTTCGCGGATGGACGACGCGGTGGCCGACGACGCCCGCGGCCTGCTGGCCAGCGGCCGCACCGCCACCCTGCACTACGGCCCGGACGGGCAGCGCCGCGGCGAGGGGATGGCGGTGTTCGTCAACTCCTTCGAGCCGCCGCCCCGGCTCCTGGTCTTCGGCGCGATCGACTTCGCCGCCGCGATGGCGCGCATGGGCGCTTACCTCGGTTACCAGGTCACGGTGTGCGACGCGCGGCCGGTGTTCGCCACCAGCAGCCGGTTCCCGGACGCGCACGAGGTCGTCGTCGACTGGCCGCACCGGTACCTCACGGCGGAGGCGGACGCGGGCCGCATCGACCGGCGCACCGCGATCGCGGTGCTGACCCACGACCCGAAGTTCGACGTCCCGCTGCTGGAGGTCGCGCTGCGCCTCGACGTCGGGTACGTGGGCGCGATGGGGTCCCGCAAGACGCACGACGACCGGTTCTCGCGGCTGCGTGAGGCCGGCATCACCGAGCCCGAGCTGGAACGGCTGTCCTCGCCGATCGGTCTCGACCTCGGCGCCCGCACCCCGGAGGAGACGGCGGTGTCGATCGCCGCGGAGATCATCGCGTTGCGCTGGGGTGGCGGCGGGCGGCGGCTCGCGGAACTGACCGGCCGCATCCACGGCTGAAAAAGTTCACCCGGGCGGCGTTTCCGCGGATGCGGTGATTCCACTGTGGATTCTCCCGCAGCTGCGGGAACGGCGGCCGAACGTGCGACATCAGGACTTGTCCGCGCCAGGAAGGCGTAGCACGCTCGGGTCTTGTGAGCCCGATCACGGTCGGGCCTGGCCGTTCCCGAACCGGCTTTGGAGGCCTGATGCGCATTACCGTCACTGTCGACGGGACGAAGTACACCGACGAGGTCGAACCGCGCACCCTGCTCGTGCACTACCTGCGAGAGCGGATCGGCAAGGTCGGCACGGTCGTCGGCTGCGACACCAGCAACTGCGGTGCGTGCACCGTTCACCTGGACGGGCACAGCGTGAAGTCCTGTTCCGTGCTGGCCGTGCAGGCCGACGGCAGCGAGGTCACCACCGTCGAGGGCCTCAGCCGCGACGGGCAGCTGCACCCGGTGCAGAAAGCCTTCCACGAAAACCACGCGCTGCAGTGCGGGTTCTGCACCCCCGGCATGATCATGCAGTCGATCGACCTGCTGGCCGACAACCCGGACCCGGACGAACAGGCCGTCCGCGAAGGCCTCGAGGGCAACCTCTGCCGCTGCACCGGCTACCAGAACATCGTCCGCGCGGTCCGCGACGCCGCTCAGCACATGAGCCCCGGCGCCGGCCCCGACGCCGAGCGGATCACCGAGACCAAGCACGTCGGCGTGGGTGGTGACTGATGACCGCGACGATCGAACCGGAAGTCGGAAAGTCACGGCGCCGCAAGGAAGACGAGCGGCTGATCACCGGCCGCACTCGCTGGACCGACAACATCACGCTGCCCGGGATGCTGCACATGGCGATCCTGCGCAGCCCGTTCGCGCACGCCAAGATCGTTTCGATCGACACGTCGGCGGCCAAGAGCGCCTCCGGCGTCGTCGCCGTCTACACCGCGACGGACCTCGACCCGGACAGCTCGATCGGCATGCCCTGCGCGTGGCCGATCACCCCGGACATGAAGACGCCGCGGCGGCCGGTGCTCGCCGCCGATCAAGTCAACTTCGCCGGTGAGGGCGTGGCGGTCGTCGTCGCGCGGTCGTCGGCCGAAGCGCACGACGCGCTCGAGGAGATCGACGTCGAGTACGACGAGCTCCCGGTCATCCTCGACATGGAAGCCGCCATCGCCGACGGCGCGCCGCTGGTCCACGAGGACCAGGGCAGCAACACGAGCGCGGTCTGGAAGTTCGACTCCGCCGAGGCCGGCACCGGCAGCGACGTCGAGGACGCGCTCAAGTCGTCGGAGATCGTCGTCAAGCGCCGCTTCCGCCAGCAACGCCTGATCCCGGCCTTCATGGAGCCGCGCGCCTGCGTCGTCGACCCGACCGGTGCCCAGATCACCATGTGGTCGGCCACCCAGGTCCCGCACATCCTGCGGGTGATGTCGGCGCTGACGCTCGGCATCCCGGAGCACAAGCTGCGCGTGATCGCCCCGGACGTCGGCGGCGGGTTCGGCGGCAAGATCGGCGTGCTGCCGGAAGAGATGATGTCGCTGCTGGTGGCGCGGAAACTCGGCAAACCGGTGAAGTGGAACGAATCCCGGTCCGAGACCATGCTCGCCGCCCACCACGGCCGCGACCAGATCCAGGACATCACCATCTCGGCGAACGCCGACGGCACGGTCACCGGGCTCAAGGTCGAGCTGCTCGCCAACCTCGGCGCGTACAACGGCCTGGTCGGCACCGGCGTGCCGATCCTCGGCGCGTTCATGTTCAACGCGATCTACAAGTTCCCGGCGTACCACTTCGCGTGCACCAACGTGTACACCACGACGACGCTGACCGACGCCTACCGCGGCGCCGGGCGGCCGGAAGCGACGTTCGCGATCGAGCGGATCATGGACGAGCTCGCCGACGAGCTCGGCATGGATCCGCTGGAGCTGCGCGAAAAGAACTGGATCAAGCACGAGGAGTTCCCGTTCACCACGGTGTGCGGGCTGACGTACGACTCCGGCAACTACGAGGCCGCGACGGAGAAGGCCAAGCAGCTCTTCGACTACGACGGCCTGCGCGCCGAGCAGGAGAAGCGCCGGGCGTCGAAGGACAAGGTGCAGCTCGGCATCGGCATCTCGACGTTCACCGAGATGTGCGGGCTCGCGCCGTCGCGGGTGCTCGGTTCGCTGGACTACGGCGCCGGCGGCTGGGAGCACGCGGCGATCCGGATGCTGCCCACCGGCAAGGTCGAGGTCATCACCGGCGCGTCCGCGCACGGACAGGGCCACGAGACGGCGTGGAGCCAGATCGTCGCGGACCAGCTGGGCGTCGCGTTCGAGGACATCGAGATCATCCACGGCGACACCCAGTCGTCGCACAAGGGCATGGACACCTACGGCTCGCGGTCGCTGGTGGTCGGCGGGATCGCCGTCGTCAAGGCCGCGGAGAAGGTGGTCGCGAAGGCCAAGCCGATCGCGGCGCACCTGCTCGAATGCGCCGAGGACGACCTGGAGTTCGCGGGCGGCAAGTTCACCGTGAAGGGCACCGACACGTCGACGTCGATCGGCGACATCGCGCTCGCGGTGTTCGCGGCGCACAACCTGCCCGACGGCGTCGAGCCTTCGCTCGATTCGGACGCGACGTTCGACCCGGAGAACTTCTCGTACCCGCACGGCACGCACCTCTGCGCGGCCGAAGTGGACACCGAGACGGGCCGGGTCACGCTGCGCTCCTACGTCTGCGTCGACGACGTCGGCGTCGCGGTGAACCCGCTGATCGTCGAGGGCCAGGTGCACGGCGGGCTCGCGCAGGGCATCGCGCAGGCCCTGTTCGAGGGCACTGTGCACGACGAGAGCGGCACGCTGACCACGGGCACGTTCGCCGACTACCTGCTGCCGTCGGCGGCCGACCTGCCGTCGTTCACCACGGACCGCACGGAGACGCCGTCGACGACCAACCCGCTGGGCGCCAAGGGCGTGGGCGAAGCGGGCACGATCGCGTCCACCCCGGCCGTGGTCAACGCGGTGATCGACGCCGTGCGCCACTTCGGGGTGAACGACATCGAGATGCCGTTGACGCCGATGCGGGTGTGGCACGCCATCCGGTACGGCACCACCGACGCCGGCGGCCCCGGCAACGAAGCCGGCGGCGGGCTCGGCTCGATCGACGCCACCGGAGGTGCCCAGTGATCCCGTCCTCGTTCGACTACGTCCGCCCGTCCACAGTGGACGAAGCGGTGCAGGCGCTGGCGGCGGCGGGTGAGGACGCCAAGGTACTGGCCGGCGGGCAGAGCCTGCTGCCGGTGCTGCGGATGCGCCTGGCCACCCCGACCACGCTGATCGACCTCGGGCGCGTCCCGGAGCTGCGCGGCGTGCGCGAGGACGGTGACGTCCTGGCGATCGGCGCCATGACCACGCACTACGACGTCCAGCGCGACTCGCTGGTCGCCGAGCACGCGGCGTTGCTGAAAGCGGCGACGGACACGGTCGCCGACCCGCAGATCCGCCACCGCGGCACACTGGGCGGCGCGATCGCGCACGCCGACCCGGCGGGCGACCTGCTCGCGCCGGTGGTGGCGCTGGAGGCCGAGCTGGTGCTGGCCGGCCCTTCGGGGCGCCGGACGGTGCCGGCCGCGGACTTCTTCCAGGACCTGTTCACCACCGCGCTGGCCCCGGACGAACTGCTGGTCGAGGTCCGCGTGCCCAAGCACACGGGCTGGCGGGGGCACTACGAGAAGTTCAACCGGGTCGCCCAGGCGTGGTCGATGGTCGCCGTCGCGGTCACCGTCCGCACCGAGGCCGGCGTCATCGAGGAGGCCAGGGTCGCGCTGACGAACATGGGCTCGACACCGGTCCGCGCGGCGGGCGTCGAAGCGGCCCTGGTCGGGGCGCGAGCCTCGGCGGACGCGATCCGCGAGGCGGCTTCGCACGCGGCGGAGGGCACGAACCCGCCGGTCGACGGCAACGCCGACGTCGAATACCGCCGTCACCTGGCGACGGTCCTGACGGGTCGCGCGATCGCGGCAGCGGCCGGCGCCTGAATCCGTGGCTGTCCGTGACCCGGCGTTTTCGCGCCGGGTCACGGCTCCCGGGTGCGACTAGGGTGGGGAACCAGGCACCCAGGTCTGGCAGAGAGGAGGTCGGCCCGTGCGGCTCGACCACGAATTCACCGTCCCGGCTCCGATCGGCGAGGTCTGGCAGGCGGTCGTCGACCCCGAGCGCGTCGCCCCGTGCATGCCCGGTGCCGCGCTGACCAAGGTCGAAGGCGACAAGTTCAGTGGGACGGTGAAGGTCAAGCTGGGCCCGATCTCGTTGCTGTACAAGGGAAACGGCGAGTTCCTGGAGAAGGACGACGCCGCGCACAAGGTCACCATCAAGGCCTCGGGCAAGGATTCTCGTGGAGCGGGCACGGCCGCCGCGACGGTGACCCTGACCTTGACCGAGGCCGACGGCGGAACCCACGGAACCGTCGCGACGGACCTGTCCATCACGGGCAAGCCCGCCCAGTTCGGCCGCGGCCTGATCACCGAGGTGGGCGGCAAGATCCTCGACACCTTCGCGGGCTGCCTGTCGGGCAAGCTGGCCCCGGAGAAGACGGCTGAGCCGGTAGCGGAGAAGGCCGCCGCGCCGGTGGCCGGGAAGTCGGCGGAGCCGGCGGCGAAGTCCGCCCCGGCCGCAGCCGCGGCCGCGAAGCCCGCACCGGCGGGGGAGAAGGCGCCGGGAGAGGCTGCCCAGTCTGGGGCGGCAGTCCAGTCCGGATCGGCTGCTCAGCCGGCGCCGGTTGCCCAGTCCGGATCGGCTGCCCAGTCCGGATCGGCAGCTCAGTCGGGACCGGCGGCGCAGTCCGGATCGGCGGCCAAGGCCGAGCCGGCCGTCAAGGCTGCGCCGGTCGCGAAGCCGGAGCCGGCGGTCAAGCCGGCGCCGACCACGGCGGAGATCAACACCGAACCCAAGCCGGCTGCCGAACGGCCCGCGCTGCGCAGCGTCCCGGCCGTCCCGGAGACCGAGGCGATCGACCTCCTCGACTACGCGGGAGCCTCCGTGCTGAAGCGGCTGGCCCCGGTGGTGCTCGGCATCGCGGCGGTCGTCGGCTTGGTGGCGATCATCCGCGCGCGGCGTAAGTGAGCTTGCCCGGCCGGTAGAGCGCCCGGTGGACGTCGCGGGTTCGAACCCCGTCGCTCATCACGGGCTGGCTGCGCCCTGAGCAGACTGAGTCATGGGTCTCCGCTCGAGGAAGCTCGTCCTGGTCAGCGCCGAACAGCCTGCGCGCTGAGAGCGCCGGGGCGGGTTCCCGCGCTGGTGGTATCCCAGTGGCCGTTTCCGGCTTTGGGAGGCGCGGGCGAGAGTCCGGCCTGCTGTTTTCGTCGGGGGATTCCTGCATCGGTGATCACCAGGGGAGACCGCGAGCAGGGCAGACCCACCCAGAGCGGGCCCGCGGACCGGTGGCTTCGCCGTAATTCGCCCGGACCGGCGACGCGGCTCGCCGGAACGACTACGCTGGGCTACCTGGTCGGCCGAACTCGCGCAAGGGGTACGTCACGATGCCGGTCCGTCACCTCCGTGGTCACGGCGCTTGAGAGCCCAGGCCGCCGTGCGACGGGAAGCTCTTTCCACCTGGACGGGGTGGCCCTCGCGGTGGGTCATGTGGACCGGGGCGAAGCGCCGCTGGATCACCTACGCCCTCTGCTGTGAGCTGGCCGCCGTCGCGACCACCGGGGCCGCGCTGGCCACCGGCTTCGGGGGACCCGTGCGGCCGGTCTGGTTCGCCGTGCTGGTCGCGCTCGGCGTCGCGCAGGCCGAGATGTCCCGCCGGATCGAACGGCTGCGCCGGTGGATGAGCGGGCAGACGCACATCAACGTGACCTCCGTCTGGTACCTCGCCGGTGTTGTTCTGCTCCCTCCTGCCTGGGTGGCGCTGCTGGCCGTCGTGCTCTACGCGCACTTGTGGGTGCGGGTCTGGCGCCATGTGCGCACCCGGCCCGCGCACCGGTTCGTCGCGAGCACCGCGTGGGCGATGCTCTCCTGCTTCGCCGCGTCGTCCGTCCTCACGTGGTCGGGGTTGCACGGGACGCCGGTGCAGACGCCGCGGGGGCTGGTCGCGCTCTGCCTGGCCGCTGTGGTGTTCGAGCTGGTGAACGTCGGGCTGGTCGCCGCCGGGATCTACCTCTACACGAGCCAGCGATCGGCCGCGGACCTCGTCGGCACCTGGGAGGACAACGCGTTCGAGGTGGCGACGCTCTGCCTCGGCGGGCTCGCCGCGCTGGCCCTGGTCGAGCAGCCGGTGCTGGTCCTGTTCGTCATCGCGCCGCTGCTGTTGCTGCACCGCTACCTGTTGCTCAAGCAGCAGTTGCAGGTCACCGCCGTCACCGACGAGAAGACCGGGCTGCTCAACACCGCGGGCTGGCACGAGTCGGCCGTCCGCGAGCACGTCCGCGCGTTGCGGCGCGGGGCCGTCGGCGAGTTCGCGGTGCTGATGATCGACCTCGACCACTTCAAGCGGATCAACGACACCTACGGCCACCTCACCGGCGACGACGTGCTGGCCGCGGTCGCGGTGGCGATCTCCGGCTCGGTGCGTCAGGGCGACACGGTCGGCCGGTTCGGTGGTGAAGAGTTCGTCGTGCTGCTGCCCGGCCTCGGCCGCGCCGACGTGCTGGGCATCGCCGAGCGGGTGCGGGTGGCGGTGGGGGAGCTGAACGTCGTGATCTCGACGGGGGGCGGGACGGTCCGGGTGAGTGGCCTTTCGGTGTCGATCGGGGTCGCGCGGTTCCCGGACACGGGGCCGGCGCTGGATGACGTGCTGCGCTCGGCGGACGCGGCGTTGTACCGGGCCAAGGACGCGGGGCGCAACCGCGTCGCCGTGTGAAGGGCGGCTACGACGGCGTTGTACCGGGCCGAGAAGGCGCGCCACAATCGGGTCTCCGTGTGATGTAAGGCGCGAAATATCCGGCGCGGCCAGCCGTTGAACACGACATGAGCAGCGCGGACCACGAAACGGACGTGGTGGTGGTCGGGGCCGGCCAAGCGGGACTGTCGGCGGCCTACCACCTGCGCCGCGCCGGGTTCGCGAACGGTTCCGGGTTCGTGGTGCTCGACCACGGCAAGCGGGCCGGGGGCGCCTGGCAGTACCGGTGGCCGTCGCTGGTGCTCGGGAAGGTGCACGGCATCCACGACCTGCCCGGCATGGCCTTCGGCACCCCGGACGTCACACGGCCGGCCTCCGAAGTCGTCTCCGACTACTTCGCGCGCTTCGAGCGCCTGTACGACCTGCCTGTCATGCGCCCGGTCGACGTCCAGTCCGTGACGCGCGACGGGGACCGGCTCGTGGTGTCGAGTCCGGCCGAGTCGTGGGCGGCGCGCGCGGTGATCAGCGCCACCGGCACCTGGGACCGGCCGTTCTGGCCGCACTACCCGGGCCAGGAGACCTTCGCGGGCCAGCAGGTACACACGGCGGACTACACCGGGCCGGAAGCGTTCCGGGGCAAGCGGGTCGTGGTCGTCGGCGGTGGGGCGTCGGCGGTACAGCTGCTGATGGAGTTCGCCCCGCTCGCCCGCGCGACGGCCTGGGTGACGCGGCGGCCGCCCGTGTGGCGGGATGAGCCCTTCAGCGAGGACTGGGGACGCAACGCCGTCGCGAAGGTCGACGAACGCGTGCGCGCCGGGTTGCCGCCGGAGAGCGTGGTCAGCGTGACGGACCTGGCCGTGACGCCGGAGGTGCGGGCCGCGCGGGCGGCGGGCATCCTCGAGCGCCGGCCGATGTTCGCCCGGATCGTGCCTTCGGGAGTCGAGTGGGCGGACGGGTCGCGCTTCGACGCGGACGTCATCCTCTGGGCGACGGGCTTCCGCGCGGCGATCGACCACCTCGCGCCGCTGCACATCCGCGAGGCGGGTGGCGGGATCCGGGTGGACGGGACGCGGGTCGTGCTCGAGCCGCGGTTGCAGCTGGTGGGGTATGGGCCTTCGGCCAGCACGGTCGGGGCGAACCGCGCCGGGCGGGCCGCCGTGGCGGAGATCCGGAAGCAGCTGCGCGCGGATTCTTGAGGCCATGGGTCTTCGGTGCGGGGTAACGGGAAACTCGTCGGTCGAGGTCATGGCCCTCACGTTACCGAACACGCGGGCGAAGATCATCGCTGAATCGGGTGAAACTCGGGCACGGGGTCGGCGCGTGATTTCTGTTACCACGTAAGGGAAATCGCCGTCAGCAGGCGCGAGAAGCCCCCGAATTCCAGGCTACCGGTGGGGACCGACAGAATCGGTACGGGAACGGCTGGGGAGCGTTTCCGTTGGGGCGGTGGTGTGCGAGGAAGCCGTGGCGCGCGAGGTCGTGTCCCTTGCGGGATGTGGTGGATCGGCGGTGGGGTTCGTTGGTGGCCGGGAGAATTCGCTGAGCGCAAGGGAATCGGCGCCAGTGTGCGTGAGCCGGACGAGTCGAGTAGAAATTGGTGGCACCGCGCTGATGGTCGCCGGAGGAGTTGGTGTCGCGGCGCGCCCGGTCGGCGCACGATTCGGCGCAGAGGGAACGGCGCTCGGGGTGCGCGAGTCCGGGCGGAGTGCTGGGTGGCGGGCGGTGGAACTCGGGCAGTCCCAGGCGCCGGAGCATTGTGCCGCTCAGCGAAACATCATCTGACCTGCGGGAACAACTTCAATCTCACCCTCTTGACCGATTCAAGGACGGGACAAGTCTTGTCAGCCGAAACCGCGGCTCGCTACAGTCTTCTTAGTTAGGAAAGTTTCCTAACTGTTCGAATAAAGTCACTTACGCCGCAGCCCAGCCCAGACCCGCCACCGTCCGGCCCCTAGGAGCGCGACGTGTCCCCCTTCCGCCTTCGTCCATTCGCACGGCTGGCGCCGCCGATCGCCATCGTCGTCCTGCTGCCTTCCGCGATCGCCGCCGCCACTACCACCCAGGCCGATGTCCTTCTCTCCCAAGGGAAGCCCGTCGCCACGTCCACGACGGAAAGCTCGTCGCTCACCGGCGACAAGGCCGTCGACGGGAGCACGCAGACCCGGTGGGCCAGCGCCGTCAGTGCCGATCCGCAGTGGCTGCGGGTCGATCTCGGTCAGCCCGCCACCGTCCACCAGGTCAAGCTCACCTGGGAAGCCGCCTACGCCAAGAAGTACCGGATCGAGGTCTCCGACGACGGTACGCAGTTCACCACCGTCGCGAGCGTCGACAACGGCGACGGCAAGACCGACGACCTCACCGGACTCCAGGCCCACGGCCGTTTCCTGCGCTTCGTCGGCGTCACGCGCGCCACGAAGTACGGCTACTCGCTCTGGGAACTCCAAGCCTACGGCACGCCCGACTCCGCCGGCGACACCCAGGCGCCGAGCACCCCGGCCGGGCTCGCGCCCACGACCACGACGGCCACCAGCGTGGGACTGACCTGGAACGCCGCGACCGACAACGTCGGGGTCGCCGGGTACGACGTCCTGCGCGACGGCCAGGCCGTCGCCACCAGCGCGACGCCGTCCTACACCGACACCGGGCTCGCGCCCGACACCGGCTACACCTACACCGTCCGCGCCCGGGACGCCGCGGGCAACGTCTCGCCGGCGAGCGCACCCGTCACCGTCAAGACCAAAGCGGGCAGTGCCAACGGGTTCGTCCTCGCCGCCGCCGGGGACATCGCCGAACGCTGTACCGCGAGCGACTCCGGTTGCGCGCACGTCAAGACCGCGAAACTCGTCGAGCAGATGGGCCCGGCCGCGGTGATCACGATGGGGGACAACCAGTACGACGACGCCCACCTCGCCGACTTCAAGGCCTACTACGACAAGACCTGGGGCAAGTTCAAGAACATCACCCACCCGATCCCGGGCAACCACGAGTCCTACGACGAGCCGAAGTTCAAGGGTTACGAGGACTACTTCGGCGCCATCGCGAAGCCCCAGGGCCAGCGCTACTACAGCTGGGAAATGGGCAACTGGCACTTCATCGCCCTGGACTCCAACGACTTCGTCACCCACGACGACCTCGCCGAGCCGCCGCAGATCACCTGGCTGAAGCAGGACCTCGCCAAGAACAAGAAGGGCTGCGTCGCCGCGTACTACCACCACCCGCGGTGGAGCTCCGGTGACCACGGTGACAACAAGGACAGCATCGAGCTGTGGAACATCATGACGGCGAACAAGGTCGACCTCGTCCTCAACGGTCATGACCACGACTACGAACGATTCGTGCCGCAGAACGCCGACGGCAAGGCCGACGCGAACGGTCCCGTCGAGATCGTCGGCGGCTCGGGCGGCGCCGACCTCTACGACCTGAGCCCGGCGCACGCGACGACCGCGAAGCTGCTGAAGACCTTCGGCGTCCTGAAGCTGTCCATGACGGACACGTCGTTCCAGACGCAGCTGATCGGCGTCGACGGCAAGGTCCAGGACAGCAGCCCGACCTACACCTGCCACTAGAAGGGGAACCCGGGCATGTACATCGCGGCAAGCCGTACCTCGGACCTCGCGGCCGGGACCGACCGGAAACCCGCCCTCAAACGGGTGTCCGCCAACGTCGTGGCTTTGGGTGTGGTCAGCCTGGTCACCGACGTCTCCTCGGAGATGGTCACCGCCGTCCTCCCGCTCTACCTGGTGCTCGGCCTCGGCCTGAACCCGCTGCAGTTCGGGCTGCTCGACGGCCTCTACGCGGGCGCCACCGCCCTCGTACGGGTCCTCGGCGGGCACCTCGCGGACCGGTGGCGGCGGCTCAAGGCGGTCGCCGGGTTCGGGTACGGCTTGTCCGCGGTGTGCAAGCTCGGCCTGGTGGCGGCCGGTTCCTCGGTCCCCGCGATCGGCGTCGTCCTCGCCGCGGACCGCACCGGCAAGGGCGTGCGCACCGCCCCGCGCGACGCGCTCATCTCGCTGAGCAGCGAACCCGGCACGCTCGGCCGGTCGTTCGGGGTGCACCGCGCGCTCGACACCGTCGGCGCGTTCCTCGGCCCGCTCGTGGCGATGGCCGTGCTCGCGCTGAGCCTCGGCAGCTACACATCGGTGTTCTTCACCAGCTTCTGCATCGCTGCGATCGCCGTGCTGGTGCTGGCTTTGTTCGTCCGCGACCGGCCCGGCACGGTGGATCGCGCCGCCGTGTCGATGCGGGCCGCGGCCGGCCTGCTGCGTGACGCGGACTTCCGCCGCGTCACGCTCTGGGCCGCGCTGCTGGGCCTGGTGACCATCGGCGACTCGTTCGTCTACCTCGTGCTCCAACGGCGCTGGGACATCGCGGCGACGTACTTCCCGCTCCTGCCGCTGGGCACCGCGGGCGTCTACCTGCTCCTGGCCGTTCCGCTCGGCAAGCTGGCCGACCGCATCGGGCGGTGGCCGGTGTTCCTCGGCGGGCACGTCGCGCTGGGTCTGGCGCTGGTCCTGCTCTGCGGGCCGTCCGCGATGCTCTTCGCCGTGGTCGCGCTCGGCCTGCACGGTGTGTTCTACGCGGCCACCGACGGCGTCCTGATGGCCGCGGCCGGCCCGCTCATCCCGCGGGACCTCCGGGCGACCGGGCTGGCCGTCGTGCAGACCGGGCAGGCCGGGGCGCGGATGCTCTCGTCCGTCCTCTTCGGACTCGCCTGGACGTTCTGGGACCTGCGGCCGGCGGTGCTCGTCGCGGCGGGCTGCCTGGTGGCCGTCGTCCTCGCGGCCGCGTTCGTGAAGCCGGTGCGGCCGTGAAGAAACTCGTCCTCGCCCTGATCGGCACCGCGCTCCTGATCACCGCGGCCGTCGCCTACACCGTCAACGCCCGCCCCGGCGCCGCCGAGGCGGGACCGGCCGCGCAGCTCACGCTCGGCCCCGGTCAGCTGCTGTTTCGGCAGGTGTCGACCGGCCGCGTCGCCGCCGTCCCGCTGGCCGAGCCGGGAGCGAAACCGCAGGTCGGTAGCCTGAAGTGTGACCGGTTCGCGGTGGCCGGGCCCACCGCCGTGTGCCTGGCCGTGCGGCCCGGGACGCTCCCGCCGGTGACCGACGTCCTGGTCCTCGACGGCCACCTCGCCGTCCGGCACTCCGAAGCCGTGGCCGGCACGCCGAGCCGCGCACGGGTGTCGCCGGACGGCAAGCGCGTCGACTGGACGGTCTTCGTCACCGGCGACTCCTACGCGGCCACCGGCTTTTCGACCCGTGCCGGCGTCTACGAGGTCGACACCGGGCGGCTGGTCAAGACGATCGAGGAACTGCCGGTCTTCGCCGACGGGCAGCGCTACTTCGCCGCCGACGTCAACTACTGGGGCATCACCTTCGCCCCGGACGGCAACCGCTTCTACGCGACGCTCGGCAGCAAGGGGAAGACCTACCTCGTCGAAGCCGACTACGCGCGCTACCGCGGCAAAACCCTGCGCGAGAACGTCGAGTGCCCGTCGCTGTCCCCGGACGGCACCCGGGTCGCGTTCAAGAAGAAGGTCGGCGACGGTGTCTGGCGGTTGTCCGTGCTCGACCTCAAGACGCTGGAGGAGACCGAACTCGCGGAGCCGCGCAGCGTCGACGACCAGGCGCTCTGGCAGGGTGACCGGGTCCTCTACGGGCTGGACGACGCCGTCTGGGCGGTCCCGGCGGACGGCTCGGGGCACCCGGAAAAGCTGGTCGGGGACGCCGCTTCGCCCGCCGTCACGGGGTGACGCCCACCGCCGCGAACAGCGTCCGCACGCAGAGGTCGCGCAGTTCCTCCTGGGTGACCTTCGGCTGGTCGAGCCAGTCGAGGATGACCGTCGCGACGAACGTCAGCCAGCCGCGGACGGCCAGGCGGGTGGTCTCGGTGATCGGCGTCAGCAGGCTGAGCGCGTCGAGGATGCGTGACGCGTTCGCGGCCATCCCGGCTTCGCGGATCTCCCGGATCTCGCCGTCGGCGCCGCCGGTGGCGCGGTGCACGATCCGGTAGCCGTCCGGGTGCGTGCGCGCGAATTCGAGGTAGACGTCGAGCCCGGCCCGCAGCTGCTCGGTCACCGGCAGCGCCGGGTCGGGCTCGCTCATCTCCAGCAGCTGGTCGCGCTGGCCGCGGACGATCTCGGCGAAGAAGTCCTTCTTGGTCGGGAAGTAGTGGTACAGCAGGCCGCGGGAGACCTGCGCGATCTCGGCGACCTCCTCGATCCAGACCTCGTCGTACGGCCGCTTCGCGAACAACCCGGCCCCGATCGTCAGGAGCTGCTCGCGCCGCAGTTCGGTGCTCAGCCTCGTCCGCATCCCCCGATCTTACTTGACACGGGTTCAGTAGCGGGGGATCGTGACGTTATTGGATTCGGATTCAATAGGGGGACGTCGTGGACACCACCGGCATTCCGCACCGGCCGGGCCGCCTGCCGGTGATCGGCGACCTGATCGGGGCCAACCCGCGCACGCCGCTGCAGGACACCCTGCGCATCGGCCGGAAGATCGGGCCGGTCTTCACCCGCAAGGTCTTCGGCTTCGAGATCGTCTTCGTCGGCGGCGTCGACCTGGTCACCGAGCTGAACGACGAGACGAAGTTCGGCAAGCACGTCGGCATGGGCATCGAGAACCTGCGCGCGGTCGCCGGCGACGGCCTGTTCACCGCCCACACCCACGAGCCGAACTGGCGGCTGGCGCACGACATCCTGCAGCCGGCCTTCTCCGCCGAGGCGATGCGCCGCTACCACCCCGTCATGCTGGACGTCGCCCGTGAGCTCGTCGCGCGCTGGGACGCCGCGACCGGGCCGGTCGACGTCGCCGCCGACATGACCCGGCTGACGCTGGAGACGATCGGCCTCGCCGGGTTCGGCTACCGCTTCGGCTCGTTCGAGCGCGCCGAACCGCATCCGTTCGTCACGGCGATGCTGCGTTCGCTGCGGTTCGCGCAGCTGCAGAACGTCAAGCTGCCGTTCGTCCGGCGCGCGTTCGCCGGGACGGCCGAGCAGAACAAGGCCGACATCGCCGTCATGACCGACCTCGTCGACGAGGTCATCGAGGGACGCCGCACCAGCGGCGAGGAGAGCCGCGACCTGCTCGGCCTGATGCTCACCGAGGGCCACCCGGCGACCGGGGAACGCCTGGACCCGATCAACATCCGCAACCAGGCGATCACGTTCGTCGTCGCCGGCCACGAAACGACGTCGGGCGCGCTCTCGTTCGCGTTGTACTACCTGACGCGCCACCCCGAACTCCTGGACAAGGCCTGTGCCGAAGTCGACGCTGTGTGGGGTGACCGCGAGCCCGCCTTCGGAGACGTCGCGAAGCTGCGTTACGTGCGCCGCGCGCTCGACGAGGCGATGCGGCTCTGGCCGACCGCGCCGGGCTACTCGCGCGAAGCCCGCGAAGACGTCGTCCTCGGCGGGAAGTACCGGCTGCGCAAGGGCGACTGGGTGATCGTGCCGCTGCCCCTGGTCCACCGTGACCCGGCGGCCTGGGGCCCGGACCCCGAGGCGTTCGACCCGGACCGCTTCGAGCCCGCGGCCGTGAAGAAGCGGCCGGCGCAGGCGTACAAGCCGTTCGGGACGGGCGAGCGCGCCTGCATCGGCCGCCAGTTCGCGCTGCACGAAGCCGTGCTGGCGCTCGGCATGGTGCTGCAGCGCTACGACTTCGAGGCCGACCCGTCGTACGAACTCAAGATCGCCGAGTCCTTGACGCTCAAGCCGAGCGGCTTCACCTTGCGCCCCCGGGTGCGGGAGCGGGCGACTGCGAGGGCTTAGGACCGCAGGTAGCGCACCTGCGTGCCCTTGGACCGCTCGAACTCGTCGCGCCCGGCGAGGTGCTCGGGCACGCCGACCTCCCACCAGGCCCCGGCTTCGGTCCACGCCGACGGCTGCGTCTTGACGACCACGACTGCCGGGCGCTTCTCGGCCACCGCGGCCTCGCGGGCCTGGGCGTACGCCGAGCGGACGTCGTCCACTGTGGACGCTGTGAACACCAAGCAGCCCAACGACTCCGCATGGCGAGCGAAGTCGACGCGCGGCGGTGACGCGTGTGAAGTCGTGCAGTCGGCGTAGAAGTTGTTGAACGGCTTCCCGCCCTGCCCCTGCTGGAGCCGCGCGATCACCGCGTAGCCGTCGTTGTCGCACACCACTGCGACGAACGGGTGCCCGGCGAACGCGGCCGAAAACAGCTCCGAGTTCAGCATCAGGTAGGAGCCGTCGCCCAGCAACGTCGTGACCAGACCGTCGTGGGCGATCGCCGCGCCCCACGCGCCGGACAGCTCGTAGCCCATGCACGAGAAGCCGTACTCGACGTCCATCGACACCGAGCCGGACCCACGCCAGCCGCCGATCAGCTCGCCCGGCATCCCGCCCGACGCCGTCATGACGTAGTCGTCCGCCGCGGACAGGTCGTTCACCACGCCGACGACCTGGGCGTACGACGGGATTTCCGACGCCGCCGACCGCAGCGAGTCGACGTGCGCGTCCCACTTCGCGCGCTCGGTCGCCGCTCGCGACGTCCACGCCGGGTCCACCCGCCAGCTCTCCAGCTGCGCACCGAGATCGGCCAGGCCCGCGTCCGCGTCGCCGACCACGGACAGGGCACCGTGCTTGACCGCGTCGAAGCGGGCCGCGTTCAGCGTGACCAGCCGGACGTCGGGGGAGAAGACCGTCCAGGACGCCGTCGTGAAGTCCTGCAGCCGGGTGCCGACGGCCAGGACGACGTCCGCCTCGGCCGCGACGACGTTCGCCGACGTCGAGCCGGTGACGCCCAGCGGGCCGGCGTTGAGGGCGTGCGTGTGCGGCACCAGCGTGCGGCCCGCGGTGGTCTCGGTGACGGGAATGCCGTGCTGCTCGGCGAAGTCCAGCGCGCGCCGCCCGGCGCCGGAGTACCGGACGCCACCGCCGAGCACCAGCAGCGGCCGCTTGGACGCGCGCAGCACCCCCGCGGCCTCGGTGACGGCCCGGCGGTCCGGGCGCGGGCGCAGCGGCCGGTGCGTGACCGGCTCGAACAGCGCCTCCGGGAAGTCGTACGTCTCGGCCTGGACGTCCTGCGGCAGCGCCAGGACGACCGGGCCGGCGTCGGCCGGGTCCGTCAGCACCCGCGCGACCTGCGGCAACGCCGAGAGCAGCTGCTCGGGCCGGGTGATGCGGTCGAAGTAGCGGCTGACCGCGCGGAAGGCGTCGTTGACCGTCGCGGTGCCGTCGCCGAAGGGCTCGATCTGCTGCAGCACCGGGTCCGGCGCGCGGCTGGTGAACGTGTCACCCGGCAGCAGCAGCACCGGCAGCCGGTTCGCGTGCGCGACCCCGGCGGCGGTGACCATGTTCAGCGCGCCCGGCCCGATCGACGACGTCACGACGCCGACCTGCCGCCGGTGCGTCGCCTTCGCGTAGCTGACCGCGGCCAGGGCCATGCCCTGCTCGGTGTGCCCGCGCCAGACCGGGATCTCGCCGCGGTGCTCCTCCAGCGCGGTGCCGAGCCCGAGGACGTTGCCGTGCCCGAAGATCGCGAACACCCCCGGGAACAGCGGCACCTCACGGCCGTCGAGGGTTTCCGAACGCTGCGCGAGGATCCACTTGACCAGCGCCTGAGCCGTCGTCAGCTTCACCGGACCCGCCCTTCGTGGTCGGTCACCGGGCAGCGCGGGTCGAGGTCCTCGGGCTTCCAGGTGTCGCGGATCCAGCTGTGCGCCGGGTCGTCGCAGAACGCCATCGACCGCTCGTCCGCCGGTCCGGCGAGGACGTTCAGGTAGTACATCGGGTAACCGGGCGCCGCGACGCACGGGCCGTGGAAACCCCGCGGGATCAGGAAGACGTCGCCGTCGCGGACCGCGACGTCCTCGTCCAGCTCACCGTCCGCGGTGTACGTCCGGTGCAGGCCGAAGCCCTCGCGTGACGGCGTCACGCCGTCCCGCCCCGCGATCCGGAAGTAGTAGATCTCCTCGTTGACGACCTCGCACTCGGACGCCTCGTCGTGCTTGTGCGGCGGGTACGACGACCAGTTGCCGCTCGGCGTGATCAGCTCACACGCGTTGAGCTTGTCCGCGTGGTCCCACACCCCGGGCACGCCGAAGTTGGTCACCTGCCGCGTCGCCTGCCCGCTGCCGCGGACCTCGACCGGGACGTCTTCCGCCGGCCCGTACTTCGGTTCGAGACGGCGGGTGCAGCGGGCCATCGGCAGGGCCACCACCGCGCCGGTGGCCGACGTCAGCTCGACCTCGGCGTCGCGGGGGACGTAGGCGAAGTCCGTGACGCGGGTGAACACCGAGTCACGGCCTTCCAGCTCGAACTCCTCGTCGTCGACGCGGACCGTGAGCGAGCCGGACAGCGGCAGCACGAACGCCTCGAACTCGCCGGTCTCGATCGTGCGCGGGAGCCGCCGGCCGATCTTGAGCACCTGCAACCCGGTGTACGCCCAGCCCGCCGCTTCCGGCGTCAGCACGATCGGGTCGGAGTCCTCGGACAGGGTCCCGTGTGGACGGTGCAGCGTGCTCACTTCGCGGCCTCCAGGACCTTCGCGGCGGCATCGACGGCCGAGCCGACGTCGCCGCCGGGCGGGTAGAGCAGGGTGCGGCCGACGACCAGGCCGCGCACGACGTCGTGGCGCAGCGTCCGGCCCCACGACGCCAGGTCACCGGCCGGATCACCGGACGGCACGCCGCCGAGGATGACGACCGGGAGCGTCGTCGCGCCGAGGACCTCGGGCGAGTCGGTGGACGGCAGCTTCAGCCAGGTGTGCGCCGACGTCGTGCCGATGCCGGACGCGACCGTGACCGCCCGGGCCAGCGACGCGGGATCCTTCTGCAGCACCAGTTTCCCGCCTTCGCGGGTGTAGGGCAGCGGCTCGACCATCGCCATCAGCCCGTACGCGGCCAGCTCGGTGACGGCGGTCGCGCACGCCTGCAGCGTCGGGATGGTGCCCGGGTCGGAGTCGACCAGCCGCAGCAGCATCTTGCCGCCGTCGAGCCCGCAGTCGATCAGGCTCGCGGCGTCGTAACCGGTGAACCGGTCGTCGATCTCCCAGTCGGCGCCGGCCAGCCCGCCGCGGTTCATCGACCCGATCACGACCTTGTCGTGCAGCGCGCCGAGCAGCAGCAGCTCCTCGACGACGTCCGGGGTGCCGAGCAGCCCGTCGACCGCCGGGTTCGCCAGCGCGACGAGCAGCCGGTCCAGCAGCGTCCGCCGGTCGGCCATGGCGAGGGGGTCCTCGCCGACGCCCAGCGCGCCGCGGGCCGGGTGGTCGGCCGCGACCAGGAACAGCGTCCCGGTGTCGGACAGCAGCTTCGAACGCCGTTTGCGCGTCGCGTACGCCTGGCGGACCGCGCCGGGGTTCGTGGCCCGGGTGTGCAGCAGCTCGCGCCAGCGGTCGTCGGTCAGCAAGGTCGTCACAGCAGCTCCTCGATCTCGGCGGCGGTCGGCATCGCGTCGGCGCACGCCAGCCGGGACGCGACCAGCGCGCCCGCCGCGTTGGCGTACTCGGCGATCCGCACCGGGTCCCAGCCGGACAGCAGCCCGTGGATCAGGGCGCCGCCGAAGCCGTCACCCGCGCCGAGGCCGCAGACGACGTCGATGCGCTGCGGCGGCACGGTCCAGCGGCCGTCCGGGGTGGCCACCAGCACGCCGTCCGCGCCCTTCTTGATCACCGCGAGCCGCAGCCCGCGCTCCAGCATCCGGTCCGCCGCCTCGTCCGGGTCCGCGGTGCCGACGGCGACCTCCACCTCGGTCCGGTTGCCGACCGCGACCGTGACGTGGTCCAGCATCGAGCCGATTTCCTCGCGTGCCTGCTCCACCGACGTCCAGAACATCGGCCGGTAGTCCAGGTCCAGCACGGTGTGCTCGCGGCGGCCCCGGACTTCGAGGATCTTCCGCTGCGTCGCCCGGGCCGGTTCGATCGAGACGCCCGTGCCGGTGACCCACAGCAGCGGTACCGACTCCACGACGTCCCACGGCACGTCCGCCTCGGTGAGCGTGAGGTCGGGCGCGACGGGGGAGCGGTAGAACAGCAACGGCGGGTCCGCGGGCGGGTTCAGCTCGCAGAACACCACCGGCGTCAGCAGATCCGGCGAAGTGCCCACATAGGACGGTGAGACGCCGAAGCCGCTCAGGGCCTGCCGGACGTAGTCGCCGAAGCCGTCCGGGCCGACCTTGGTCAGCACCGCCGCCGACCGCCCGAGCCGCGCGGCGGCGACCGCGACGTTGGTCGCGGTCCCGCCGAGCGACTTGGCGAAGGTGCTGACGTCGGCCAGGGGGACGCCGCTCTGCTCGGGGTAGAGGTCGACGCCCACCCGGCCGATCGTCAGCGCTTCGAGTGTCACGCCTTCTCCACCTGCCGCAGTTCGTGTTCGAGCGCTTCCAGCTCCGCACCGCCCGCCATCTGCCGGGTCAGCTCGTTGATGTCGATGTCCTTCTTCTCGTACGAGCCGAGCGGCGCACCTCGCTTGAGCAGCAGGAAACGGTCGGCGACCGGGAACGCGTGGTGCGGGTTGTGCGTGATCAGCACGACGCCGAGCCCGCGGTCGCGGGCCTGCGCGACGTACTTGAGCACCACGCCGGCCTGCTTGACGCCCAGGGCCGCCGTCGGCTCGTCGAGGATCAGCACCTTCGCGCCGAAGTAGACCGCCCGCGCGATCGCGACGCACTGGCGCTCACCACCGGAGAGCGTGCCGACCGGCTGCTCGACGTCCCGCAGGTCGATGCCCATGTCGGACAGCGCCTGCTTGGTCGTCTCGCGGCCCTTCTTGCGGTCCAGCGCCTTGAACGGGCCGAACCCCACCGTCGGCTCCGAGCCGAGGAAGAAGTTCCGCCAGACGCTCATCAGCGGCACCACCGCGAGGTCCTGGTACACGGTCGCGATGCCGTGATCCAGCGCCTCGCGCGGCGAAGCGAACTTCACCGGTGTGTCCTCGACCAGGAACTCGCCGCGGTCGTGCTGGTGCACCCCGGCCAGGATCTTGATCAGCGTGGACTTCCCGGCGCCGTTGTCGCCGAGCACGCAGGTCACCTCGCCCGCGTTGACCACAGTGGACACGTCGCGCAGCGCGATGACGCTGCCGTAGGTCTTGCCGATGTCCCGTACTTCCAGCAGAGGACTCATCGCCGCACCCTTTCCGCGCGCCGCCGGAAGGCGTTGTTGACCAGGACCGCGGCCAGCAGCATGACCCCGAGGAACAGCATGAACCAGTCGCTGTTCCACTGGGCGAACACGATGCCCTGGCGGGCCATGCCGAAGATCAGCGCGCCGATCGCCGCGCCCACGGCCGAGCCGAAGCCGCCGGTGAGCAGGCAGCCGCCGATCACCGCGGCGATGATGAACTGGAACTCCAGCCCGATGCCCTGGTTGGCCTGCACGCTGGCGAAGCGCAGGATGTTGATCGAGCCGACCAGCCACGCGCCGGCGGCGGTGCCCATGAACAGCAGGATCTTCGTGCGCACCACCGGCACGCCGACCGAGCGGGCCGACACCTGCGACCCGCCGACCGCGAAGATCCAGTTGCCGAACCGGGTCCGCAGCAGCAGCCACGCGGCGATCGCCGTCACCACGATCCACCACACGATCGACGACTGGAACTCCGTGCCGCCGATGTCGAACGTCGACGCGAACAACCCGCCGGCCGACTCGTAGCCACTGGCCGAGCGCATCCCCGACACCTGGACGGTGTCGGTGACCAGCCGCGTCACGCCGAGGTTCAGCCCCTGCAGGGCCAGGAACGACCCCAGCGTGACGATGAAGCTGGGCAGGCCGGTCTTCATGACCAGCCACCCGTTGAACGCGCCGACGCCGAGCGCGAACACCAGCGAGACCAGCAGCGCGAGCCAGACGTTCCAGCCCGCCTGCGTCGCCAGGATCGCGGTGACCAGCGACGTCGACGCCGTCATCACACCCGCCGACAGGTCGAACTCGCCGCCGACCATGAGCAGCGCGACCACCACGGCCATGATGCCCAGCGTCGACGAGTCGTCGAGCCAGGTCGCCACGCCGAGCGGGCTGAGGAACTGGCCGGTGACGACCGAGAAGAAGACGAACACCAGGACGGCGCCCAGCAGCGCCCCGATCTCCGGCCGGACGACCAGCCGGTCGGTCAGGCTCTTCTTGGCTATTCGTTCGTCGGGTTCTGCCTGGATCGCTGCGGTCATGTCACTCCCCTTAGCGGGTGCCGCGCTGCGCGTACGGGGCCACGGTGTCGATGTTGGTCTTGTCGACGAAGCCCGGACCGGTCTGCACCGGGTGGCCACCACCGATGGTGTTGCCGTTCTCCTTGTAGAGCTTGAGGAACACGATGGGCAGGTAGCCCTGCTCGTACTGCTGCTGGTCGACGGCGAAGAGGATGGTGCCCGCCTTGATGGCGGCCGCGACGTCGGCGTTCAGGTCGAACGTCGCCACCTGCGCCTTCGAGCTCGCTTCCTTCGCCGCGTCCACCGCGCGGGCCGCGACCTGCGAGTTCAGCGCCAGGACCGCGTCGATCGACGGGTCGGCCTGCAGCGCGCCGCGGATCCGCGCCTGCGCGTCGGTCGGATTGGAGATGTCGACCTGCAGCGTGGTGACGGTGCCGAAGGTCTGCTTGGCGCCGTCACAGCGCTGGTTCTGGCCGATGTTGCCGGCCTCGTGGATCACGCAGAGCAGCTTGGTCTTGCCGGCCGCCTTGAGCCGCTGCCCGGCGCCCTGGCCGGCGAGGCCTTCGCTCTGCCCGACGTGCGCGATCGCGCCGAACGCGGCGCTCTGGTCCTCGCCCGAGTTGATCGTGACGACCGGGATCCCGGCCTTGACGGCGTTCTGGATCGACGTCTGCAGTGCCTGCGGGTTCGCCATCGACACGACCAGGCCGCCGACCTTCTGCGCGACGGCGTTGTCGATCAGCTTGGCCTGGTTGCCGGGGTCGCCGTCGGAGTAGTAGTCGACGCCGACGTCGAGGTCCTTGCCGGCCTGCTCGGCGCCGTTCTTGACGACGTTCCAGAACGCGTCACCGGCGCTGCCGTGGGTGACCACGGCGACCTTGAGCGGGCCGCTCGAACCCGGCGGCGCCGCGGCGGACGAATTGGCACCGGAGCTGCTGGTCGAGTTGTCGGCGCTGGGTCCGCTGCAGGCGGCGAGCACCAGGCCGGTGGCGGCGACGGCCGCCACCACGGCGAAGCTTCTCTTGAACGAAAACACAGTCACTCCTTTGGGACCAGTTAGAGGGCTTGCACGATCTTCGCGAGTTCCGTGAGGCTGCGCTCGGTGTCGCGGCGAGGCACGTCGTCGGGGCTCGCCTCGCCCAAGGCGGTGTCCTGTTCGAGGACGTACCAGCCGTCGTAGCCCGCCGCCTGGACGGAGCGCACCATCGACGCCACGTCCACGTCCCCCTCGCCGAGCGGCACGTAGAGGCCCCGCCCGACCGCCTCGGTGTAGCCGAGCCGCCCCGCGCGGACCTCGGCGGCCAGGTCCCCCTTGACGTCCTTCAGATGCACGTGCGCCACCCGCTCGGGAAACCGCTTCGCCAGCTCGACCGGATCGGTCCCGCCGATCATCAGGTGTCCGGTGTCGAGGCACAACCCCAGATCGGAGTCGCGGAGGAAGCGCTCGACCTCGGCCTGCTGCTCCACGTGCGTCCCGACGTGCGGGTGCAGCACCGTGCGCAGGCCGTGACCAGTGGCGATGTCACGGATCCGGCCCGCGGTCTCGACGAGCGTCGCCCATTCGGCGTCGGTGAGCCGCGGGCGTTCGTCGTAGCCGTCGAGCCCGGTCGCGGCGGCGAGCACGAGGACGTCGCCCCCGCACGCGGCGAACAGCGCGGCCGACTCCTCGGCCTCGGCGAGCGCCTTTTCCCGGTCGGCGTGCAGCACGACGGCGAGGAACCCGCCCACGAGCGTCAGGTCGTACTCCCCGAGCAGCGCGCGCAGCTCGGCCGGGTCGCGGGGGAGGTACCCGGGCGGGCCCAGCTCCGTCGCCTGGACGCCGAGTTCCGCCATCTCGCGCAGCACGGTCGGCGCGTCCAGCACGCGGCCCCAGCCCGGGACTTCGCAGACGCCCCAGGAGATCGGGGCGGCGGCGACGCGGATCGTCGCTGACACAGAGGGCCTCCGTTGGTCCGTTGGAGCGCTCTATTGATTAGAGCGCTCTAATCTTGTAGCGTCCGTCACAGCAAAGTCAAGGGCTTGTTTCCGGCCCGTAACCCACAGGCGGGGAGGTGCGGCGATGGTGCGTCCGACCATGGAGGACGTGGCCGCGCGAGCGGGGGTTTCCCGCGCACTGGTCTCCCTGGTGATGAGGAATTCACCGAAGGTCTCCGACGCGCGGCGCACCGCCGTCCTGCGCGCGGCCGAGGAACTCGGGTACCAGCCGCACATCATGGCGCGGTCGCTGGCCAGCCGGACCTCGACGGTGCTCGGCGTGATGGTCAACGACCTGCGCAACGCGTTCTTCGCCGACATCGTCGAAGAGCTGGACAGCGCCGCGCAGGCGGCGGGCTTCGACCTCATCCTCAACACGGGCGGCCGGAGCCCCACGCGCGAGTGGAACGCCCTGCACAACCTGCTTTCCTTCCGGCCGGCGGGCATCGTCCTGCTGTCGCCGGTCGTGCCGGCCTCGGCGATCCAGGTCGCGGCCAAGCAGTGCCCGGTCGTGCTGGTCTCGCGCACCGCCCGCGCGTCCACAGTGGACACGGTGAACGACGACGGCGAGGCGGGCTCCGCGCTGGCCGTCGACCACCTGGTCGGCCTCGGGCACCGGCGCATCGCCCACCTCGACGGCGGTGGCGCGGCCGGGGCGGCGCAGCGGCGGCGCGGTTTCGAGGTCGCCATGCGCGGGCACGGTCTCGAGCCGATCGTCGTGCGCAGCGAACACACCGACATCGGCGGCGAGAACGCCGTGCGGGAGCTGCTCGCCGCGTACGCGCGCCCGGACCTGCCGACGGGGCTGGTCGCCGGAAACGACTTCAACGCCGTGGGGGCGATTTCGGCCCTCGAGGAAGCCGGGCTGCGCGTGCCGGAGGACGTGTCGGTCGTCGGCTACGACAACACGTCGCTCGCCGCGTTGCGCCACCTCTCCCTGACCACGGTGGACCAGCCGCGCAAGGACATGGCGCGGCTGGCCTTCGAGGCCCTGCTCGAACGCGTGCGCGGGGAGCGCACCGAGCCGGTCCGGCACTTGCTGCACCCGTCCCTGGTGGTCCGGTCGACCACCGCACACGCATAGGAGACTCCGTGTCCGAACTCGTCCAGCACTGGATCGACGGCGCCCGCACGGCCGGGGTGTCGTCCCGCCGCGGCGACGTCTACCAGCCCGCGACCGGGGAGGTGGCCCGGCAGGTCGTCCTGGCCGGGCCGGCCGATGTGGACACCGCGGTGGCGTCGGCGGTCAAGGCGTCGCTCGACTGGGCCGACAGCTCGCTGTCCGCCCGCACCCGCATCCTGTTCAAGTTCCGCGAGCTGGTCGACGCGCACCGCGACGAACTGGCCGCGCTGATCACCGCCGAGCACGGCAAGGTCCTGTCGGACGCCGCGGGCGAGGTGCAGCGCGGCCTGGAGGTCGTCGAGTTCGCCTGCGGCATCGCCCAGGTGCTCAAGGGCGAGCACTCCGACCAGGTCTCCCGCGGCATCGACGCGTACTCGCTGCGCCAGCCGCTCGGCGTCGTCGCCGGCATCACGCCGTTCAACTTCCCGGTGATGGTGCCGATGTGGATGTTCCCGATCGCCATCGCCTGCGGCAACACGTTCGTGCTCAAGCCGTCCGACCGCGACCCGTCGGCGTCGGTCCGCCTCGCCGAGCTGTTCGCCGAGGCGGGGTTGCCGCCGGGCGTGCTCAACGTCGTCCAGGGTGGCGCCGAGGCGGTCAACGCGCTGCTCGTGCACCCCGACATCGCCGGGGTGTCGTTCGTCGGCTCGACGCCGATCGCGCGGCACGTCTACGAGACCGGGACGGCCGCGGGCAAGCGCGTCCAGGCGCTCGGCGGCGCGAAGAACCACATGATCGTGCTGCCGGACGCGGATCTCGACGGCGCGGCCGACGCCGCGGTGTCCGCGGGCTACGGCAGCGCGGGGGAGCGGTGCATGGCGATCTCGGTCGTGGTGGCGGTCGGCGACCGCGGTGACGACCTGGTCTCCGCGATCGCGTCCCGGACCCGCGAGCTGAAGACCGGTCCGGGCACCGAAGAGACGTCGCAGATGGGGCCCGTGGTCACCGGCGCCGCGCGCGACCGGATCGTGTCCTATGTGGACGCGGGGGAGCAGGCCGGCGCGTCCCTGGTCGTCGACGGCCGGACCTTCGAGGGGCCCGGCGCCGGGTTCTGGGTCGGGCCGACGCTGTTCGACCACGTCACCACCGACATGTCGGTCTACACCGACGAGATCTTCGGCCCGGTGCTGGTGGTCGTGCGCGCGGGCACCTTCGAGGAGGCGCTCGCGCTGGTGAACGCCAACCCGTACGGCAACGGCACGGCGATCTTCACCACCGACGGCCTGGCCGCGCGCGAGTTCGAGCGCCGGGTGCAGGTGGGCATGGTCGGCATCAACGTCCCGATCCCGGTCCCGATGGCCTACTACTCCTTCGGCGGATGGAAGGACTCGCTGTTCGGCGACACCCACGTCCACGGCGCCGAGGGCGTCCGGTTCTACACGCGGGCGAAGGCCGTGACGTCGCGCTGGCCGCGTCAAGCGCAGGGCGTCGACCTGGGCTTTCCGACGCACCGCTGAGTTTCCGACTTTCGCACACA
Source organism: Amycolatopsis sp. cmx-8-4 (assembly GCF_046548675.1). Lineage (NCBI taxonomy): Bacteria > Bacillati > Actinomycetota > Actinomycetes > Pseudonocardiales > Pseudonocardiaceae > Amycolatopsis > Amycolatopsis sp. cmx-8-4. The sequence goes on from NZ_JAEBDZ010000021.1 coordinate 104,773, forward strand.
GGAGGGTTTACGACGATGAGGCTGGGACTGGCGGGCACCGGGCGGATCGGCACCGCGCACGCGGAGACGCTCAAGGGGTTCGACGAGGTGGAGTCGGTCGTGGTGGCCGACGTCGACACCGCGCGCGCTCAGGCCGCGGGGGCGAAGCTGGGTGTGGAGGTCGCGGCGAGCATCGAGGGGCTGTTCGCCGCGGGGCTCGACGGGCTGGTCGTCACCGCGGCCACCGACGCCCACCCGGGGCTGATCATCGCGGCCGTCGACGCGGGCCTGCCGGTGTTCTGCGAGAAGCCGGTCGCGGCCGACATCCCGGGCACCCTGGCGGTGATCGACCGGATCAGTGCGTCCGACGTCCCGGTCCAGATCGGCTTCCAGCGCCGGTTCGACGCGGGCTACGCGGCGGCGCGGGCAGCCGTCGCGTCGGGTGAGCTGGGCTGGCTGCACACGCTGCGCGCGACGACGTTCGACCCGGCGCCCCCGCCGGCGGAGTACGTGGCGCATTCGGGCGGGCTGTTCCGCGACTGCGGCGTCCACGACTTCGACATCATCCGCTGGGTGAGCGGCCGCGAGATCGAGGAGGTCTACGCGATCGGCGCCAACCGCGGCGAGCGGTTCTTCGCCGACGCGGGCGACGTCGACACGGCGGCGGCGACCCTGACCCTGGACGACGGCTCCTTGGCGACGGTGTCCCTGACCCGCTACAACGGCGCGGGCTACGACGTCCGCCTGGAGGCGCTGGGTTCGGTCTCCGGCGTGGTCGTCGGCCTGGACGACCGGGCGCCGCTGCGCTCGGTCGAGCCGGGGGTTCCGCCGCTGCCCGGTCCGGCGTACCCGGGCTTCATGGAACGCTTCCGCCCCGCGTACACGACGGAACTGCGCGCGTTCCTCGACGTCGTAGCCGGCCGCGCCCCTTCGCCGTGCGTCGCGGCCGACGCGCTCGAAGCGTTCTACATCGCCGAAGCGTGCGAAGTCTCGCGCCGCGAGCGCCGTCCGGTGAAGCTGACAGAGGTCCGCCGCTGACGTTGTGATTGCGAAGCCGACACGCGTGATTGGGGGGACGACACGCCGCGAGCTGGTCGTGTCGTCCCTTCGATCACGCGAGTCGACCCGCCAATCACGCGTGTCGACCCTCTGATCACGGGCGGAGGAGCTTGCGGACTGTGCGTTCCACCAGGTCGGCGGCCTTCGGCGGGGGAGTGCGGCCGGTCGAGAGGTAGCGGTGGACGATCGCGCGCGGGATCTCGACCAGGGCCAGCACGACGTCCTCGTCGGTGCAGCCGGTGAGCGGGGGCAGCGAGAGCGTCGCCCGTTTCAGGGCCGTGCGGAGTTCCTCCTCCGCGGTGGTCAGGGCCGTGGCGGCTTCGGGGGTCCAGTCGGCGGGGCCGAAGGCCTGCTTGCCCGCGTCGAGGACCCGGGCACCGTCGGGGTGCTTGCGGCACCAGCGGACGACGCTCGTCGCGGCCTCGACCGCCGCGTCCACCGAGGCCGCGTCGCCGAGGGTCTCGACGAACAGGTCCTGGAAGTCCCGCAGGGTGCGGAGCCAGAGCGCGGCCAGCAAGGCCGGGCGGTCCGGGAACCGGTGGTAGATCGAGCCGTTCGGCGCGCCCGCGGCCTTGGCCGTCGCGGCCATCGTGACCGCGCGGGCGCCGCCTTCGGCGAACAACGTCGTCGCGGCGTCGAGGAACTGCGCTGTGGTGTGCGTCGCGGGCCGGCCCATGGTTCTGGAGACTATCCTCTGATACGTTCTGGAGGACAGTCTCCAGAACGGAGGGTTGTGCCATGATCCGCAACGTCCACACCCGGAGGTTCCCGCGGCCGGTGCCGCCGGAGCTGCTGGCCACGCTCGGCACCGAGGACGACCGCCTCTGGCCGGTCGCCGACTGGCCGCCCACCCGCCTCGACGGCCCGCTCGTCCCGGGCACGACCGCCGGTCACGGCCCGGTCCGGTACGTCCTCGAAGAGGTCTCGTCCGACCGCCTGCGGTTCCGCTTCACGGCGCCGACGGGCCTGCACGGCTACCACGAGTTCACGATTGCGGGTGACGCACTGACGCACGTCCTGGAAGGAACCCTGCACGGCTGGGCCCGCCTGAGCTGGCCGTTGGTATTCCGCCCGCTGCACGACGCGCTGTTGGAACAGCTGCTGGACCGCGCCGAACTGGCGGTGACCGGCCGGGTGTCCCGGCCGGTGAAGTGGTCGCGCTACGTCCGTTTCCTGCGCGCACTGGCCCGAAACCGGTCGCGGTCGCCACGGCCGTCCGCCACACTCCGGGCGTGATCCTGACACCACTGGACGAGCCCGCACTGGAGCGGCTGCTGGAGGCCGCCGTCGCCGGCGCGGATCCCCTGGAGGTGATGCCCCCGGTCGACGGCCCACCCGGCTGGACGCCCGGACGCCGCGCGGCGTTCCTGGAGTTCCACCGGGCCAGGTCGCTGCGCCCGGAGACGGCGGTGGAGCGCACCTGGGTGGTCGACGTCGCGGGGACGGCGATCGGCGCGGCCCGCCTGGAACGTCACGGCGACGCGGTGGAGGCGGGCATCTGGCTGAGCCGCGACGTCCGCGGCCGGGGGATCGGCAAGCAGGTGACGGCGTCGCTGCTGGACCTCGCGAAGGACAGCGACGCGACGAGGTTCGTCGCCTCGACCACCGCGCACAACGGCGGAGCCCGGACCCTGCTGAGCGCGATCGGCGCGAACCTGGCCACGGAAGGCGACGACGTGACGGCGGAACTACCGCTGGTCTGACTTCAGCCGGGGCAGGATCTCCGTGCGGACGTACTCGAGCGCATCTCGCGAAGGCTCGATGTGCGGCCCCTGCACCCACCGCACCCCGTGCCGGACCGCCGCGGCCGTGAGCCGCTCCCGCAGCGGGCCCACCACTCCGGCGCCCAGCACCAGCGCGTCCACGACGCCCAGGCGGGACAGCGCCGCTTCCTCCGAAGCGACGCCGTCCGCGGCGAAACCCGCCGCGGACAGCGCCGCCGTCACCCTCGAGACCGTGGCCGGGTTGCGGCCGAACAGCAGCACGTTCATGCCGCCCAGCGTCCAACCTCAAGGGCGCTTGAGGTCAAGACCTCAGTCGAGCTGCAGCTCCGGGGAGTACATCTCGATCCAGTGGTACAGGTCGAGCAGCCGGTCCAGGCCGATGCGGGCACCCGGGTCCATGGTGGCCGAGTCCACTTCGGACACCCGGTGCGCCCAGGCCTTGTCGACCAGGCCGAACACCGCGTGGTTCGGCTCCGCGAGGACCTCCTTGACCTGCTGCTGCAGCGCCGCCGCGTAGCCCGGGTCCTGCGTCGAGGGGTACGGGCTCTTCACCCGCTGGGCCACCGACTCCGGGAGGACGTGCTTGGTCGCGTGCCGCAGGAGGCTCTTCTCGCGGCCGTCGAACGTCTTGAGCGACCACGGCGTGTTGTAGACGTACTCGACCAGCCGGTGGTCGCAGAACGGCACGCGGACCTCCAGGCCCACCGCCATCGACGCGCGGTCCTTGCGGTCGAGCAGCATCCGCACGAACCGCGTCAGGTGCAGGTTGCAGATCGTCCGCATCCGCGCTTCCTTCGCGGACTCGCCGTCGAGGTGGTCCACCGAAGAGACCGCCGTCGCGTACTGGTCCGCGATGTAGGTCTCGAGGTTGAGCTTGCGGACCAGCTCGGGCGTGTAGAGCGACGCCCGGTCCTCCATCATCGAGTTCCGGAACGCCAGCCACGGGAACGTGTCGGCGTTGACGGCCTTCTCGTCGTGGAACCAGCGGTAGCCGCCGAACACCTCGTCGGCCGACTCGCCCGACAGGGCCACCGTCGACTCGCCGCGGATCGCCTTGAACAGCAGGTACAGCGACGTGTCCATGTCACCGAGGCCGGCCGGGATGTCGCGGGCCTTCAGCACCGCGCGCCGCACCGCGGGGTCGCTCAGCTCCGCCGGGTTCAGCATGACGTTCTGGTGCGCGGACCCGACCAGGTCCGCGACGTCGCGGATGTAGGGCGAGTCCGCGGTGTCGCGCATCTCGTCCGGCTTGAAGTTCTCTTCCTGGCCGAAGAAGTCGACGGAGAACGTCCGCAGCTGCTCGCCCTGCTCGGCGAGGTGGGGCGCGGCGAGGCCGGTGACGGCGCTGGAGTCCAGGCCGCCGGACAGCAGCACGCAACGCGGGACGTCGGCGACGAGCTGGCGGTGCACGATGTCGGTCATCAGCTCGCGGACGCGCTCGACCGTGGTCTCCTGGTCGTCCGTGTGCTGCTTGGCGTCGAGCTTCCAGTACGTGCGGGTGCGGATGCCTTCGCGCGACACGGTGACGATCGTGCCGGGCTGGACCTCCTCCATGTCCTTCCACAGCGACCAGCCGGGGCGCTTGGTGAACGCCATCAGCTCGCGCAGGCCGTCGGTGTCGACCACCTTGCGGGCGAGCGGGTTCGCGAGGATCGCCTTCGGCTCGGAGCCGAACAGCACGCCGTCGGCCGTCGGGTAGTAGTAGAACGGCTTGATGCCCATCCGGTCGCGGATCATCACGAGCCGGTCGTCGCGCTCGTCCCAGATCGCGAAGGCGTACATGCCGTTGAGGTGGTCGACGACCTCGTCGCCCCACTGCAGGTAGCCGTGCAGCACCACTTCGGTGTCGCTGTCGGTCTCCCACTTGTGGCCGAGCTTCGTCAGCTCGTCCTTCAGCTCGGTGAAGTTGTAGGCCTCACCGCTGTAGACCATCGCGACGTCGCCGTTCGGCGTGTGCACGGACATCGGCTGCCGGCCGCCGGGCAGGTCGATGATGGCGAGGCGCCGGTGGCCGAGCGCGACGTGCTTGCGCACCCAGGTACCGACGCCGTCCGGACCACGGCAGGCCATGGTCTCCGTCATGGCGTCCACGACGTCCTGCCGGCGCGTGAGGTCGGCGTCGTAGGAAACCCAGCCGGCGATACCGCACATACGGACCCCTCCAAGCTTTTACTTAGCTAGTACAACTATCGGTAACACAGGTGTAACACGGCGGGAACATCTTGTCTGCCCGAATTGCACGTTCCGCGCTCATTCGATCACACAGTGTGCCGTGAGTCACTCACCAACCACGGCCGCGCCGAGGTGAAGGCAAACGCTTGCGTGACCGGCGCCACCCGCCATAAAGACGGCGTAAATGCGCATCAGGACGGCGTTAACGCGCCGTCAGCCCACCTCCGCGGAGGGACGGAACGGCCGCACAGTTGGCCTCGTCCCTGGTCACCGAAAGCGGTGACCTGTCCTGAGAGGTGCCTAGTGGCCGACTTGCTCTACGCCGTTCTGATGATCGGCATCTTCGTGGTTATCGCGCTGGCGCTGCGTGGCTTGGAGAAGCTGTGAGCGGCGCGGGCACCGTGGCCAACGTCGTCGGCGGACTGCTGGCGCTGGGCCTCCTCGTCTACCTGTTCGTCGCGCTGATCAGGCCGGAGAAATTCTGATGTCCGACACCGCGGCCGGGCTCATCCAGCTCGGTCTCCTCCTCGTCGCCCTCGCCGTGGTTTACAAACCACTCGGCGACTACATGGCGCGCGTCTTCTCCACCGAGAAGCACCTGAAGCTCGAGAAGGGCCTCTACCGGCTCTTCCGCGTCAACCCGGACTCCGAGCAGCGGTGGCCGACCTACGCCGCCGGCGTGCTCGGCTTCTCGTTCGTTTCGGTCGTCCTGCTCTACCTGCTGCAACGGCTGCAGCCGATCCTGCCGTGGAGCCTGGGCCGCGGCTCGGTGAGCCCCGGCGTCGCGTTCAACACGGCGATCTCCTTCGTCACCAACACGAACTGGCAGTCCTACGTCCCCGAGACGACGATGGGCCACTTCGTGCAGATGGCCGGGCTCACCGTGCAGAACTTCCTGTCCGCGGGCGTCGGGCTGGCCGTCGCCATCGCGCTGACCCGCGGGTTCATCCGCTCGCGGACCGACCGGCTCGGCAACTTCTGGGTGGACCTCACGCGCGGCACCGTCCGCGTCCTGCTGCCGATGGCCTTCGTGTTCGCGCTCGTGCTCATCGCCCTCGGCGTGGTGCAGAGCCTCAAGGCGGGCGTCGCCGTCACCAACCCCGACGGCAGCCAGAGCACCATCGCGCTGGCCCCGGCGGCGAGCCAGGAGGCGATCAAGGAGCTCGGCACCAACGGCGGCGGCATCCTCAACGCCAACTCGGCGCACCCGTTCGAGAACCCCAGCGTCTGGACGAACCTGATCGAGCTGTTCCTGATCCTGGTGATCCCGGTCAGCCTGACCCGCACGTTCGGCAAGCTCGTCGGCAAGCCCAAGCAGGGGTACGTCCTGCTCGGCGTGATGAGCCTGCTCTGGGCCGCTTCGCTGGCGATCATCTGGTTCTCCGAGGCCAAGGCGAGCAACCCGGCCGCGCTGGCCGCCGGGGCGAGCATGGAGGGCAAGGAACAGCGGTTCGGCATCTCGAGCACGTCGATCTTCGCCGACACCACGACCGGCACGTCCACGGGCGCGGTCAACGGCGCCCACGACAGCCTGTCCGGGCTCGGCGGCGGCGGTCCGCTGCTCAACATGCTCTACGGCGAGATCTCGCCGGGCGGCGTCGGCACCGGCCTCTACGGCATCCTCGTCATGGCGATCATCGCGATGTTCCTGGCCGGCCTGATGGTCGGGCGGACGCCGGAGTACCTGGGCAAGAAGCTCCGCAAGCGCGAGGTCACCTGCGCGGCGATCTCGATGCTGGCCATGCCGCTGGTCGTGCTCCTGGGCAGCGGCATCGCCCTGATGCTGCCGGACACGGCGGGCGCGCTCGGCAACAGCGGCGCGCACGGGCTGTCCGAAATCCTCTACGGCTACGCCTCGACCGGCAACAACAACGGCAGCGCGTTCGGCGGCCTGACCGCGACGAGCGACTGGTTCCAGTCGTCGTTCGGCGTCGCCATGGCGCTCGGCCGGTTCATCCCGATCGTCGCCGTGCTCTGCCTGGCCGGTTCCCTGGCCGCGCAGCGGAAGGTCCCCGAAACGGCGGGGACGCTGCCCACCACCGGGCCGCTGTTCGCCACCATGCTCACCGGCACGGTGGTGCTCGTCGCGGCCCTCACGTTCATCCCGGCGCTCGCGCTCGGGCCCATCGCGGAGGCACTCGCATGACCGTCACCGAAGAACGACCTCAGGTGACCCACGAAGAGCACACCGGTCGCGTCGGCGCCGGGGTCTTCAGCCCCCGCCAGCTCTGGACGTCGCTGCCCGACGCCTTCAAGAAGCTCAACCCGAAGCACCAGCTCGCCAACCCGGTGATGTTCGTGGTGTGGGTCGGCTCGGCGCTGACCACCGTCTTCGCCGTCACCGACCCGAGCGTCTTCACCATCCTCATCGCGATCTGGCTGTGGTTCACGGTCATCTTCGCGAACCTCGCCGAGGCCGTCGCCGAAGGGCGCGGCAAGGCGCAGGCGGAAAGCCTGCGGCGGTCGAAGAAGGAGACCGTCGCGCGACGCCTCACCGCGAACGGTGACGAGGAGCAGGTCCCCGGCGCCGAACTGCGCGTCGGCGACCTCGTGGTCGTCGAGGCCGGCCAGGTGATCCCGGGTGACGGCGACGTCGTCGAGGGCATCGCGACCGTCGACGAGTCGGCCATCACCGGCGAGTCCGCGCCGGTCATCCGCGAGTCCGGCGGCGACCGCAGCGCCGTCACCGGCGGCACGACCGTGCTGAGCGACCGGGTCGTCGTGAAGATCACGACCAAGCCGGGCGAGTCCTTTGTGGACCGCATGATCGCGTTGGTGGAAGGCGCTTCCCGGCAGAAGACGCCGAACGAGATCGCGCTGACCATCCTGCTGGCCACGCTGACCATCATCTTCCTGCTCGCCGTCGTGGCGCTGCAGCCGATGGCCGGCTACTCCGGGTCCGAGCAGTCGGTGATCGTGCTGACGGCGTTGCTGGTCTGCCTCATCCCGACGACGATCGGCGCGCTGCTGTCCGCCATCGGCATCGCCGGGATGGACCGGCTGGTGCAGCGCAACGTCCTCGCGACGTCCGGGCGCGCGGTCGAGGCCGCGGGCGACGTATCGACGCTGCTGCTCGACAAGACCGGCACCATCACCTTCGGCAACCGCCGGGCCACCGAGCTGATCCCGGTGGGATCGTCCACTCCGGACGACCTCGCCCGCGCGGCCCGGCTGGCGAGCCTCGCCGACGAAACGCCCGAAGGACGCAGCGTCGTCGAGCTGACCGCGGCCCACGCGGGTGACGACGTACACGGCGAGTTCGTGCCGTTCACCGCGCAGACCCGGATGAGCGGGCTCGACGTCGGTGACCGGCGGATCCGCAAGGGTGCGGCGAGTGCCGTGCGCGCGTGGGTGCGTGATAACGGCGGGCAGTTCCCCGACGAGACCGAGCGTGTGGTCGACGAGATCAGCGCCCAGGGCGGCACGCCGCTGGTGGTCGCCGAAGACACCGTGGTGCACGGCGTGATCCGGCTGTCCGACGTCGTCAAGCCGGGCATGAAGGAGCGCTTCAAGGAACTGCGGGCGATGGGCATCAAGACGGTGATGATCACCGGCGACAACCCGCTCACCGCCAAGGCCATCGCGGCGGACGCCGGCGTCGACGACTACCTCGCCGAGGCCAAGCCCGAAGACAAGATGGCGCTCATCAAGAAGGAGCAGGAAGGTGGCCGGCTGGTCGCGATGACCGGCGACGGCACCAACGACGCGCCCGCGCTGGCGCAGTCCGACGTCGGCGTCGCGATGAACACCGGCACGTCGGCCGCGAAGGAGGCCGGCAACATGGTCGACCTCGACAGCGACCCGACGAAGCTGATCGAGATCGTCGAGATCGGCAAGCAGCTGCTGATCACCCGCGGCGCGCTGACGACGTTCAGCGTGGCGAACGACCTCGCGAAGTACTTCGCGATCCTGCCGGCGATGTTCACCGGCATCTTCGCCCAGCTCGGCGCGCTGAACATCATGCACCTGGCCACGCCGAAGTCGGCGATCCTCTCCGCCGTCATCTTCAACGCGCTGATCATCGTCGTGCTCATCCCGCTGGCCCTGCGCGGCGTGCGGTACAAGCCGTCGTCGGCCTCGGCCCTGCTGCGCCGCAACCTGCTCGTCTACGGCCTCGGCGGCATCGTCAGCCCCTTCCTCGGAATCTGGCTGATCGACCTGCTCGTGCGCCTCATCCCTGGAATCGGGTGAACTCGTGAACACTCTCGTCAAGCAGACCTGGGCCGGGCTGCGCGTGCTGATCGTGATGACCGTCCTGCTCGGCGTCCTCTACCCCCTGGCGGTGTGGGCGATCGCCCGCATCCCGGGGCTGGAGGGCCACGCCGAAGGCTCGGTCGTCACGCAGAACGGCCAGGCCGTCGGGTCGTCGCTCATCGGCGTCGACCCGGTGCCCGCCGACCCGGCGAAGGACCGGTGGTTCCACAACCGGCCCTCGGCGCTCTCGAAGGACGCGCTCGGCCCCGGTGACCCGTCGACGTCCGGCGCGTCCAACAAGGGCCCGTACAACGAGGACCTCGTGAAGACCATCGGCGAGCGTCGCGACGCCATCGCGAAGCGGGAAGGCGTGTCACCCGATCAGGTACCGCCGGACGCGGTGACGGCGTCCGGTTCCGGGCTCGACCCGGCGATCAGCGTGGCCTACGCCGACCTCCAGATCGCCCGGGTCGCCCGGGTGACGGGGGTGCCGGCCGACCGCGTGAAGCAGCTCGTCGAAGCGAACACGTCGGGCGCCGGGATCGGTGTCCCCGGGGTGAATGTGCTCCAGCTCAACTTGGCCGTGCAAGGTGCGGCCGGAGGGGCACACTGACAGCGTGACCAGTACGAAGAAGCCGCGCCGGGGAGAGCTGAGGATCTACCTCGGCGCGGCTCCGGGCGTCGGCAAGACCTTCGCCATGCTCGGCGAGGCGCGGCGCCGGCTCGACCGCGGCACCGACGTCGTCGCCGGGCTGGTGGAGACGCACGGCCGCGAGAAGACCGCGGTGCTGCTCGAAGACCTCGAGATCGTGCCGCGCCGCCACGCCGAGCACCGCGGCCGCGCCTTCGAGGAGATGGACCTCGACGCCATCCTCGCCCGCGCGCCCGAGGTCGCCGTCGTCGACGAGCTCGCGCACACCAACGTGCCGGGCTCGCGCAACGCCAAGCGCTGGCAGGACGTCGAGGAGCTCCTGGAGGCCGGCATCGACGTCCTGTCCACGGTCAACGTCCAGCACCTGCAGAGCCTCAACGACGTCGTCGAGCGCATCACCGGCGTCACGCAGCAGGAGACCGTGCCCGACGAGGTCGTCCGCCGCGCCGAGCAGCTCGAGCTGGTCGACATCACGCCCGAGGCGCTGCGGCGGCGGCTCGCGCACGGCAACGTCTACCCGGCCGAGCGGATCGACGCCGCGCTCGGCAACTACTTCCGCCCCGGCAACCTCACCGCGCTGCGCGAGCTGGCCCTGCTCTGGGTGGCCGACCAGGTGGACGTCGCGCTGCAGCGCTACCGCGCCGAGCAGCAGATCACCGACACGTGGGAGACGCGCGAACGCGTCGTCGTCTCCATCACCGGCGGGCCGGAGAGCGAGACGCTGATGCGCCGCGCCAGCCGGATCGCCACCCGCGCCGGCGCCGAGCTGCAGGTCCTCCACATCCTGCGCGGCGACGGCCTGTCCGGGCTCGGCCCCACCGCGATCGCCCGCTGCCGCACCCTGGCCGAGGAGGTCGGCGCGACGTTCCACACCGTCGTCGGCGACGACGTCCCGACCGCGTTGCTGGACTTCGCCCGCGGCGTCAACGCGACCCAGCTGGTGATCGGCACGTCACGCCGTTCGCGCGTGGCGCGGCTGTTCGACGAGGGCATCGGCGCCACCGTGGTCAGCCGGTCCGGGCCCATCGACGTCCACATGGTCACCCACGCCCAAGCCGGCGGCCGGCTGCGCGCCCGGCTCGGCGCGAGCCCGCTGGGGTTCTCCCGGCTGGTCGCGGGCTGGGTGCTGAGCGTCGTGCTGCCGGTGCTGGTGACCGTCGTCGGCCTGTTCGTGCGCACCGGGTTCGACTTCGCCACCGACGTCATCTCCTACGTGCTGGCCACGGTCGTCGTCGCCCTGGTCGGCGGCCTCGGCCCGGCGCTGGTCGCGGCCGTGCTCGGCGCCGGGCTGCTCAACTTCTTCTTCACACCACCGCTCTACACGCTCACCGTGCACACCCCGCAGAACCTCGTGACGCTGATCGCGATGGTCGTGGTCGCGGTGCTCGTCGCGCTGGTCGTCGACCAGGCCGCGCGCCGGGCGACGCAGGCGGCGCGGGCGCGGACCGAGGCGGCGCTGCTCGCCTCCTACGCGCGGACCGTGCTGACCCACGCGAACCCGATCGAGCGGCTGCTGGAGAAGGTCCGCGAGAACTTCGCGCTGACTTCGGTGACGCTGCTGGAGAAGCGCGAGGGCGAGTGGCGCGGCGTCGCGACCGCGGGGGAGCCCCCGTGCGCCGACCCGGACGAGGCCGACGTCGACATCGCCGTCACCGCCGACGTCCACCTCACCCTGCGGGGGCGCGCACTGCCGGCGGCGGACCGGCGAGTGCTGGAAGCCGTGGCCGGGCAGGCGTTGTTGTCCCTGCGGCAGCAGCGCAGCGCCGACGCCGCGGCGAAGGCCGAGCGCAAGGCCGAGGCCACCGAGCTGCGGACGACGTTGCTTTCGGCCGTCGGGCACGACCTGCGGACGCCGTTGACGTCGATCAAGGCGTCCATCGGCAGCCTGCGCGCGCCCGATCTGCAACTGTCCGAAGGGGACACCGCGGAGCTGATGGAGGCCATCGAACTGTCCGCCGACCGGCTGGCCGGGCTGATCGACAACCTCCTGGATTCCTCGCGGCTGGCCACCGGAGCCGTGGTGCCGCACCTGCGTCCGGTCGGCTACGACGAGGTCGTCGCACACGCATTGTCCAATGTGGACGCCTCGGACGCGGTGGTCGTCGCGGTCGACGACCAGCTGCCGTCCGTGCTCGCCGATCCCGGCCTGCTGGAACGGGTGGTGGCGAACGTGCTGGACAACGCACTGCGGCACGGCGGGGGCCGGGTGTCGGCCCGGGCCAGTGCCCACTCCGGCCACGTCGAGCTGCGGATCGTCGACCACGGCAAGGGCCTGCGCAAGGGGACGGCGGACTCGGCGTTCGCGCCGTTCCAGCGGCTCGGCGGCGACCGGGACGCGACGCCGGGGGTCGGGCTCGGGCTGTCGGTGGCGAAGGGGTTCACCGAGGCGATGGGCGGCACGATCCGCGCCGAGGACACCCCGGGCGGCGGGCTCACGATCGTCGTGTCCCTGCCCGCCGAGAGCGTCACGTACAAAGTCGAAGAGGGGGTGCGATGACCGACATCGGGGCCACCGTGCTGGTGGTGGACGACGAACCGCAGATCGTGCGGGCACTGCGGATCAACCTCACCGCGCGCGGCTACAAGGTGATCACCGCGCACGACGGTACGGCCGCGCTCAAGGCCGTCGCCGAGACCAAGCCGGACGTCGTCGTGCTCGACCTCGGCCTGCCCGACCTCGACGGCACCGAGGTGATCGCCGGCCTGCGCGGCTGGACGACGGTCCCGATCATCGTCCTGTCCGCCCGCGGCGACTCGGCCGACAAGGTCCAGGCCCTCGACGCGGGCGCCGACGACTACGTCACCAAGCCGTTCGGCATGGACGAGCTGCTGGCTCGCCTGCGAGCGGCGGTCCGCCGCTCGGCGGTGGCGGGCGCCGACGACGTGGACGCGGTGGTGGACACGGCGTCGTTCAGCATCGACTTGGCGGCCAAGAAGGTCCGCCGCGACGGCCACGAGGTCCACCTGACCAAGACGGAGTGGGGCGTGCTGGAGCTGCTGGTCCGCAACCGCGGCCGGCTGGTCGCGCAGAAGCAGCTGCTGCACGAGGTGTGGGGCCCGTCGTACGAGACGGAGTCCCACTACCTGCGGGTCTACCTGGCCCAGCTGCGGCGCAAGCTGGAGCCGGAGCCGTCGCGCCCGCGCCACCTGCTGACCGAGCCGGGCATGGGCTACCGCTTCGAGGCCTGACGCACGGGGTAACCCACCCGAGTGGCGATGAGATGGGTTCTGGGTGGTGAGCGCATCCCGCGGAAGCTCCTCGTGGGACTGGCGGCGGTGTGGACGTTCGCCGCGGTGATCTCGGCACTACTCGCATTCGGCGGCGACCTGCACGGCTGGGGACGCTGGGTCCAGGTCGTGATGGCGGCGTTTTACCTACTGCTCGCGGTCTACTACTGGTTGCTGTACGCCCACGTCCGCCGGACCGGCCGGCGCGGATGACGACGCCTCGGTCGCGGCGCGGCTGGAAGCGCCGTGCGGTGGGGCTGCTGGTGCTGGCGGCTCTCGGCTACTTCTCCGGCGTGGGGGTCGCTTACGCCTTCGGCAAGGACGACCCGTGGACGCGCGGCGTCATCGGCCTGGGCCCGATCCTCGGCGTCGAAGTCGCGGGAGCACTTACGACGCCGGGACGTGCCCTAGAACCCTTTGAACGCGCCGAAGGCCACCGCCGTGGCGGTGGCCTTCAGGGACTTTGCGCTTACTTGGTCGTCGGCGACGTGCCGGTCGTGCTCACCGACGGCGCGCCCGACGAGCTGCCGCCGCCCCCTGCGGGCGGGGTGCTCGTGTCGGTGGGCGGGTCCGTCCGCGGTGACGTCGTGGTCGGCGGCGTCGTCGGAGTGGTCGTCACCGGCGGTGGGGTCTTCGTCGTCGTCTTGGTCACCGGTGGCGGCGTGCTGCCCGGACCGCCCGGCGGGGGCGTGTACGGGGGCGGCGGGGCCTGGGTGACGACCGTGGTGGTCGTCTTGCCGTCCGGGCTGACCGAGACCACCGTGGTCGGCGCGCTCGACGAGTGCGTGTCCGTCGGCGGCGGCGGGCCGCCGAGGGTGGACGGGCCGCCCGGGGTCGGGGTGCCCGACACCGTCTGGACACCGGCGGGCGAGGTGCCCTGGCCGCCCGGGGCGCCGGTGCCGCCCGCGGTGGTCGCGGGGGCCGGTCCGGCGAGCTCGGCGACGGCCGCGAACGCCGTCGCGACGACCAGCCCGGCCACCCCGAGCACGACGTACCCGGCGCGGTTCGGTTTGCTGCTCTTCGGCGGTGCGGTGGTGTCGATCCTGGTGACGCGTGAGCTCGAATCCGACCCGTCGGGGCGGGGCATAGAGGCTCCTAGAAGATCGGGGTGACTCCAAAACCTGCGGCTCGAGGTCGTCGAACGATCACTGCTTGCCCGAGCGGGGGAACCCGGGAGGACGACCTCGGCGGGGAGATTATCACCGTCAGTGCCGCATTCGCCCAGGTAGGGAGCCTGCGTGATCACTGAGCGCAGTCAAACTGTCCGGAAAGGATGAACGTGTGAGTGAGGGACAAACGAACACCAGGATGACGGCGTGGGTCCGCGGGCGAGTGCAGGGCGTCGGTTTCCGCTGGTGGACGCGCAGCCGGGCGCTCGAGCTCGGTCTCGTCGGCAGTGCCCGCAACATGCCCGACGGTCGTGTCGAGGTCATAGCGGAGGGTGATCGCGACCACTGTGAGCGGCTGTTGACCGCCCTCCGTTCCGGAGAATCACCCGGAAGTGTGGAGACCGTCGTCGAGCGCTGGTCCGACCCGAAAGGGGGGCTCAGCGGCTTCGCCGAGCGGTAGCCCGGGCCTTGGTACTTCCGGGGCGGGTGTGGCGCAGGAGGTTGCCGACGCCGATCACGCTGTGCTAAGGCGCGCCGGAGAGGGGGCGCGTCCGGCGGTCCCGGGACACCCCCAGGTAGCCTGGGACGATTGAAACGCCCGAACCGGCAGCCAGAGGGGTCAGCACCCAGTGCACCTGAAAAGCCTGACGCTCAAGGGCTTCAAGTCCTTCGCCTCGGCCACCACGCTGCGCTTCGAACCGGGCATCACCTGCGTGGTCGGCCCGAACGGCTCCGGCAAGTCGAACGTGCTGGACGCCCTGCGCTGGGTCATGGGCACCCAGGGCGCCAAGGACCTGCGCGGCGGCAAGATGGAGGACGTCATCTTCGCCGGCACCGCGGGCCGCGCCCCGCTCGGCCGCGCCGAGGTCACCCTCACCATCGACAACGCCGACGGCGCCCTGCCGATCGAGTACGGCGAGGTGTCGATCACCCGCCGGATGTTCCGCGACGGCGCCAGCGAGTACGAGATCAACGGCGACCGCTGCCGCCTGATGGACGTCCAGGAGCTGCTCTCGGACTCCGGTATCGGCCGCGAGATGCACGTCATCGTCGGGCAGGGGCAGCTCTCGGCGATCCTCGAGTCCAAGCCAGAAGAGCGCCGCGCCTTCATCGAAGAGGCCGCCGGCGTCCTCAAGCACCGCAAGCGCAAGGAACAGACCCTGCGCAAGCTGGCCAACATGCAGGGCAACCTCGACCGCCTCGGCGACCTCACGACCGAGCTGCGCCGCCAGCTCAAGCCGCTGGGCAAGCAGGCCGAGATCGCCCGCAAGGCCCAGTACGTCCAGTCCGAGCTACGTGACTCCCGGCTGCGCCTGTTCGCCGACGACCTGGTCAGCCAGCGCGGCTCGATCGCGCGGGAAGAGGCCGACGAGAAGGTCGCCCGCCAGCGCCGCGCCGAGGTCGAGCAGACCCTCGAGATCGTCTCCGCCGAGGAGACCGAGCTGGAGTCGTCGCTGGTCGAGGACGCGCCGCTGCTGCAGAGCGCCCAGGAGACCTGGTACAAACTTTCCGCGCTGGCCGAGCGCCTGCGCGGCACCGTGCGGCTGGCGATCGAGCGGCAGCGGCACCTCTCGGCCGACGTCGCCGCGCACACCGGCGGCCGCGACCCCGAAGAGCTGCTCGAAGAAGCCGAGCGCGTCGCCGAGCAGGAGGAAGAGCTCAACGAGGCCGTCATGGAGGCCCGGGAGCTGCTCGCCCAGACCGTGCTGCGGCGCGAAGACCTCGAACAGCGCGTCCAGGCCGCCGAGCGCGCGCACTGGGCCGCCGTCCGCGCCATCGCCGACCGCCGCGAGGGCATGGCCAAGCTGACCGGCCAGGTCGAGGCGCTGCGCAGCAAGAACGGCGCCACCACCGACGAGATCGACCGGCTCAGCGTCTCCATCGAAGAGTCCGCCGAGCGCGCCGAACTCGCCAACGAAGAGCTCGAAGAGGCCAAGGCCGAGGGCGGCGTCGAGGAGTCCGACGACTCCGGCCTGATGGCCCACCACGACCGCGCGGTCGAGGCCAACAACGCGGCCAAGGCGCGCGTCGAAGAGCTGGTCAAGGCCGAACGCGCCGCCGAGCGCGAGATCGCGTCGGAAAAGGCCCGCGTCGAGGCGCTGTCCATGGGGCTCAAGCGCAAGGACGGCGCGGGCGCGCTGCTCGGCGCGTCCCACGAGCTGCCGGGCCTGCTCGGCTCGGTCGCCGCGCTGCTGACCGTCGAGCCCGGCCACGAGGTCGCGCTGGCCGCGGCGCTCGGCCCGGTGGCCGACGCGGTCGCCGTCAACGGCGGCGAAGACGCCATGCGCGCCCTGAAGTACTTGAAGGACACGGACTCCGGCCGCGCGGGCATCGTGCTCGGCGCGCCCGAGTCCACTGTGGACGTCTACTCCTGGCCCGCGCTGCCGGAAGGCGCGCGCTGGGCCCGCGAGGTCGTCTCCGCGCCGGCCCAGCTGCGGCCCGCCGTCGAGCAGGCGCTCGACAAACTCGCCCTGGTCCGCGACCTCGAGTCGGCCCGGCACCTGGTCGCCGCGCACCCGGACGTCCGCGCGGTCACCGCCGAGGGTGACGTCTTCGGCGCCCGCTGGGCGATCGGCGGCTCCGGCGCCCGCGAGAGCGTGATCGAGGTCCAGGCCGCCGTCGACGAGGCCGCGGTCCGGCTGCGCACGGCCGAACGCCAGGTGGAGCAGTACACGGCCGAGCTGGAAGGCGCCCGCGCCGAGCAGCAGGCCCGCCGCGAAGAGGTCTCCCAGGCCAAGGACGCCCTCGGCGACGCCAAGGTGCGCAAGGCCCGCTCGTCGGAGCGGCTCAACCGGCTGCAGCAGGCCGCCCGCTCCGCGCAGGCCGAGGTCGAACGCCTCACCGGGCAGCGCGCGAAGGTCGAGCACAGCCGCATCCAGGCGCTGGCCCAGCTCGCCGAGCTGGAGGAACGCCTCGCCGCCGTCGCCGAGCAGCCCGTCGAGGACGACCCGGACACCGCCGAGCGCGACCAGGCCGTCGAAGAGCTGGCCGTCGTCCGGCAGGAGGAGATGGAGGCGCGGCTCGCGCAGCGCACCGCCGAGGAGCGGGCGCGCGGCATCGCGGGCCGGGCCGAAGGCCTCCGCCGCGCCGCCCACGCCGAGCAGCAGGCCCGGGAACGCGCCGAGCGTGCCGCCGCGGCCCGCAAGCACGGCGCGCGGATCGCCGACGCCGTCGTCGACGGCGGCGAGATCGCGCTCGAACGCATCGAGCGCTCGGTCCAGCGCGCGGCCACCGAACGTGACCAGGTCCAGTCCCGGCGTCAAAGCCGCGAATCCGCGCTGACCGGCGTCCGTGCCAAGGTCCGCGAGCTGACCGGCGAGCTGGAGAAGCTGACCGACGCCGTCCACCGCGACGAAGTCCAGCGCGCCGAGCAGCGGCTGCGGCTGGAGACCCTGGAAGCCAAGATCGCCGAGGACTTCGGCATCGGCCTCGCCGACCTGGTCCAGGAGTACGGCCCGGACGTCCCGGTGCCGCCGAGCGCGGGCGAGATGGCCGAGTACGAGGCGGCCAAGGAGCGCGGCGAGGACGTCACCCCGCCGCCGCCGATGCCCTTCGACCGCGACACCCAGGCCCGCCGCGCCAAGCGCGCCGAGAAGGACCTTTCCCTGCTGGGCAAGGTGAACCCGCTCGCGCTGGAGGAGTTCGCGGCGCTGGAGGAGCGGTACAAGTTCCTCTCCACGCAGCTCGAGGACCTCCGGGACACCCGCAAGGACCTCGAGGCCGTGATCAAGCAGGTCGACGAGAAGATCCTCGAGGTCTTCGCCGGCGCCTACGCGGACGTGGCCCGCGAGTTCGAGACGGTGTTCAGCGTGCTCTTCCCCGGCGGCGAGGGCCGGATGGTCCTCACCCAGCCGGACGACCTGCTCGCCACCGGCGTCGACGTCGAAGCGCGCCCGCCGGGCAAGAAGGTCAAGCGGCTGTCGCTGCTGTCGGGTGGCGAGAAGTCGCTGGTCGCGGTGGGCATGCTGGTCGCGATCTTCCGCGCCCGCCCCTCACCCTTCTACGTCATGGACGAGGTCGAGGCGGCGCTGGACGACACCAACATGCGCCGGCTGATCGGCCTGCTGGAGCAGCTGCGCGACTCGTCCCAGCTGATCATCATCACCCACCAGAAGCCGACGATGGAGATCGCCGACGCGCTCTACGGCGTGAGTATGCAGGGCGACGGCATCACGAAGGTGATCTCGCAGCGCCTCCGCACGGCGGACGACGAACCGGTCGCGGTCGGCTGACGCTCGCCCCCAACGCCCCCCATGTGGCGTTGGGTGCGTCAGACGCCCCCAACGCCACAGTGGAGCGCTTGTCAGCCGGCCACCCAGAAGGCGTAGTCGGCCGTGTAGTGGACCGCGGTCTGCGCGCCCGCCGTGCACGTTCCGGCCGGCGCGACGCCGCCGGTGGTGTTCAGGCGCTGGACGTAGGTGACCTTGCCGAAGACGCCGTCGCCCGCGTTCAGGTTCGCCTTGAGCAGCAGCTCCGGGATCGCGCCCGTGCGCGGGGAGGTCGCCGCGGCCGCCGCGCCGACCGTGCTGCCGTCCACAGTGGACGTCCAGACCGGACCCTTGCTGTGCAAGGCCACCGTGCGGCCGTGTTTGGACAGTGTCGCCGCGGGCTGGATCAGCGTCCACGCGCCGTCGGTGCAGCCGTAGATCTGGACGCCCTCGCCGAAGTACGTGGCGAGGGGCCGGTTGCCCGCGGGAACCTTGACCGCGTCCGGCGCCTTCGGGGCCGCCGTCGCGGCCGAAGCCGTCGCCGCGCCGCCGAGTGCCAGCGAGCCGACCGCGAGCGCAACCAAAATCCGTTTCATGTTCCCACCTTCGAATCCTCCCGCCGCTTCCCGGCGGGCTCCCGCTCACCAACACGGGCGCCCGCCGGAACCGGTTCAGAAGAATCAGGCGGAAGTGACTTCTTGCTTGTCTTCGCCCACGGCGTTGGCCTCCGCGGCCTTCGGGTCAGGCGTGCGGTGGCGCAGTGAGAGCAACCCGCCGACGACCAGCGTGATCACCACGCCCAGCAGCGTGTACCAGGGGTAGGCGAGCGCGACGCGGTCGCCGGCCGCCTTGCTGAAGTCGACGCCGATCAGCGAACCGCTCTTCGCGCTGAACTTCAGGCCGAGGATCACGAACGCCATCACCACGACCGTCGCGACGAACGCGATGATCGCGTCCACCTGCCGGGCCTTCTTGATCAGCAGGCCGAGCAGGAACGCCCCGAGCAGCGCGCCGTAGGTGTAGCCGGTGATCGCCAGGCCGAGCTCGATCACCGAGTTCTTCGTGGTGGAGAACAGCGACGCGAACACCGCGAACACCACGGCCCAGATCAGTGTCCACATGCGACCGTGCTTGAGCAGCTTCGAGTCCTCGGGCGCCTTCTTGGTGAAGCGCTGGTAGAGGTCGGCCACCGTCGACGTCGAAAGCGCGTTGAGCGCCGACGCGAGCGCGCCCATGGTCGAAGCGAGCACACCGGCGATGAGCAGGCCCGACACCCCGACCGGCAGGTCGTCGATGATGAACTTCGAGAACACGTCGTCCGGGCTCTGCAGGCCGAGCTCAGCCACCGACTTGCGGCCGTTGAACACCCACAGCATCGCCCCGACCAGCAGGAACAGCGCGAACTGCACGGTGACGATGAGCCCGCTGCCGATGAGCGCCTTCTGGCCGTCGCGCAGGCTGCGCGTGGCCATCAGCCGCTGCGCGATCAGCTGGTCGGCACCGTGCGAGGCCATCGACAGCGCCGCGCCGCCGAGCACCGCCGTCACGAAGGCGTACGGGCTGGTCAGCAGGTTCTTCGTGAAGTCGACGAGCGCGAACTTCCCGTCCGCGGACGCCTGGCTCACCCAGTCGCCCGGCAGCTTGTTCAGCAGCACGATCGCCGCCACCGCGGCGCCGCCCAGGTACAGCGTCAGCTGGATGACGTCGACCCAGACGACTGCCTTGATCCCGCCGATGTAGGCGTAGATCAGCGTGAGCGCGGTCAGGATCACCACGATCACCCAGTAGTCGAGGTGGATGTTGTAGTGCCCCAGGATCACCTTGATCGGGATCGCGCCGGCGAAGAGCCGGACGCCCTCGGCGAGCAGCCGCGTCACCACGAACGTCACCGACGCGGTGCCCTGCAGCCCCGAGCCGAACCGCTTGCCCAGGAAGGCGTACGCGCTCACGAGGTTGCCGCGGAAGTACCGCGGCAGCAGCACGAACGCGGCGATGACCCGGCCGATGATGTAGCCGAAGGCCAGCTGCAGGAACAGGAACGCGTTGCCGAACACCAGGCCCGGCGTGCTGATCACGGTCAGCGTCGAGGTCTCGGTGGCCACCACGGACAGCATCACCGCGCCCCACGGCAGGCTGCGCTCGCCGACGAAGTAGTCGGCGGCCGACCGTTGTTTCCGCCCGACCAGCACGCCTATCAGCGGCATCGCCGCCAGATAGACCACGATGATGGCCAGATCAACACCCCGCATGGACTTCTCCTACTCCTCATCCGGCCTTCTCCGCGACGCGCAACCGCGTCACGGCGCCCCCCAGCGGGGCAGGAAGGGTCAAGGGCCCGGCACCCGGGACGAGGGCGCCGAGCAGGCGCGGTCCCCGCGCACCGGTCGCCGACGGCACCGTACCGGGCACGCCGCACCACGTGAGCCAGCCCAGCAGCGCCGTCAGGTACGCCTCTTTGCCGGCGCCGGGCAAGCCGAGGTCGTCACTGGTCTTGAGCACGGCGGACGGCAGGTTCCGGGCCAGCGCCGTCATCACGGCCGGGTTGGCGACGCCGCCGCCGGACGCGATCACCGTCGTCACGCCGTGGCGGTGGCACTGCTCGGCGACCGAGACGGCGGTGAGCTCGGTCAGCGTCGCGAGCAGGTCGGCCGCGGTGACCGGCGGCAGGCCGGCCAGGGCGGCGTCGAGGTACGCCGCGTTGAAGTACTCCTTGCCGGTGGACTTCGGCGCCGGGGCGGCGAAGTACGGGTCGGCGAGCAGCGCCACCAGCAGGTCGGCGCGCACCGAACCGCTCAGCGCGAGCCGCCCGTCGAGGTCGCTGCGGTGCCCGGTGACGCGGTGGGCGGCGAGGTCGAGCAGCGCGTTGGCGGGCCCGGTGTCGTAGGCGATCGCGGGCGCGTCCGCGGCGACGACGGTGATGTTCGCGATCCCGCCGAGGTTGAGCGCGGCGACCGGACGGCCGCTGTCCTCGGCCAGGCCGCGCAGCCAGAGCTGGTCGAAGGTGCCGGCCAGCGGCGCGCCGTGGCCGCCGGCGGCGACGTCCCGGGCGCGCAGGTCGGCGAGCACGGGCAGCCCGGTGCGTTCGGCGATCCACGCGGGCTGGCCGAGCTGCAGGGTGCCCCGGACGCTGCCGTCCTCCACCCAGTGGAACACCGTCTGGCCCAGCGAGGCGACGAGGTCCGCGGTGCCGCCCGCCAGCTCGACGGCCCCGCGCAGGGCGGCGTCGGCGAACGCCTGGCCGACGCCGGTGTCGAGCCGCGTCAGCTCCCCGGCGGTGCACGGGTTCGGCGGCAGCGCGGCGAGCAGGCCCTCGCGCAGCGGTTCGGGGTAGGGGACGTCGAGCTCGCCGAGCGGCGTCAGCACCACGGTGCCGTCTTCGGCGAGCAGGTCGGCCGCGGCGACGTCGATGCCGTCGACCGACGTGCCCGAAATCAACCCGATCACCCGGAAGCCGTGGCTGGCGCGTTTCCCCATCCGGAGGGGTTTAGTGCAGCGTTGCCTGTGACGCAACCCACCCTGTGAAGTCTTGGCCCAATCGGGATGTACGTCGTTACGAATTGCCTGCGTGGACGGCGGGTCCGCGGTGGCGGCGGGCCAATGAAAGGATGGTGCGGTGTCGAGCTCCTGGTTCCTGTTCGTAGTCATCGCCGTCGTCGTGCTGGTCGCCTTGCTGGTGACCGGCCTGCTGATCGCGCGCAAGCGCCGCATCAGCCTGGACGCCCAGCGTGAGGTCGAAGCGAAACCGAAGGGCGGCAGCTACGCGGCCAGCGGGGGCATCGCGCTCGCGCCCGGCGGCGCGGCGCCCGAGGTCGAACAGCCGGCCGAGCACCCGGTCGACGACCGCCCGGAGACCGACGGCCAGCCCGCCGTCGGCGACGACGCGGCGGTCCCGCGCGACTCGGCCCAGCGCACGGTCCGGGACGTCAAGCTGCCGGACGCCACGCCGCCGGACACCGAGGTCGTCGAGCCGGCGCCCGTCGCCGAGGAGATCGACCCCGCGGCCGGCCGGCTGGAGCGGCTGCGCGGGCGGCTCACGAAGTCCCGCTCGATGTTCGGGCAGAGCCTGCTGGGCCTGCTCGGTGCCGGCGACCTCGACGAGGACTCCTGGCAGGACGTCGAAGACACGCTGCTGATGGCCGACCTCGGCGCGGCGACCACGAACCACATCGTCGAGCGGCTGCGCGACGAGCTGTCCCGCCGCGCGGTGCGGAACTCGGCCGAGGCCCGCGAGGTGCTGCACGAGGTGCTGACGGCGGAGCTGTCCACCGACGGCCACCGCGCGGTGCGCGCGCTGCCGCACACCGTCGACGGGCAGAAGCAGCCCGCGGTGGTGCTGGTCGCGGGCGTCAACGGCACGGGCAAGACGACGACCACGGGCAAGCTCGCACGGGTGCTCGTCGCCCAGGGCGCCACGGTGGTGCTGGGCGCGGCGGACACGTTCCGCGCGGCGGCGGCCGACCAGCTGCAGACGTGGGCCGAGCGCGTCGGCGCGGAGGTCGTGCGCGGCAAGGAAGGCGCGGACCCGGCGGCGGTCGCGTTCGACGCGGTCAAGCGCGGCGTGGACACGGGCGTCGACGCGGTCCTGATCGACACGGCGGGCCGGCTCCACACGAAGACCGGCCTGATGGACGAGCTGGGCAAGGTCAAGCGAGTCGTCGAGAAGCAGGCGAAGGTCGACGAGGTCCTGCTGGTCCTGGACGCGACCACGGGCCAGAACGGCCTGATGCAGGCCCGGGTGTTCGCCGAGGTCATCGACGTCACGGGCATAGTCCTGACGAAGCTGGACGGCACCGCCAAGGGCGGCATCGTGTTCCAGGTCCAGCGCGAGCTGGGAGTGCCGGTGAAGCTCGTGGGCCTCGGCGAGGGTCCGGACGACCTGGCGCCGTTCGAGCCGGGTGCGTTCGTGGACGCCCTGCTCGGCTAGACGATGGGCTGTCCGGTTGACCAGTGGTAAAGGGTCCGGTGCGACTTGCGCAGCCCCGCCTTCGCCACCAGCTCGCTCGTCGGTCTTGTGGTCGTGAGGGTGATCAGGTCCGTCGCGGTGCTCGCGACGTAGCGGCGGACCTGGCCGATGCCGTGGAGCACCGGGGTGTCGCCGAGTTCGGCGGGCTGCTCGAACACGAGGCCGCTGATCAGGTAGTCGTCGCGGGGCACGGTCAGGTGCGCGGTCTCGCCGAGCACCATCAGCACCGTGGTTCCGGTGGGTCGCTCGCCCGCGCGAGGAGCGGTCTGGAAGGTCAGCAGCACGGGGTGGCGTCCGGCAGCCACGTGCCGCACGGAGATGTCGACGTCGCCGGTCTCCGCGCCTGTCCGCGCTTCAGAGTCACGAGACCGCCCGGTTGATACGTCCTAGAGCCGCGACGGTGGCAGCCGGAACAGCGGCGTGCCGTCCGCTTTCCGCAGCCCCAGCTGCAGCAGCACCGGCGCCGATGGGTGGTGAGCCGGGATGATCAGGGGTGACGTCCGGCGGGCGGTGACCGTCAGCCGGGACCAGCCGATGCCCTGCAGCGTCTGGCCGGAGCGCTTGCGCGCCAACGGGTCGACGATCATCGCGGCGCCGAAGTAGTCGCCGCCCGGCAGGTTCACGCGGGTCGTGTGGCCGAGGACGATCGAGAAGACCGTGCCCGTGCGGCTGCCGTCTTCCTGCAGCGTGAGGATCACCGGCGTCCGGGTCCGGATCGTCAGCTGGTGCCGCACGGAGATCTCGACCGTCCCCGGCACCGACCCACCCGGGCGCGGCGGCCAGGAGGGCGGTAGCGGCGGCCCGTCGAGCGCGCGGTCGACGAGCCGGTCGAGCAGGTTCGAGGCGGCGCCCTGAGCGAGCCAGGCGAGCGCGCCGCCGGTATGGGAGTCCATGCCGTCCTTCCGCGAAAATCGGATGACGGGCGGGTGCGCGTCGACGCAGAATCCGGGTATGCCCGGTTGACGCAGGTCCGCTCGTGCCCCTCCTCGCACCAGACGTCCCAAAGCCGTCATTCGCCGCGAGAGAGGACCAATCATGCCCATCATCCACGGTGCGCGGGTACTTTTGCGTACCATTTCGGCAAAAGATCGCGCCCGCGTCCGCGAAATCCTTGCCACCCCGGAGGTCGCCCGCTGGTGGGGCGACGCGGCTTACGAGGTCGACGGCCTGTACGAGGTCGAGGCCGGCTACACCAGCTACGTGATCGAACTCGACGGCCTGGTCGTCGGGATCATCCAGAGCTGTGAGGAGCTGGAGCCGCAGTACCGCCACGCGGGCATCGACATCTCGCTGCACCCGGACTTCCACGGCCGCGGCCTCGGCACGGATGCCCTCCGCACCCTGGCCCGCCACCTGCTGGACAGCGGTCACCACCGCCTGACGATCGACCCGGCGGCGTCCAACGAGACGGCGATCCGGGTCTACGCGAAGCTGGGCTTCCGCCCGGTCGGCGTGCTGCGCCGGTACGAACGCGCCCCGGACGGCACCTGGCGCGACGGCCTGCTCATGGACATGCTGGCGGGGGAGCTGAGGTGAGTCAGTCCTTCTCGACGACCTGCTGCAGGAGCCGAATCATCCCTTCGAGCCTTGCGTCGAGGTCGGCAAAACCTTCGATCAGGGTATCGGCCACCATGGGCTCCGAGTCACCGGCGATCACTCATCTCACACGGTGACTGTGGCCTGGGAAAGGCTCGCACCCAGCGCGTCCGCTACCCGCTGCACCGCCGGGGCGATGTGGGCCACCGCCTCGGCGGTCAGCCGGCCCGACGGCCCGGACACCGACACCGCGGCCGGTACCGGCGCGCCCGGCACGGCCACCGCCACGCACCGGACGCCCAGCTCCTGCTCCGCCTCGTCCAGCGCGTACCCCTGCGAAGCGATCCGCGCCAGCTCGACGGCCAGTGCGTCCGCGTCGGTGAACGTGTGCTCGGTATAAGCCGGCATGCCGGTCCGCGAGAGCAGCGACCGCACGTCGTCCGCGGGCAGGTGGGCCAGCATCGCCTTGCCGACGCCGGTGCCGTGCGGCAGCAGCCGCCGGCCGACCTCGGTGAACATCCGCATCGAGTGCTTCGAGGGCACCTGGGCCACGTAGACGACCTCGTCGCGCTCCAGGACCGCCAGGTTCGCCGTCTCGCCGACCTCCTCGACCAGCTCCGCCAGCAGCGGCCGCGCCCAGGCGCCGAACTGCATGCTCGCGTTCTCGCCGAGCCGGATCAGCCGCGCGCCCAGCGCGTACCGGCGGTTGGTGTTCTGCCGGACGTAGCCCAGGTCGACCAGGGTGCGGATGAGCCGGTGGATCGTCGGCATCGGCAGCCCGGACAGCGTCGCGAGCTCGGACAAGCTGGCCTCACCGCCGGTGTCCGCGAGGTGTTCCAGCAGCTCGAAGGCACGCTGCAGGGACTGGACGCCGCCATCGCGCCCGTTCTTCTCCGCTGCCACCGGTGGTCCTCCTTACGTCTGCGTTGAGCTTCCGCTATGCAGAAACTATAGTCCGGCTGGTAGAAAACCGTAGGGCCGTTATCCAAAGATCCGAACCCTCGAGGTGTTCCACATGTCTTCTGAAGTCCAGGTGCTGGGCGACCCGGTCGAGCGCGGCGACGAGATCCTGACGCCGGAGGCGCTCGCCTTCCTCGCCGGCCTGCACGACGCCTTCGCCGGCCGCCGCGACGAGCTGCTGCAGGCGCGCGGCAAGCGCCGCGAGGAGGCCCGCACCACCGGCAAGCTGGATTTCCTGCCGGAGACGAAGGAGATCCGCGAGGGCGACTGGCAGGTCGCCGAGGCGCCGGCCGCGCTGCGCGACCGCCGTGTCGAGATCACCGGGCCGACCGACCGCAAGATGACCATCAACGCGCTCAACTCCGGCGCGAAGGTGTGGCTGGCCGACCTCGAAGACGCCAACACCCCGCACTGGGCGAACGTCGTGTCCGGCCAGGTCAACCTGTACGACGCCGTCCGCGAGGACATCACGCTGGAGAGCGGCGGCAAGAGCTACGCGCTGAAGGCCGACGTCGAGCACGCCACCATCGTGGTCCGCCCGCGCGGCTGGCACCTCGACGAGCGCGGCCTGTCCTTCGGCGGGCGCCAGGCCGTCGGCGCGCTGATCGACTTCGGCCTGCACTTCTTCCACAACGCGAAGGAGTCGCTCAGCCGCGGCAAGGGCCCGTACTACTACCTCCCGAAGATGGAGAGCCACCTCGAAGCGCGGCTCTGGAACGACGTCTTCACCCACGCCGAGAAGACGCTGGGCATCGAGCACGGCACCGTCCGCGCCACCGTGCTGATCGAGACCATCCCGGCCGCGTTCGAGATGGAGGAGATCCTCTACGAGCTGCGCGAGCACGCCTCGGGCCTCAACGCGGGCCGCTGGGACTACCTGTTCAGCATGATCAAGTACTTCCGTGATGCGGGCGAGAAGTTCGTGCTGCCGGACCGCAACTCCGTCACCATGACCGCGCCGTTCATGCGCGCCTACACCGAGCTGCTCGTGCGCACCTGCCACAAGCGCGGCGCGTTCGCGATCGGCGGCATGGCCGCGTTCATCCCGAACCGCAACGATCCCGACGTCACCAAGGCCGCGCTCGACAAGGTCCGCGCGGACAAGAGCCGCGAGGCCGGCGACGGCTTCGACGGCTCCTGGGTGGCGCACCCGGGCATGGTCGACATCTGCCGCGAGGAGTTCGACAAGGTCCTCGGCGACCAGCCGAACCAGCTGGAGCGCAGGCGCGACGAGGACTGGGATCTCTCTGCCACCGCCGACCAGCTGCTCGACGTCGCCTCGACGCCGGGTGGCGCGACGGCGGCCGGCCTGCGCGCGGCGGTGGACGTCGGCATCCGCTACATCGCGTCCTGGCTGTCCGGCAACGGCGCGGCGGCGATCCACAACCTGATGGAAGACGCGGCGACGGCGGAGATCTCGCGTTCGCAGGTCTGGCAGTGGGTCAAGAACGGGACCACTTTGGACACCGGCGACGTCGTGACGTCCGAGCTGGTGCGCGGCGTGCTGGCCGAGGTCCGCGGCGAGCTGGCCGCGGAGATCAAGCCGGAGCAGCTGGAGCCGGCCGTCGAGCTGTTCGAGCAGGTCGCGCTGGCCGACGGCTTCCCGGACTTCCTGACGCTGCCCGCGTACGAGCGGATCAAGTAGTGCGGCTGTCCCAGGACGTCTACGACGCCGCCGACGCGCGCCTGGCCGAGGCCGACGCGCGCGTCGCGGCGTTGTACCCGGGGGAGCGGCCGGGGCGGCAGCCGGTGCACACGGTGTACGTCCCGGCGTCGCAGTACCGGACGCGGCTGGTCGCGGACTGGGGCAAGCAGGCCATGCGGGTCTTCGTCGAGCACGAAGACCTGCTGGGCCTGGACGCCGACGTCTACGAGCGCGTCCGGGCCAAGCTGCTCACCGAGCCGATCGAGGACCTGCGGATCGACTTCGAGGACGGCTTCGGCCGCGTCCCGGACGACGTCGAGGACGCGGCCGCGCGCGCGGCCGGCCAGACCCTCGCGACCACGGGCGGCACGCCGTTCGTCGGCATCCGCTTCAAGAGCTTCGAAGCGGCGACGCGCAGACGCGGGATCCGCACCCTGGACCTGTTCCTGGGCAGCCTGCTGGAGAACGGGCCGCTGCCGCCCGGGTTCGTCGTCACACTGCCGAAGGTGACGGCGGTCGACCAGGTCTCGGTCGCCGCGGAAGTGCTGGCTCGCCTGGAATCCGCGTACGAACTGCCCGAGCGGACGTTGCGCTTCGAGATCCAGATCGAGACGACGCAGTCC
Organism: Amycolatopsis sp. cmx-8-4; assembly: GCF_046548675.1. Taxonomy (NCBI): domain Bacteria; kingdom Bacillati; phylum Actinomycetota; class Actinomycetes; order Pseudonocardiales; family Pseudonocardiaceae; genus Amycolatopsis; species Amycolatopsis sp. cmx-8-4. The sequence continues at coordinate 132,825 of NZ_JAEBDZ010000021.1, forward strand.
ATTGTGGACGCCGATGGCACGCTGGCGGTGGCCCGCATCGTGCACGCCGCGGACGGCCGCTGTTCGGGCCTGCACTACGGCACGTACGACTACAGCGCCGGCCTCGGCATCGCGGCGGCGTACCAGAGCATGGAGCACCCGGCGGCCGACCTGGCCAAGCAGCTGATGCAGGTCTCGGCCGCGGGCACGGGCGTCCGCCTCTCGGACGGCTCCACCAACCGCCTCCCCCTCGGCGACGCGCTCCCGTCGGCGTGGGCCGAGCACCTGCGCTTGGTGCGCAGGTCGCTGGAGCGCGGCTTCTACCAGGGCTGGGACCTGCACGCCCACCAGCTGCCGACCCGCTTCGCGGCGACGTACACGTTCTACCGCGAGAACTTCCCGTCGGCGGTGGACCGGTTGCGCGCATACGCGGAGAAGACGTCCGGGGGAGTGCTGGACGAACCGGCGACGGCCCAGGCGCTGGCGGTGTACCTGTTGCGTGGCCTGGACTGTGGCGCGCTGGACGAGCCGGAACTGCCGTTCGGCCGACCGGAACTGGAGAAGTACGCGCTCCGGCTCGCCTGAGGGTCGTGAGTGTTTAGGGCGGTTCTAACCGCCCTAAACACTCACGAGCCGTGAAGCCGGGCGCGGTCGGCGGCCGACCGTCCCGCGTCCCAGCCGTCGAGGTCGCGGACCGTTACCGACTTGCCCACCACCTCGGGGAAGAGCTCCGTGAACGCCGCCTTCACCTTCAGCTCGTGGGACGCCAGCACCGGCAGCAACCGGTCCGAGTCGGGCGAGGACGAAAGGGTCGCCTTCGCGGCTTTCTCGAGCCGCTCGCCGATGCGGGTGGCGTAGGAGACGAGGAACGACTGCCGGAACGCCCGCGACCGGCCGGCCGGGTCGGCGATCATCGCGCGCGTCGCCTGGACCAGCAGTGACGTCGTCAGCAGCGCGATGGCGTCCAGGTCGTTCTCGTCGCCGACGACGGTGACGAACCCCCAGCGCGGGTCGAAGACGGCCTGGCAGCGGTTCGCCGTGGCGACCACGTGGGCCAGGAGCGACTTGGCGTCGAGGTACGGCGTGTCGAGCCAGAGCCGCCGCGACGCCGGCACGTCCGGAACCGTCGTCTCCACCAGCACGCGGTCGAGGGCGTACCGGGTCATCAGCTCCTGCGCCTTCGCGGACAGCGCCTCGGCCTCCTCCGGGAACGAGCTCGACTCGGCCTTGGCCAGCAGCGCGCGGACCCGGCCCAGCTGCTTCTCGTCGACGGCGTGGTGGACCGGCGGCCGGTAGGGCGTCCCCGGTACCGGAAGGACGGGATTCAGCGCCGGCATCGACACCAAGAGCCCGAGGGCTTCGACGGCGGTCGTCACCGCTTCGGCGGGGGTCAGGATGTGCTTCGCCGCCCACTGCGTGAAGTGCGGCTCGGACGTCGACCACCAGCCGACGGCGCCGACGTCGTCCAGCTGCTCCCGCCAGCCGGGGTGCAGGGTCGCGAACTGCCCGGCGTAGCCGGCGAGCGCGTCGAGCACGTACGAGACGGCGAACTCGTCGACCCGCCGCCGGGCCGCCTGATCGACGTCCTCGGGCAGCCAGCCGTTGCGGCAGGGCCGGGTGATCGCCTGCCGGGCGGCCAGGTCCGCGCCCTCCGCGAGTTCGGGTGCCGGCTCGAAGCCCTTCGCGAGCCGCTTCGCGGACGCCTTGGCCGCGCCGGGAACGCCCCGCGCGACGTCGTGGGCCGCGGCGAGCAGGGCGTCGCCGAACTCCCCGGCCGTCCGGGGCGCCGGGGCGTCCTCGACGGCCGCGGCTCGGCGTTTCTGCTTACCCACTTCTCAACCCCTCGATCGGCAAAACTCGCTCAGCGCAGGCGGGGAAGGGCGTCGCGGGCCGCGTGGCTCAGCCGCCGCAGGTCGTCGGCGAACCGCTCCCGGTGCTCCTCCGGCAACGGCGAGAAGAAGTACTGCTCGATGTTCGCCACGTGCAGCCGGCTCGCGCGCACCGTCGTCCGCTCGCCCAGTTCGGTCAGGCGGACCAGCTGGACGCGCCGGTCGCGCGGGTGGGCCGTGCGGGTCACCAGGCCGAGGGCCTCCATCCGGTCGACCAGCCGGGTCGCGCCGCCGGTCGTCAGCACCTGCTCCTGGGCGATCGAGCGCATCGTCAGCCCGTCGTCGCCCGCGCGCCCGACGATCAGCAGCACCTCGTACATCAGGTGGGTGATCCCGCACTCCTTCTCCAGCGCGCGCCCGAGCAGGTATTCGAGCCGGTTCGCCGCGCCCTGGAGCCGCCCGAAGGCCAGCACGCGGGGGTCGTGCCCCGCCTGCCGCGCCGACGTGATTTCGGGTTCCACGCTCCCCATCATCCTGCTTGGTCCCCGGCGCGCAGCGCCAGGTAGACGTCGAGCTGGTCGGTGAACTCGGTCAGGTCCGCGCCGAGCAGCTCACCGGCCCGGCCGATGCGGTAGCGCAGGGTGTTGACGTGGACGTGCAGCGCCTTCGCCGCCCGGGTCGGCGAGCCTGAGCACTCCAGGAACACCCGCACCGTGTGCACCAGGTCCGTGTGCTGCTCGGCGTCGTAGTCCAGCAGCGGCCCGAGGACACGCCGGCGCAGCGCGGCCCGCAGCCCGTCCGGCGCCCCGGCTAGCAGCAGCTGGTGCACGCCGATCTCCTCACCCGGCACCACGACGACCCGCCCGGGGCGCCGCGACGCCACCGCCAGCGCGTAGGCCGCGACCTCGCGTGCCTCATCGCGAGGCGCGGCATCGCCGACCCCGCAGAGGATCCGGCGGGCCGCGAGCAGTGGCTCCACTGTGGACAGCGCCGTGAAAGCGCCGGACGGCCACCGCGCGGTCACGGCGTACGTCGTCTCGCCGCCGGGTTCGACGAGCGTCGCGTCCGGCAGCAGCTCACGCAGGACGTCCCGGCTCTCATCGCTGCCTTCGGTCCGCAACGCGACCACGCGCACGTCGCCGGTCAGGTCGGCTTCGGACGGCTTCGCGCGCGCCCGGGTGACGCCGACGAGTCCCGCCAGCTCCTCGGTCAGCTCGGTCTGCGCGGTGCTCAGCGGGCCGCCGACGGCGATCAGCCACGGCACGGCGTGCCGGCCCTCCACCGGCGTGAGCGTCAGCGGCCCCGCCGTGTCCTGTTTCGCGGCGTACCGCTGGACGACGTCCTCGACCGGCATCGGCAGCGGCGCCGTCCCGGCGACCACCCGGCCCAGCGTCGACAGCACCCAGCAGGGCAGGCCCAGCTCGGCCGACGCGCTCGCCAGCAGCGTCTCGACCGGGGCGTCCGCGGCGGCCAGCAAACGTTTGCGGGAGCTGTCGGACGCGGCCGCGAGCGCCAGCACCACCTGCTCGGTGACCACCGAGAACGACAGGTCGATCGGCACTTCGAGGAGCGGGATCCGGTGCCGCTCGCAGGCGTCGACGACGTCGTCCGGGATGCCGTCGGAGTCGGCGCCGGAGGCGGCCAGCGCCGCCGCGCCGGAGCGGGCCAGCGCGGCCACGAACGGCTCGGCGTCCCCCGGCCCGCGCCACCAGAGCAAGCCGGAAAGCACCAGCTCACCGGCCGACAGGTACCGTCCGGGGTCGGGCAGTTCGGTGACGTAGATGCGCGTCACCGGTCGGTCGAGCAGGTCGGCCCCGGCCCGCGGGCGCAGCCGCAGCCCCGGCAGGTCCAGCAGAGTTTTCACGGTGGTCATCAGGCTTGTAGGAAAGCACAAACGCGCGGGGTTCCGCTCGGGTGCGTTTCATGGCCCGCGCCGTTGCCGCCCCCGCCCGGTTGGGCGTCTACTGGTCTATCGCCCTCTTCAAAAAGGAGCACGAGTGGAGTTCCTGCGTCCCACGACGCTCGCCGAGGCCCTGGCCCACAAAGCCGAGCGTCCCGACGCCGTACCCATCGCCGGCGGCACGGACGTCATGGTCGAGCTGAACTTCGACCACCGCCGCCCGGACGCCCTGCTCGACCTGACCCGCGTGCCTGAACTGGCGGAGTGGTCCACAACGGACGGCACGGTCCGCCTCGGCGCCGGCGTCCCGTACAGCCGCGTCATCGCCGAAGTGGGTGAACTCGTCCCGGCGCTGGCCATGGCCTCGCGCACGGTCGGCTCGCCCCAGATCCGCAACCGCGGCACGGTCGGCGGCAACCTCGGCGCCGCCTCACCCGCCGGCGACACCCACCCGGTGCTGCTGGCCCTGGACGCGCGAGTCGAGGTGGCGTCGGTGCGGGGTACCCGGGTTCTCCCGGCGGAAGAGTTCTACGTCGGCGTGAAGCGCCACAGCCTGGAGCCGGACGAGCTGATCACCGCCGTCCACCTGCCCGCGCACGCCGGGCCGCAGCAGTTCGCCAAGGTCGGGACGCGCAACGCGATGGTCATCGCGGTCTGCTCCTTCGCGCTGGCCCTGCGCGACGGCGAGGTCGGCGCGGCCATCGGCTCCGCCGCACCCACCCCGCGCCGGGCCCGCGCCGCCGAGGAGTTCCTCGCCGCGGAGCTGCCGTGGGGCTCGCCGGAGCCGTTGCCGGACTCCCTGAAACGCCGCTTCGGCGACCTGGTCGCCGACGCGACGGCGCCGATCGACGACATCCGCGGCAGCGCCGCGTACCGCAAACACGCGCTGTCGGTGCTCGCGCGGCGTACGTTGACGTGGGCCTGGGACGAGCACCGGACGGGGGAGCGGGTTTGCGCCTGAATGTCACGATCAACGGCGAGAAACGGCAGGCCGACGACGTCTGGGAGGGCGAAAGCCTGCTCTACGTGCTGCGCGAGCGGCTCGGCCTGCCGGGCTCGAAGAACGCCTGTGAGCAGGGCGAATGCGGCTCCTGCACGGTCTACCTCGACGCCGTCCCGGTGTGCGCCTGCCTGGTCGCGGCCGGGCAGGCCGAGGGGCGCGTGGTGCGCACGGTCGAGGGCCTGGCCGACGGCGACGTCCTCGACCCGATCCAGCAGTCCTTTGTGGACCAGGGCGCCGTCCAGTGCGGCTTCTGCACGCCGGGGCTGGTCGTCGCCGCGCACGACCTGCTGAACCGCGTCCCCGATCCGAGCGACGAAGAGATCCGCGAGGCGCTGGCCGGCAACCTCTGCCGCTGCACCGGTTACGAAAAGATCCTCGACGCCGTGCGCGCCGTGGCGAAGGGCCCTAGCGGAAAGGACACTGTCGCGTGAGGACACTCATCACCGGCGGGGCGATCGCCACGGTCAGCGGCGAGGAGTACGCCAGCGGGCACGTCGTCGTCGAGAACGACCGGATCGCCGAGGTCGGCGAAGGCGTTTACACCGGCGAGTTCGACGAGCGCGTCGACGCGTCGGGCTGCCTGGTCACTCCCGGCCTGATCAACACCCACCACCACCTCTACCAGTGGTCGACCCGCGGCCTGGCCGCCGACCACACGCTCTTCCAGTGGCTGGTCGCGCTCTACCCGGTCTGGGGCCGGCTCGACGCGGAGATCACGCACGCCGCCGCCACGGCCGGGATGGCGCGGCTGGCCCTGACCGGCTGCACCACCGTCGCCGACCACCACTACGTCTTCCCCCGCGACGGCGGCGACCAGGTGGCGGCGCTGGCGTCGGCCCGGCAGCGGATCGGCGTCCGGCTGCACGTCGTGCGCGGTTCGATGGACCGCGGCGAGTCCGACGGCGGGCTGCCGCCGGACAACCTCGTCGAGACGACCGACGACGCGCTGGCCGGCACCGAAGCGGCGATCGGCCGCTTCCACGACGACTCGGCGGGAGCGCACCTGCAGATCGCCGTCGGCCCGTGCTCGCCGTTCTCGGTCACCGAACGGCTGATGTCCGGCGCGGCCGAACTGGCCCGCGGCAAGGGCGTCCGGCTGCACACGCACCTCGCCGAGACGATCGACGAAGAGCAGCAGTGCCTCGCCGAAGTCGGCTGCACGCCCGCCGAATACGCCGACAAGCTGGGCTGGCTCGCCGACGACGTCTGGCTTGCGCACACCATCCACCTCGCGCCCGACGCGATCCGCCGCTTCGGCGCGACCGGCACCGGCTCGGCGCACTGCCCGACGTCCAACGGCCGCATCGGCGCCGGCATCGCCCCGGTCCGCGACCTGCTCGACGCGGGGGTCGCGGTCGGCCTCGGCGCCGACGGAGCCGCGTCCAACGAGTCCGGCGGGCTCTGCGAAGAGCTGCACCAGGCGTTGCTGCAAGCGCGTCAACGGGGCGGCCCGCGCGGGCTGACCACGCGGGAAGCGCTGTGGATGGGCACGATGGGCGGCGCCCGCTGCCTCGGCCGGGCGGACGACCTCGGCTCGATCGAGCCCGGCAAGCTCGCCGACCTGGCGATCTGGGACCTGACCGGGCTGAACTACGCGGGCATCACGGACCCGGTCGCGGCGCTGGTCCTGGGCACGACACCCCCGGTGCGGCGGCTGTTCGTCGGCGGCAAGGCCGTCGTCGAGGACGCTGTCCTGCGCGAGGCAGACGAGTCCGAAATCGCGTCGGAGCTGGCGGCCGCGAGCGCTCGGTTGCGGGAGGACGGATGACCACCACCGTCAGCACCCAGACGGTCAACGGCGTCGGCACGTCGCCGCAGCGTCCCGACGGCATCGTGAAGGTGCGCGGCGAGTTCGCGTACTCCTCGGACCTGTGGCACGAGGACATGGTGTGGGGCGTGACCCTGCGCAGCCCGCACCCGTACGCGCGGATCACCGGCATCGACATCACCGAAGCCCTGAAGGTGCCCGGGGTCTACGCGGTGCTGACCCACGACGACGTCCCCGGCGTCAACCGGTACGGGCTGGAGCACACCGACCAGCCGGTGCTCGCGGTCGACGTCGTCCGGTACGAGGGTGAGCCGGTCGCGCTGGTCGCCGCCGACCACCCGGAGACCGCTCGGCGCGCGATGAAGCGGATCGTCGTCTCCTACGATGAGCTTGAGCCGGTGACGGACTCCGAAGCGGCTGTCGCGGGCGAAGGCGCTTCGCTGCACGACGGTGGCAACGTCGTGCGGCACGTCAAGATCCGCCGCGGGCCGCAGGACTTGGCCGCCGACGTCGTCGTGTCGGGCGTCTACGAGGTCGGCATGCAGGACCAGGCGTTCCTCGGCCCGGAGTCCGGGCTCGCCGTGCCGGACACCGAAGGCGGCGTCGACCTGTACGTCGCGACGCAGTGGCTGCACGTCGACCAGCAGCAGATCGTCGCCGCGCTGGGCCTGCCGGTCGAGAAGGTGCGGCTCACGCTGGGCGGGGTCGGGGGAGCGTTCGGCGGCCGTGAGGACCTGTCGATGCAGGTCCACGCGTGCCTGCTGGCGTTGCACACCGGCAAGCCGGTGAAGATGGTCTACAACCGCGAAGAGTCCTTCTACGGGCACGTGCACCGCCACCCGGCGAAGATGTACTACGAGCACGGCGCCACCCGCGACGGCCGGCTCGTCTACGTGCGGACGCGGTTGTTCCTCGACGGCGGCGCGTACGCGTCCTCGACCGGCGCGGTGGTCGCGAACGCCGCCACGCTCGGCGTCGGACCGTACACAGTGGACAGTGTGGCGGTCGACTGCTGGGGCACCTACACGAACAACCCGCCGTGCGGCGCGATGCGTGGCTTCGGCGCGGTGCAGGCGGCGTTCGGCTACGAGTCGCAGATGGACAAGCTCGCGGCCGCCTGCGGCCTCGACCCGGTCGAGATCCGCGTCCGCAACGCGATGAGCGAAGGCGCGCTGATGCCGACCGGCCAGGCCGTCGACTCCGCCGCCCCGGTCGCCGAGCTGCTGGACCTGGTGCGCGCCAAGCCGATGCCCCCGGACCGGCCGTTCGACCTGCGGCACATGCCGGGCGGCGTCTCCAACACGACGCACGGCGAAGGCGTCGTCCGCGGGGTCGGCTACGCGGTCGGGATCAAGAACGTCTGCTTCTCCGAAGGCTTCGACGACTACTCGACGGCGCGGGTTCGGCTGCAGCTGGTCGGCGGTGAGCCGGCGGCGACCGTGCACACCGCGGCCTGCGAGGTCGGCCAAGGCCTGGTGACGATCATGCAGCAGATCGTCCGGACCGAGCTGGGCGTCGAGCAGGTGACGGTGCTGCCGATGGACACCTCGATCGGCAACGGCGGCTCGACGTCGGCGTCACGGCAGTCGTACGTGACCGGCGGCGCGGTGCAGGCCGCCTGCGTTGCGGTGCGGGCGCGGCTGCTGTCCCGGTTCGACCGGAAGACACGCGTCGTCGGCGGCAAGCTCGTCGCGGTCGACGGCCGAGTGCTCGCCGACCTGGCGGACGTCCTCGCCGAGGACGTCTACGACGAGACGGTGGAGTGGCGGCACCGGCCGACGACCCCGCTCGACCCGGAAACCGGGCAGGGCACCGCGCACGTGCAGTACGCGTTCGCCGCGCACCGGGCCGTCGTCGACGTCGACGTCGAGCTGGGCCTGGTCAAGGTGGTCGCGCTGGACTGCGCGCAGGACGTCGGCAAGGCGCTGAACCCGCAGGCCGTGCTGGGCCAGATCCAGGGCGGTTCGGCGCAGGGACTCGGGCTCGCGGTGATGGAGGAGATCCAGACCTCCGGCGGGAAGATCCGGAACCCCTCCTTCACCGACTACCTGATCCCGACGGTCCTGGACATGCCGCCGATGAGCATCGACGTCCTGGAACGCCCGGACCCGCACGCGCCGTACGGCCTGCGCGGGGTGGGGGAGCCGCCGACGATCTCGTCGACCCCGGCGATCGTGGCGGCGATCCGGGCCGCGACCGGGCTCGCGCTCACGCGCGTCCCGGTGCGGCCCGAACACCTCACGGGGACCTGAGCTACTTGAGCGACCAGTTCTGGTTGGCGTCGTCGTTGCAGCCCCACAGTTCGAGCTGAGTGCCGTTGACGTTGCCGGCGGGCTTGTCGCCGCCGGTGACGTCGACGCACAGGCCGGACTGCGTGCCGGTGACCGACCCGTCGGCGTTGAGCTTGAACTGCTGGTTCGTGCCGCCGTGGCAGGTCCAGACGATCAGCTTGGTCCCGGCCGCGGTCGCACCGCCGTCGGCGTCGAGGCAAAGGCCGTTGGCCTTCAGCTCACCGGCGCTGGTGAACGTCCAGGACTGGTTCGACCCGCCGTCGCAGTCCCAGATGTCGACCTTGGTACCGGGCGTCGTGAGGTTGCCGTTGATGTCGACGCACCGCGACGACGACGCGCCCTGCAGCGCCTTGGCCGTGCCGATGCTGGAGCCGCTCGCGTTGGCCTTCACGCGGTAGATCACGGTGCTGTGCGACGGGACGGCGGCGCTGATCGTGCCGGTGCTGGTGGTCAGTTCCTTCGACCACAGGTTGGTCAGCCGGTAGTTCGACGCGGCGGGCAGCCCGGCCGCGGCGGCCGTCGTCGAGACGGTTTTGGTCGTGGTGTTCTCGTTGAACAGCACGACGGCCACGTCCCCGTCCTGGAGGGGCTTCCTCAGGACGTCCAGCCCGCCGCTCGACGAGATCCGCGTGGCCTGCTTGCCGAGCGCGTCCTGGTCGACGGCGATGACGTCCGAGTTCAGGTAGGTCGAGAAGGTGGCGACGCTGGCGGAGCGCAGGTCGGCGCCGGCGATCAGCGGCGCGGCCATCGCCGCCCAGAGCGAGAAGTGCGCGCGGTCCTCCTGGAAGTCCATGCCGTCGCCGACCTCGAGCATGTCCGGGTCGTTCCAGGCGCCGGGCTTCGCGGCGGACGCGAGGCCGACGTTCTGGCGGTAGATCGAGTCGATGCTGCCCCAGTTGTTGGTGATGTCCCCGGTGGTGCGCCACAGGTTGCCGACGTCGGGCGCCCAGGTGGACGGGCTGAAGTTGCCCCACTCGCAGATGCTGTAGGCGATCGCGCGGCCGGTGGCCTTGAGCGCGTCGCGCATCGCGGAGTAGCGGCGGACGTAGTCCTGCTGGGTTTCGCCGCCGGGGCTGCCGCAGTTGTCGTACTTGAGGTAGTCGACGCCCCAGCTCGCGTAGCTGTTGGCGTCGGTCTGCTCGTGGCCGAGGCTGCCGGGGTAGTGCTGGCAGGTCTCGGTGCCGGCGCTCTCGTAGATCCCGAACTTCATCCCGCGCGCGTGGATGTAGTCACCGAGGGCCTTGAGGCCGCTGGGGAACTTCGCCGGGTCGGCGACGAGCTTGCCCGCGGAGTCCCGGGTCTTGGTCATCCAGCAGTCGTCGAGGTTGACGTAGGTGTAGCCGCGATCGCGCATCCCGGAACTGACCATCAGGTCGGTGGTCTGCTTGACGAGCGTCTCGTTGATGTTGCACTCGAAGGTGTTCCAGGTGTTCCACCCCATCGGGGGTGTTCTCGCGAGCCCGTTTTCCAGGGCATCGGCGGGTTGACCGGTGATCCCGATGACGGCGACGGCGGTGGCGAGGACGGCGAGGACACGGCGCATGGCGGCTCCAACCGAACGACGGTGTTGAGGCAGGAGGACTAGACCACTCCGTAGCCTCGATGTCCGTTGCTGATCGGTCAAGCGCCATTTTGAGTATTCTTGTTGGATTCCCGACTAAAGTTGCTCGCTCTGAAGTCGCTTGGCGACGTCCACGCTGGTCGCACCCGCGACGGCCATGGCTTCGGTGTCCCGCAGTGCCCGGCAGAGGACGAAGGCGCCTTCGAGGCTGTTGACGACGGAGATGGTGAGCGTCCGGGCGGCCTCCCGGCTGAGCCCGAACCGGGCGAACTTCTCGGTCCCGGCGTCGATCCACGCGGTGAAGACGTCAGCGGTGGCTTCCCGCAGCGGTTCGTTGGTACTCGCGACCTCGAGGGCGACGGTCGCGATCGGGCAGCCTTCGACGTAGTCGGTGGCTTCGAGCGTCGCGATCCCGGCGGCGAAGAACGCCTCGATCCCGCTGATCAGGTCGGGTGCCGGGTCGATGAAGAGGTCGAACAGCCGGATGTAGGCGAGCCCGGAACTCCGGACGACCTCGGCGCCGAGCTGTTCCTTCCCGCCGGGAAAGAAGTGGTAGAGCGAGCCGAAGGGAGCGTTCGCCTCACTGACGATCTGCTTGAGCCCGGTACCGCTGTACCCGTTGCGCCGGAAGAGCTCGGCCCCGGCGGCCATGATGCGTTCCTTGGTCCCTACCACGGCTCGAGGATACGCGGTCGTTAGAGCGTTCTATCAACTCCCGGCTGGCAGCCCGCGCCCCGGCAGACGGGATCCCCGCGCGGCCTGCCCGCCCACGCCTCGCATTCTGTTCCACGCTCGGCCGGCTCGCCCACGCCTCAGCAAATCTGTTCCACGCTTGATCGGCTCGCCACGTGCGGTCTGTTGGCCCACGTTTCGGCGGCGGGTTTACGCCCGATCGGCATGTCCACGCCTCGTCCGGGGCTTGCCCCCGCCCGGCGAGGTGTGGTCCAGGCCAAAGCCCTTGCCTGCCCCCGGCAGCTGCCCGTAACCCGACCGGCTCGCCCCGCACCGCCCGGCCGTTCGAGTCACTCCTCCTCGGGCCCGCGCTCGCCGGATTCGCTTTCGCCGCCGATCCTGCCGATCCCGCCGATCCCGCCAAATCCCGCCGATCGCGCCAAATCCCGCCGATCTGGCCGATCCTGCAGATCCCGCCAATCGTGTCCGCGCCCTCGGCCAAGCCGATCCACACTCGGCTGGCTCATCCGCACCTCGACCTGGGACTTGCTACACCGGCCCGGTTTGTCCACACCCCGCCCGTGATGTGGACAAACCGGCCCCGGCATCGGCTTTTCCGGCTTTCCGTCGGAGGGTCCCGATACGCTGGAAGCGGGGCCGGTCCCCCGGAGAGGGCGGGGGCTGCTTTTTGCGAGGCGGGCGGCAGGCGCGGGTGCTCGCTAGTGGATGTCCCAGGCGGGGCCGGGGTCCTCGGCGTCGTCGCGCAGGATCGTGCCCTCGATCAGCCCGTACGGGCGGTCGGCGGCGTAGTACACCTCGTTGTCGTTCTTCAGCCCGAACGGGCTCAGGTCCACGAGGAAGTGGTGCTTGTTCGGCAGCGACAGCCGCACCTCCGCGACCTCGGGCCGCTGTTCGAGCACCGCCTGGCCCATCGCGTACAGCGTCTGCTGCAGCGAGAGGCTGTGCTTCGTCGCGAAGGTTTCCAGCATCGCGCGCCGGATTTCGCGGTGGCTCTCCGCCCAGTCGATGCCGTCACCCTGGTAGCGCCAGCGCGCGGTGACGGCGGTCGCGAGGATCCGGTCGTCGGTCTCGGCGAGCGTCGTGTACTCGTCGCGCGGGAAGCCGTGGAACTCCGAGCCGGTCGACTTGAGCACGACCAGGCCGTCGATCCCGGACACGACCCACGCGCGGTCGCCCTGGATCGTGACAGCGGTGGTGCGCCGTTCGTTGCCGGCGCCGCTGAACGCGTGCTCGTGCGGCGCGCCGTCGACGGTGATCCGGTCCCAGCTGTGCTCGTCGATCTTGATCCGGGCGCCGGAGATGCTCTCCTGCGTGCCGGTGAAGTGCCGGGCCAGGCGCAGGCCGAAGTCTTCGATCTCGCCGACCGGCGCCTCCTTCGCGAAGGCGTACACGGTGTTCTTCTGCGTGTCGGTCGCGAGCACCGCGGCGTTGTCGCCGGTCAGGTGCGTCGCGGCCAGCTCGCCACGCAGCGACGTCGACACGGTGAGGTCCTTCAGGTGGTGGACGGGGCCGTCGCGGCGCACCGTGACCAGGCGGACCTCCGCCTTGCCGTACTGGTTGGGGCCCAGGGTGATGGCCACGGTTCAGCTCCCTCGGTAAGTCGAATAGGCGAACGGGCTGAGCAGGAGCGGCACGTGGTGGTGCGCGGTGCCGTCGGAGATCCGGAAGGTGAGGGCCACCTCCGGGAAGAACGCGTCCGGACCGAGGTAGGCGCCGGTGTCGAAGACCAACCGGTAGGCGCCGGGTACCAGCGTCTCGGGGCCGAGGTCGCGGACGCGGCCGTCGTCGTCGGTGCGCCCGTCGGCGATCGGCTTGCCCTCGGCGGTTTCGAAGCGGACGGCGATCCCCGTTGCGGGCCGGCCTTGCGCCGTGTCGAGCACGTGCGTCGTCACCAGGCTCACGCGGTCACCGCCTTGGCCAGCCGCAGGCCGGCGATCTTGAGCAGCTCCTGCCCGGCGACGCCGAGCTCGGTCGCCGGGTCGTTGCCGATGCGCTCGCGGAGGATCTCCAGCAGCTCGTCGCCGCTGCGCCCGCTGGCGCAGACGAGGTAGACGTGCCCGAACTTGGCTTCGTACTCGGCGTTCGCGGCGGCGAACTCGTCGGCGTTGTCCACACCGGACTGTTCGCTGCGGGACCAGTCGGCCTCGGTCCCTTGCTGTTTCGGCTTTTCGCCTATCCGGGGGTGCGCGGCCATGGCCTGGCGGATCTCGTCGCTGCTCAACGGCAGGTCCGCGGCGGCTTGCAGCGCGTCGAGGTTTTCGTAGGGCCTGCGGTCGAGAACCGCGTCCGCCCAGCGGGGGACGGCGAGGCAGGCCGTCAACGCCGGACGTACGTCGCCGGCGTCGGCGGTGTTGAAATCGGTGAGGGTGAGCGGCACGGGGAACTCCTCGTGAGTGGCGTCTCGCTGACCGTACGTCGGCGCCGGAGTTCCGTCAACATTTTGTTGAAAGCGCTGGTCAGTCGGCTTCCCGGTTGAGGTAGTTGTAGACGGTGAACCGCGTGACGCCCAGCGCGTCGGCCACCGAGGAGACGGATTTCCGCAGGCCGAAGGCGCCGCGTTCGCGCAATAGCCGCACCGCGCGCTGCTTCCCGGCGCGGTCGAGATCGCCCAGTTCGGCGCCGAGTTCGCGCTCGACATCGGCGATCAGCCGGGCGAGCGCATCGTTGAGTTCGACGGATGGGGCGCTGTCAGCACCGTGCGATTCGCCCGGGTGGCCACCGGCCGTGTTCGGTCCGCCCGCTTGGCCGCCCATCGTGTTCGGCCGGCCTGCTCGGCTGTCGGCCGTGTGCGGTTTGCCTGCTTGGTCGCCCGCCGTGAGCGGTTTGCCAGCAGGGCCGCCCGTCGCGTGTGGACCGGCTGCGGGACCGTCCGTCGCGTGCGGTTCGGCTGCTCGGGCGCCCGTCGTATCGCGCTGGTCGGCGGCGGAAACGACCTTCGGTGCGGTCGACCCGCCGGGCCGATCTTCCCCCTCGGTCGCGGCGCCGGCGTCCGCCGCGGCGACCTGGCGCACCTGCAGCGTGACCTGGGTGGCGCCGCCGTCGAGCGCCGCCTGCGTGATCCTGGGCAAGGCCTCGAGAAGGGCCTTCGCGTCGCCACGGGCGAGCGTGCCGAGCGGCCCGAAGTCGGTGTCCAGCCCCGCTTCCACGGCCGCGTCGCGCGCGGCGAGCGCGTGCTCGGGCGGCGAACCTTCGCCGTGGAACGGTTCGCTGGTGAACTCCGCTTCAAGCCGCACGAGGTGACCGTAACGCGCCGCGTCCGTCGTTGACGAGCGGCGCGAGCCGTGGTTAGTGTCGTTGTGCGAAACCGCCTTTCCGTACTGTGAAATCGGCGGTGGTCACTTCTCCCGGCGAAGGGTTCTCGGATGGATCTTGTGGTGCGCGCAGCCCGGGCCGTCACGGCCGAGGGCGAGGTCCCGGTGACCCTCGGTGTCGACGGCGGCCGGATCGTCGAGGTCGAACCCGGCGGCGCTTCGCTGACCGGCGACCGCGTCGTCGAACTCGGCGACGACGTCGTGCTGCTGCCCGGACTGGTCGACACGCACGTCCACGTCAACGATCCCGGCCGCGCCGAGTGGGAGGGCTTCGAGACGGCCACCCGCGCGGCCGCGGCGGGTGGGGTGACCACGATCGTGGACATGCCGCTCAACAGCCTGCCGCCGACGGTCGACATCGCGGCCTTGGAGGTCAAACGCAAGGCGGCGACCGGCCGGGTGCACGTCGACGTCGGTTTCTGGGGCGGTGCGATCCCCGGCAACGTCTCGGACCTGCGCGGGTTGCACGAGGCCGGCGTCTTCGGGTTCAAGTGCTTCCTGCTGCACTCCGGCGTCGACGAGTTCCCGCCGCTCGACCCGGCCGGGCTCGACGAAGCGTTGCGGGAGCTGAGTTCCCTCGACGCGCTGATGATCGTCCACGCCGAGGACGCGCACGAGATCGACGAGGCGCCCGAGCCGCACGGCGGTCGCTATGTCGACTTTCTGCACTCGCGCCCGCGGGCGGCGGAGAACCTGGCCGTCACGCACGTGATCGAGGCGGCCCGCCGCAACTCGGCGCGGGCGCACATCCTGCACCTATCGTCCGCGGAAGCCCTGCCGCTCGTGGCGGAGGCCCGCCGCGACGGCGTCGCGCTGACCGCCGAGACCTGCCCGCACTACCTGAGCTTCGTCGCCGAGGAGATCCGCGACGGCGCCACGCAGTTCAAGTGCTGCCCGCCGATCCGCGAAGCGGCCAACCGCGAACAGCTGTGGCAGGGGCTCGCCGACGGCGTGATCGACTGCGTCGTCAGCGACCATTCGCCGTGCACCCCGGAGCTGAAACGCTTCGACAGCGGCGATTTCGGGCAGGCCTGGGGCGGGATTTCGAGCCTGCAGCTGGGGCTCCCGGCGATCTGGACGCAGGCGCGGCAACGCGGGTTCGCGCTCACCGACGTCGTTCGCTGGATGGCCGAGCACCCCGCCGCGCAGGCGGGAATGCGTCGCAAGGGGCACCTGGCGGTCGGCTACGACGCCGACTTCTGCGTGTTCGCGCCGGACGAGGCGTTCGTCGTCGACGTCGCGAAACTCAAGCACCGCAACCCGGTGAGCGCCTACGACCGCCGCCCGCTCGCCGGCGTGGTCCGCTCGACCTGGTTGCGCGGCACCGAAATCACCGGCGACGCGCCCTTCGGGGCGTTGCTGACCCGGGGGAACTGCTGAGATGGAGGCTGTGTTGTCTGACCGTCCTGAGTGGACAGGTTTACCCGACCTCGCTTCACGCCGCTTCGGCGGGACCGTGATGTGGGCGACCGACGAGCTGTTCGCCGAGAAGGAGAACCTGGTCAACCCGTGGACGCCGGCGCACCGCGCCGAGACGTTCGGCCCGAAGGGTCAGGTCTACGACGGCTGGGAGACCCGCCGCCACCGCGAACCGGGCGACGACCAGGCGATCCTCCGGCTCGGCCTGGCGGGCACCGTCACGGGGGTGGTCGTCGACACGGCGTTCTTCAAGGGCAACTACCCGCCGTTCGTCTCGGTCGAAGCGGCTTCGGTGCCGGGTTACCCGAGCGCGGCCGAGCTGGCGACGGCGGACTGGGACATCCTCGTCGACCGCGCGCCCGCGGCGGGCCACACGGAGAACTTCCACACGGTCAACGGTTCCCGCAGGTACACCCACGTTCGCCTGACCCAGCACCCCGACGGCGGCGTCGCCCGCCTGCGCGTCCACGGTGCACCGATCCCGGACCCGGACCTGCTGGACCTGGACGCGCTGGACTTGGCGGCCCTGGAGAACGGCGCCCTGGTGACGGGGTGCAGCAACATGTTCTATTCATCGCCGAACAACATGCTCTCGCCGGGCCTCGCGGCCCACCAGGCGGAGGGCTGGGAGACGGCCCGCCGCCGCGACGACGGCAACGACTGGGCGACCTTCAGGCTGGCCGGCGCCGGTATCGTCCGGTTTGCCGAGCTGGACACGAGCAACCTCAAGGGCAACGCCCCGGGCTGGGCGTCGATCAGCGGCCGCGACACGTACGGCGAGTGGGTGGAGCTGCTGCCGAAGACGCGCCTGCAGCCGGACACCCGCCACCGCTTCGCCGTACCGGACGGCCCCGAGGTGACGGAGGCCCGCCTGGACATCTACCCGGACGGCGGCCTGGCCAGACTGCGCCTGTTCGGCCGCCTGACGGAGACGGGCCGCGCGAACGTGAAAGCCCGGTTCGCCAAAACCCGCTGAGGCTCGCACGGCCGCGCATGGAAGTCGGCGTGGTGCGCGATAGGACGCGCAAGGCGGTTGGGTCACGCACGTCGGGTTGACGAGTCGCGTGTTCTCTGCCGCTCCGTGAGCCCCGGCGCGGTATCCCCACCTGAACTCGCGGGTCGTCGACGAGTGCCGTACACCTTGTCGACGACCCGTGGTCAGCCCGCGTCGGGACGGTTCAGGTAGGCCGAGGCCAGTGACAGGACGCACGCGCAGCCGATGATCGCGCTGACCCACCACGGCAGGCCGGCCACGATGCTCCACACGAAGCCCGCCGCCGCCAGGAGGGCAACGAGGATGTTCCGGAACTGCAGCGGCGTCGGTTTGGCCATGCCGCCAGCCTCTCACGGGCCCGCGTCAGACCTCTGCGCGCTCCCCGGGTTCGAGCAGCACCAGCCGGTCGGTCAGACCGGCCGCCTCGAACTCCTTCCTCAGTACGTCAGGACCCTCGCTGAAATGCTGCCAGCCCCGGAAGTGCAGCGGGACGACCTTCGCCGAGCCGAGCACCTATGCCGCCGCGGCGGCGTTTTCGCTGGTCAACGTCAGGGGAGCGCCGTCGAACAGCGTCGTCCTCGCGGCACCGGCGAACAGCATCGCGATGTCGACGCTGAGCCGCGACGCGATCTCCCGCACCAAGTCCAGCGACGCGTTGTCCCCGCTGACGTACACCGTCGGCAGGCCTTCGCCGCTGAGCACGAATCCGGTGACGTCACCGGCGAGCTGCTCCGCTCCTTCAGGCCCGTGCAACGCCGGGACGGCGGTGACCGTAAGCCGCCCGACCTGCGTCTCCTCCCACGGCTCCAAGCCACGCGCGGTCCCGCCCAGCCGCTCGGCGCCGCTGGGGGTGATCAGGGTCAGCGGCACCGTCTTGAGGTAGTCGCGCCCGCGATCGTCCAGGTTGTCCGGATGCTGGTCGTGGGACAGCAGCACGGCGTCCACCACACCGACGGTGTCCTCGGTCAGCACCGAGTCCTCGGTCTTGACCAGCACGCGGCGGCCGATCGAGTGATCGCCCGGCGGATCGAACGTCGGGTCGGTGAGCAGCCGGACGCCGCCCAGCTCCAGGAGTGCGGTCGGACCACCGGACAGGGTGATCCCGAGTTTCTCGGTCATACCGGGGCCAACGACGGGAACGGGTGCGCTCTTCCCTAGATGATTGATTCCGTGAAGATCATGTGAGCTGACCCGGTTCAGGACGTGAGAGGAGGGTGTCCAAGATCAATGTGTGAGCAAAGAACTAGACACCCTCCTGACAGCACTCTACGTGCTCGTG